>JACTMZ010000088.1 GCA_014584375.1 Verrucomicrobiota bacterium | reverse complement strand
GCGCCGGATGGTGCCGCCTGGCATGTTCACACGGCGGAGGGGCCTGATGACACGGCGAGTCATTTGCGAATGGCCGTCACGCGCACCAGCGAAGTGATTCCGGTTACTGGCGGGCGCATGGTTCTTGGAACCTGGCAGGGAATTTTTTTGCTCGAACACCGTTGCGCCTCGCATCGGCGGGAAATTGCGGTGACCTTGACGGGAATGTGACGGGCGGACGCTCAAAAATAATTTGAACGTTTAAGGAAAAGTGTGGTCTTATACATTCGATGAAAAACCTAATGACACTCGCTGTAATGGCACTCGCTTTGGCTGCTTTTGCCACAACCTCTTTCGCCTGCTGTTCCGACAGCGACAAGGAGAAGAGCAAGGATAAGACCGAGCAAGGCTCGCCGAGCTGACCTTACGGTAATCAGATATGCAAAATGGGCGGTCATCAGGCCGCCCATTTTTTTTATCATTAAAGAATCGGCCGGAAACTGCGGGTTTATGAAAGGCAGCGATCAGGATGTTCTTTTGTAAAATCGTCATCCGTCCGCCACACGAAAAATTTTCCATCGCGTTAATCAAATCACCACCGCCGGCTCCGGCGTGCTCAGGCATTCATCAATCCCGTCAACGGGACAGGGTAATGCAGGATTTTCTTTGGAATTCGCAGATGGGAGTCCGCCTTAATTGCCCTCTGGAAGAAATTGGGATTTTACGCGCGGCAGAGGATCGTTCTCTCGCGTCATAATTACGATGCCGCGAAGTCGAAGGGAAGGGACAAAGTGATTTTCCGAAGCATAGCGGGCCACCGCACCCTGTCGGTCGAAAATATCCGGACGGCTGATGACGATGACACGGGGCGGAAGTTTGAAGCGGATGTCGTCCCACGGGGGACTTTGCATGGCCCACGCACGACCGGCTGTTTCCGTCATGGAAACCGGCGTAAAATAAATGAAGGCGGCAGCGGCGTCGGCGGCCCACCAGACTTCCTTGCTTTGCCGGAGTGCGGCGGAAATTACGGCAGCTGCGGCGCGGTAATCGTCCTTGGCGTAACTTTGTCGCCACCGCAAATTCAGACCGGAAGCCAGCCAAAGAATGGGGATGGCAATTGTTACTGCCCGAAACAGGAGCGATTTTTGTCCGAGTGCGGCGACCATTGCGGCGGCAAGGAAAAGAACAATGCCGGGCAGGGCGGGAATGAAGTCGCGCGGCGTTGGCCTCGCCTCCAAAAACAGACAGGCACCCAATATCACGGCGGATGGAAACGCAATGGCCAGCAGCCAGGCGATGAGTATCCGGCGGCACGCCCCCTGCATCAGGCGGCGAACCGTAAAAACACCCGTTAATCCAAGACAAATCGCCAGGGGCAGCATCATGGGAAGTTGCCGAACCATCGAGCGCAGCGGTGATTGACGCAGCTCCAGGCGACCGGGGCCGAATCCGGAAAATCCGAGCAACTCATAAGCCACGTAAATGGTGCCTTGTACAAATTGCTTGAGCCCGGAGTCGCCTGATCCAAGGCCCGGCCAAACCACAAATTGATAGGCGGCAAGAAGAACGGCCAGGGCGAAGCAAATTCTAATGACGGAGCGCGTTGGTGCGAGGGAATCGGCGTCGGTTTGCGAGGCGGAAAGTCGCAGCCAGACGAGGGCCAGGGCGAAACCGACGGCCCAGGCAATCGGGCCCCAACCCGTTCCGAATAAAAGGACCAAGGCGACACCGGCGCCCAGCAACGCGATGCGGCTTTCCCGGGCCATGGACGGAACCGGCTCAAGCGCGCTGCGCACGATGGCGGCTGTGAGCCAGCAGGCGGCGGCGTATTGCATGATGTAGGGACGGGCTTCGTCCAGATACAGCCATACGGCGGGATTCACGGCGGAAAGCAGACAGGCGGCGAGGGCGAGTTTCGGGCGATGGCGCAGGAGAATGAGAAAGGCAAGCTGCGCGAGGACAAACCACGGAAGATTGAAGGCGCGCAAAGTCCACTCGCCACCTCCGGCGACCTTGTGCCACGCAAACAACCCCGTGTGATAAAACGGGGCCTGCAATACGGTGAACCCGATGGTTTGAGCGTAATGCCACGCCGAAGAAACATTGGGAGACATGCCGACCAGCAGGGACACGGCCTCGTCGGAGCCGAAACTTTGCGTGGTGATGGCAAAGGCGCCGACAATCAAGGATGCCGCCGCCACGGCGAGAATCACGGCGCGCGTGAGCGGGCGATCCGTTTCGGGAGAATGCGCCCCTGGGTTCATCATGTCGGGCATCCGGGGAATTTCGCCGCGCGGAGGAAAAATGTGAAGCCTGAAGGTGAGTGGTGAAAATCGCGCCTCCAACGTCCGCTCGGAATTGCCATTTGCATGGCGTCGTAGTTTTCTTGCGTCATGAAAAAACTGTACCACGCGGGTGTCTGCGTTCTCCTTTTGTGCGGTGCGGTCGCGCGCGCCGAAGGGCCGCAGCCGCCATTGCGCGAGGTCAGCCTGACAATCGGTGCCGCAAAAATTTTGGCCGAAGTGGCGAAAACCGGGGAGGAGCGACAAGCGGGGTTGATGCACCGGGAAAAACTCGAAGACGGACGCGGAATGCTCTTCGTGTTTTCCCGGCCGCAGCCGCTGGGGTTTTGGATGAAAAACACAACCGTACCGCTCTCAATCGCCTATATCAACGCAGACGGCGTGATCCGGGAAATTCACGATTTGCAGCCGTTGGATGAAACGCCGGTGCAAAGTTTTTTTCGCGATTTGCTCTATGCGTTGGAGGTTCCGCAGGGATGGTTTGCCCGTCATAAAATTCTTCCCGGCGACCGCGTGGGCGGCCTTCCGCGCCCGGCGCAATAGGCGGACACTTTCTGTCGTACAACGAAATTTTTTTCGCGCAGTTGAAAAATCAATGTTGCCATTGCGGCTTTGATCATTAACCTCTGCTCCGCCCGTTTCAAAAAATGACGGGACGATTTTGTCAACCGGATGTCTAACTTCTTCCCACGCTGGGCCAATTGGGTTCCCCTCAAGCTTCTGCTGATTGCAGCGGTATTGACGACGGTTCTGACGCTTGGCGTTTGGTATTATTTTACGCCGAAGTACACGCGTGTGGGCTACATGCCGGATCAGCCGGCGCCTTTTTCCCACGCGCTGCATGCCGAGCAGCTTGGGATGGACTGCCGCTATTGTCACAGCTTTGTCGAGGTGTCGGGGCATTCGAATATACCGGACACGCAGACCTGCATGGCCTGTCACTCACAGATCAAATCCACCAGCCCGAAGCTGGCCGCCGTGAAGGCGAGCTGGGAGTCCGGGCTGCCCATTCAATGGGTGCGCATTCACAAGGCGCCCGATTATGTTTATTTCAACCATGCCGCGCACGTGAATCGCGGAGTGAGCTGCTTTAGCTGTCACGGACAAATCAATGACATGGCTACGGTGTGGCAGGCGGAGCCGCAAAGCATGGCGTGGTGTTTGGAGTGCCACCGCGCGCCGGAAAAGTTTTTGCGCCCGCAGAGCGAGGTCTTTAATCTCAACTGGCATGCCGCCTCACCTGCCGCACAATTGGCCATGGGGACGCAATTCAAGAAAGAATGGAACATTAACCCTCCGTTAACCTGCGGCGGCTGCCACCGATAGAATGCAAAGAGTCCTTCCACATCCCGAACGCCCCGAACGTCCCACGCTTTGGCGTAGCTTGGACGAGCTGGCCGCCACGCCGGAGTTCATTGAAAAGCTCGAGCGCGAGTTTCCGGATGGCGCGGCGGAATGGCATGGTGGCGAATTGTCACGGCGCAATTTTCTCCAGCTCATGGGAGCTTCCATGGCGCTGGCGGGCATTGGACTCACCGGTTGTCGGCGCCCCGAAGCGCACCTCGTTGCGTTCACCGGCAGCGCCGAGTGGACCATTCCCGGGAAATTCCTCTACTACGCCACATCGCAGCCACGCCGTCAGGGCGCCATGCCGCTCATCGCGACAACAAGCGACGGACGTCCGACAAAAGTCGAAGGCAATCCGCTGCATCCCGGCAGCAATGGCGCGACGGATGCCTTTGCGCAGGCTTCCGTGCTGGATCTTTACGATCCCAATCGCTCGAAGGCCTTTGTGCAGGGCGGGAAACAGGCTGCCGCACCGGCGTTTTGGGCCGCTGTGGACAAAGTTCGGGAAACCTCGGGAGCCGACGGCGGTGCCGGATTGGCTTTTCTCGTCGAGCGCACGGATTCTCCGACGCGTGACCGGCTGCTGGCGCAGTTGCGCAAAAAATTTCCAAAAATGCTCTGGGCGGAATACGAGCCGCTTGGATCCATGGGGGCGGAAGTTGCAGCCGCCAGCTGTTTCGGCGCGGGTGTGGCCGTGGCGCCGGATTTCAGCCGGGCCGACAAGGTGTTGGCGGTTGACAGTGATTTTCTGAACGCTTCGTTTAGCGACATCGAGCAGGTTCGTTCGTTTATGTCGCGGCGTCGCATCAGCGCACCCGGGCAGCCGATGAATCGGCTTTATGTCGCCGAAACGCGCTATACTTCGACCGGCGGACTGGCCGATCACCGCCTCCGCATCAAGCCGTCCGAAGTCGGTTCCTTCCTGCGCGCCTTGGGGGAAAATATTGCGAAATTGACCGGCGACGCATCGCTAAACACCGTGGTGTCCGCCTTCCCGGCGGGAGCGCCGTCCGCAAATGCGGAGTGGATCGCCGAATGCGCCAAGGATTTGGCCGAATCCAAGGGAAAAAGCCTCGTTGTGGCCGGTGGTCAACAGCCGGAGTCAATCCACGCCCTCGTTTTTGCAATCAATACCGCGCTGGGCGCCAATGGAACCGCCTTGCGCGGCATGATGGCGAACCGCCCGCAAGCCGCCTCGATTTTGGATTTGACGGACGCCATGAAATCCGGGCGTGTGCAAAGTTTGTTCATTCTCGGCGGCAATCCGGTTTACAATGCTCCGGCGGATCTGAATTTTGGGGACTTGCTTGGCGCGGTGCCGTTTTCCGTTCGTCTCGGCATGTATGAAGATGAAACCTCGGCTGTCGCAAAATGGCATGTTCCGCAGGCCCATTATTTGGAAAGCTGGGGCGATGCGCGCAGTTCCGATGGCACGGTGTGCGCCGTGCAGCCGATGATTCTCCCGCTGTGGGACGGTGTGAACGAATTGGAAATTCTCAACCGTCTCGCCGGAAATCCCGAGCCAATCGGGCCGCAGCTTGTCCGCGACACTTTTGCCGCGACGGCCAAGGGAGGCGATCTTGAAACGCAGTGGAAGGAATTTTTGCGTCAGGGCTTTTTGCCTTCCACCGCCTGGCCCGAAGCCGCGCTTCATTTCAATGCCGATGCCGCTGCGCTCGCCGCCGCCCGTCATCCAAAGACGCCCGAGGGACTGGAAGTCGCGTTTGTTCCAAGCAACTCCCTTGATGACGGACGCTATTCCAACAACGGCTGGCTCCAGGAAACTCCGGACTTTGTGACGAAAATCACATGGGACAATGCGGCGCTGGTCAGCCCGGCTACCGCAAAATCCCTCAGCATCGCCACCGGCGACATGCTGGAGCTGTCCGCTGACGGACGTTCCATCGAGGCGGCCGCGTTGATCACTCCCGGCCACGCGGACGGCGCGATCAGCATCGCCCTTGGTTACGGACGCAAGGACGTCACGCATTTGTCCGACAAGGTCGGCTTCAATGCCTATCCACTCCGCACATCGGGAGGGATGCTTTTTGCATCAAACGTGTCGCTTCGTCGCACGGGCGCGACGCATGGGTTTGCCGAAACGCAGACGCATCAGAGCATGGAGGGACGCGATCTTGTGCGCGAGGGCACGGCGGAGCGTTATGCGGAGGATCCGACGTTTGCGCAGACCATGGGAATGGACGGACACATTCCGCCGAACATTTCACTTTTCACACATCCGCCGCTCACATCCCCGCAGCAATGGGGCATGGTGGTGGATTTGAGCACCTGTATTGGTTGCAACGCCTGCCTCGTCGCCTGTCAGTCGGAAAACAACATCCCCATCGTCGGCAAGGAGCAGGTCAGTCGCGGACGGCACATGGCATGGATTCGCATGGATCGGTATTTTGCGGGCGATGAGAATGACCCGGAAATGTTGGCGCAGGCCATCATGTGTCAGCACTGCGAAAACGCGACCTGCGAAACGGTTTGTCCGGTCAACGCCACAGTTCACAGTGAGGACGGCCTCAACCTCATGGTTTACAACCGCTGCATTGGCACGCGGTATTGCGCGAACAACTGCCCGTGGAAGGTTCGCCGCTTTAATTTCTTCGATTACAATCAGCGTCCGCTCGACCAGCTTTATCTCGGCCCCCTGGCCAAAAAGGGCATGGCCGAAAGTCTGCAAATGTCGAAAAATCCGAATGTCACCGTCCGCATGCGCGGCGTGATGGAGAAATGCACCTATTGCATTCAGCGGATTGAGGAGGGGCGCATTGCCCATTCAATCCAGGCCGGTGCCGCTGACAAGTCGGAGATTCCCTTCCCCGAGGTCAAGACCGCCTGTCAGCAGGCCTGCCCAAGCGAAGCCATCGTTTTTGGAAACATCAACGATTTGGAAAGCCGCGTTGTGCGTCTCAAAGGCGAGCCGCGCAATTATGAAATGTTGAAATATCTCAATGAGCGCGCGCGCACGACTTATCTGGCACGCATTAAAAATCCGAACATGCACATGCCCGGAGCCGACAAGGTTGGATGGGCCAATGGGCATTCTCATCACGGCGGCGGACACGGTGCGCCGGCCGGACACGCGACGGAGGCGCATGGAGCCTGATTATGTCTGAAGGAACCGCAGTCATGGACGCCAGTTCGGCCGCCGCCAAACGTATTGAGCGGGCGCCGCTCGTGACGAACAACCGGACGATGTCATGGATTTCGGATCGCGTCGCCTCCTGCACCGAACGCCGCGCTCCGACCTGGTGGTGGATCACCTTTACGCTCACCTCATCCCTCGCGGTGGTAAGCCTGCTCTGCATCGCCTATCTCATCAGCACCGGCGTCGGCGTGTGGGGACTCAATCATCCGATCGGCTGGGCATGGGATATCACCAACTTCGTTTTCTGGATTGGTATTGGTCACGCCGGAACGCTGATCTCGGCCATTCTCTATCTTGCGCGGCAAAAATGGCGTACGTCCATCAACCGCGCGGCGGAAGCCATGACCCTTTTTGCCGTGGTGTGCGCCGGTATTTTCCCGATGATTCACGTCGGACGCATTTGGATGGTGTGGTTCCTCGCTCCGGTGCCGACATCCATGGGCATTTGGCAAAACTTTCGCAGTCCGCTGCTGTGGGACGTGTTCGCCGTCAGCACCTATTTCACGGTGTCCATTTTGTTTTGGTACACCGGACTTGTTCCGGATTTGGCGACGCTGCGTGACCGGGCGACGACGAAAATTCGCAAGTTTTTCTACGGCATCGGTGCGCTGGGATGGCGCGGCGGGAACCGTCAGTGGAAGCACTACGAAATGGCCTATCTCATCTTGGCCGGCTTGAGCACGCCGCTGGTGCTTTCGGTTCACTCGGTCGTGTCGTTTGACTTCGCCACATCGGTCATTCCCGGATGGCACACCACGATTTTTCCGCCTTATTTTGTGGCGGGTGCGATTTTCGGCGGGTTTGCCATGGTGCTGACCATCATGCTGCCGGCCCGTGCGATATTTGGGCTGCACGATTTGATCACCGACGACCATGTGGACAAGATGTGCAAAATCATCCTGCTTACGGGTTCGATGGTCGGCTATGCCTACGCGATGGAGTTTTTTATCGCGTGGTATGGCGGCAATTTGTTTGAGCAATACGCCTTTATCAACCGCGCCACCGGCCCTTACTGGTGGGCATATTGGAGCATGATTTTCTGCAACGTCGTGTCTCCGCAATTATTCTGGTTCCGCCGCATGAGGCGTCACGTTCTCCCGGTGTTCATCGTCTGCATGTTTGTCAACGCCGGCATGTGGTTTGAGCGTTTCGTGATCATCGTCACTTCACTGCACCGCGACTTTTTGCCATCAAGCTGGAACATGTTTTATCCGACCTGGGTGGACATATGGACATTCACCGGCACGTTTGGAATTTTTCTCACGCTCTTTTTGCTGTTCATTCGCTGGCTGCCGATGATCTGTATTTTTGAAGTCAAAGCCGTGTTGCCCGAGGCGGACCCGCATTATCACGGACATCACAAGGCAACGATTGAAGGAGGAGGGCATTGACATGGAGCACATAGCAGGCAATCCCAACGCTCCGGTTTTCGGCATCGCCGCCGAAGTTTCCTCGGCTGCCGAGCTTTATCATGCCGCCGAAAAGGTGCGTGATGCGGGTTATCGTCGCTGGGACGTGTATTCGCCCTTCCCCATTCACGGCATGGATCAGGCCATGGGCCTGCGCAAATCATGGCTAAGCGCCCTGGTGTTTCTGGGCGGTGTCGCCGGATTGACCACAGCCGTCATTTTGCAATTTTATCCGTCGAGCTTCGAATATCCGCTCATCGTGGCGGGCAAGCCGGTGAATTTTTTCACCGTGCCGGCCTTTTTTCCGATCATGTTTGAGCTGACCGTTTTGATTTCGGCCTTCACGGCGACTTTTGGGATGATCATTCTCAATGGGTTGCCGCGGTGGCATCATCCGATCTTCAGTTGGGATCGTTTTAAAAAGGTGACCAACGACGGGTTTTTCCTCGCCATTGAGGCGACGGATCCCCGTTTTGACAAGGAATCCACGCGTGAATTGCTCGAGGGAATCGGAGCCCGGCATATTACGCTCATCCACGACGACGCCTGATATGCTGCGCATCTTTTTCATCGTTCTCGCCCTGTCTCTCGTCACGCTCGTCGCCATCACGGGCATTCGCGGACAAAAGGGCAAAAAGCCGCCGATTGAAATTTTTCCCGACATGGATCATCAGCCGAAGGTAAAGTCGCAGGTTCCCACCGGGTTTTTTGCCGACTCCCGTGGGGATCGTCAGCCCGTTCCCGGCACGGTTCCGCTCGGTTATGCTGCGCCGCTTTCCAAGGGCGGAGCAGTCGCGGACGAGGGCAAATATACGGCGGTTCGTTTTGCAAACAGCACGGATTATGCGGACACCGGGCGTTTCGGGGATCAATGGGGAACGGGAATTCCGTTGCCGGTCACGGCGGAATTGATGCAGCGTGGCGGAGAGCGCTATGCGATTTTTTGCGCCGTCTGTCACGGTTCCTCCGGCGCGGGCAATGGCGTGGCCGGGCAATACGGCATGGCGGCCATCGCCAGCTACCATCAGGATCGCCTTCGCACAATGCCCGACGGCGAAATTTTCAACACCATCACACACGGAAAAAACACAATGCTTGGTTATGGCGGGAAAATTCCCGTGGATGACCGCTGGGCCATCGTTGCCTATGTGCGCGCCCTGCAGTTGTCCCAGCATGCGGAGCTGTCGGATGTTCCGCCGGAGGAAAGGGCGAAATTGGAGGCCGCAAAATAATGAGCGCAAACGAAATCAAACCGGCGTCCCGGGAATATTTTGATTATCGCGGATTTGGCGGGAAGATGCTCTTCACCGTGGCGTTGGCCGTTGTTTCGCTCGGTCTGGCGGCGGCGGGCAAATTTTTCTCGCCCCAGCAATTCGCATTTTCCTGGCTGTTTGCGCTTACGTTTTTCCTGACAATTGCAATGGGGGCATTGTTTTGGATCATCGTGCATCATGCGGTGGATGCCGATTGGAGCGTGGTCGTGCGACGTCAGCTCGAAAACATTGCCTGGCTTTTCCCCGTGCTGGCGCTGCTGTTTGTGCCTATTGTGTTTGTCTCTCCGTATTTGTTCAAATGGATGAACATCGCGCCGGGTGAGGATCCGCTGCTGGATGACAAGGCGGCTTATTTGAACAACACGTTTTTCTGGGCGCGGACTGTTTTTTACTTCGGGTTTTTCATTTTGTCCTCCTGGTTACTTCGCCGCAATTCCATTCGGCAGGACAAGGATGGCGACGCCCGTTACACATGGTCTTCGCGCAAATGGGTTTTCCCGATGCTTCCGATTTTTGCGCTGAGTCTGACTTTCAGTGCGGTGGACTGGCTGATGGGGCTGGACTTTCATTGGTTCTCCACCATGTGGGGTGTGTACATTTTTGCCGGCTCGGCGTTGAGCGCGCTGTGTGTGTTGGTTTTGCTCCTCACGGCGCTGCGCAGCGCGGGGTATTTTGAGGGAGTGCTGACATTGGAGCATTACCACATCATCGGCAAACTGATGCTGGCCTTCGTTGTTTTCTGGGCCTACATCGGATTCAGCCAATACATGCTTTACTGGTATGCCAACATTCCGGAGGAAACCTCCTATTTTCTCCGCCGCAACACGGGTGCATGGAACACGCTGAACATTATCATGGTCGTCGGTCACTTCTTCCTGCCTTTTGTCATTCTCCTTTTTCAAGGTGTCAAAAAGCGTCCGCTTCTGCTTTGTGCGGTCGCCGTGTGGTTGTTGATCATGCACATGCTGGATGTTTACATCATCGTCCTGCCCGCCTGTCACATGGCCGGACCTTCCCCGAGCTGGCTTGATCTCGTGTGTCTGCTCGCCATCGGTGCGACATTGGCCGCAATTTTCATGAAACGCTTGGGCGACACGCCTCTCTGGCCCCTGCGCGATCCGCGCCTGGCAAAATCCATAAACCTTAAAAACTGATGCAAGCCAACGCCAAGACAGCCGACCGGCACAAGAAAAGCATCTGGCCGATGTTTTTCCTGACACTTGCCATGTTTGCGCTTTTTGCGGTGGTCGGTCGTACGCTGCTTTCCATCGGCAATCGCGGGCTGATTGACGAGGAAACGGTTCGCGCCAAGGAGCGGCGGGATATTCTTGTGAAAGTGAAGTTGGACAACAACAGTCTGATTTCAAATTACGCCTGGGTGGATCGCGAGAAAGGTGTCGTTCGTATTCCGCTGAGTCGCGCCGTGGAGCTGACGACTGCCCGCCTCGCAGCGCAGGGAGAACCGAAGCCGGCGGCGCCTGTTGATCCGTCCGTTTCCCTTGAATCCATCGTCAAGCCCGGCGGCTTGGCCGTTCCCGCGCCGACGCCTCCGCCGTTTGCGGCACCGCAGCCTGCTGCCACCGCCGCGCCAGAGGCAAACCAGCCGGAGGCCGCGCCGCTTCCGCCCGTGCCGGCTCAACAGGGAGGGACTCAACCATGAGCGGCATTGTTTACATTTTGCTCGGTGCGGGACTCGTGATTTTTGGCGGGACGACATTGGCCGCGTTTTACTGGGCGGCGCGAACCGGGCAATTTCGCAACCTTGAGGAGGGGGCGAAGGTGATTTTTGACGCCGATGAACCCGTTGGTACGGCGACCGACACATTTTCAGACAGAAACGCGGATCGTCCCCTGCGGCGACCGGCGGCTGTCGAGCGTACGATATAAATGAATTCGACCACACCATTGGAAAAAACCTCCGCCGCTGATCATGACAGGCGCATGCGGGCGGCGATTGACGCCTCGACGCGGCTGCCGGTTATTCTGTTTTACAGCTCGGCCATTTTTTGGCTGTTGGTGGGAACGGTTTTTGCCTTGCTGGCTTCGTTTAAGATGAATGAGCCCGCGTTTCTTGATCGGTGGGCCTGGCTGACTTTTGGACGCGTGCGTCCGGCACATCTTAATGCAGTGGCTTACGGGTGGGCGTCTCCGGCGGCCATTGGCACGGGCATCTGGCTCATGGCGCGCCTGTGCCGCACGCCGCTTCGGCATGTCAAACTGCTGATTTCCGGTGCCGTTTTTTGGAATATCGGCGTCACGCTCGGCATCCTTGCAATTCTCGCAGGTGACAGCCGTTCGATCGAATGGCTGGAATTTCCAAATTATGCGAGCGCCTTGCTTTTTGTTTCCTACGGACTTCTTTCGGTCTGGGCGGTCATCATGTTTCGCTTTCGTCAGCCCGGTCACGTTTATGTGAGTCAATGGTATATCCTGGCCGCGTTTCTGTGGTTTCCATGGCTCTATTCGACATCCAACCTGCTGCTGAATTTTGAGCAGATTCAGGGTGGCGCGCAGGGTGCGGTGAATTGGTGGTTCGGCCACAATGTGCTGGGCCTGTGGTTTACGCCCATCGGGCTTGCCACGATTTATTATTTGATTCCCAAAGTTCTCGGGCGACCGATTCACAGCTATTATCTGAGTATTCTCGGCTTTTGGACTCTGGCTCTTTTTTACAGTTGGAACGGAATGCACCATCTCATCGGCGGCCCCTTCCCTGCGTGGATGATCAGCGCCAGCATCGTGGCAAGCGTCATGATGATTGTCCCGGTCCTTACCACGGCGATCAATTTTCACATGACGACAGTGTGCAATTTTGGGGCGTTAAAATGGAGTCCGACCCTGCGTTTCACCGTTTTTGGCGCCATGTGCTACACCCTGGCAAGTGTACAGGGCAGCAGCATGGCCATTCCAAGCCTCAACGTCATCACGCACTTTACGCATTACACCATCGGGCATTCGCATCTCGGCATGTACGCATTTTTCACGATGGTTATGTATGGCGCGATCTACTACATCATGCCCCGCGTTGTCGGATGGGAGTGGCCGTCGGCCCGGCTCATTCGCTGGCATTTCTGGCTGGTGGGCGTCGGAATCGCCCTGATGATTGCCGTGCTTTCCATCGGCGGCGTTCTCCAAGGACTCGCCTTGCTGGATCCGAATGTGACGTTCATGAAATCCCTCGAAATCGCCCGGCCATGGCTCTGGATGCGAAGCGGCTCCGGCATTTTGCTGACCGTGGGACATGTGGTGTTTGCCGTGAATTTTACACTCTTGTTGCTCAAATTTGGAAAACGGCGTTCCGGCCCGACCTTGTTCGGGTCGCGTCCTGCTGAAACAGAATCGGAGATGCACGCCGTATGAATCGAATGACCGTCATCGTCATCGGGGCGTTCCTGACCTTTCTAACGTCTTGGGTCGGGCTGGTGGCCTATCCCTATTTGAAACTTGGGCGTTT
>JACTMZ010000164.1 GCA_014584375.1 Verrucomicrobiota bacterium | reverse complement strand
CCATTGCGGAAATCAATCCCGACATTCTTCTTGCGCAGGAAATTCGCGATTGGGAATCCTTTGCCCGGCTTTGCGAGACGCTGCCCGGAATGCGTCCGGCCGTTGTCTCCGCCTTCCCCAGTCGCCGCACCGGAGAATACTGGCGCCAGCAGACAGCCATCGGCTCCAGACTGCCCGTCACTGCAGCCTGGTCGCAATCGTGGAAGCAGCGCGATGATTTGCAGCCGCCGCGTGGATTCAGTGCGGCGGTACTGCGCCTCCCCGGCAAGGGCGCCCCACGCCATCTCCTCGTCTATTCCCTGCATTTGAAAAGCAACCTCTCCAATTCCGAAGGGGAAACACTGCTCAATTTCCGCGATCGCGATGAAAGCATCCATCAACTGCTGGACCACATCCGCGACATGGAGGAAAATGTTTTCAAAGGAAGCATTGTGGGCGTCATTGTCGCGGGTGATCTCAACACGAACCAGGACGGACAATTTGGCGACAATGTGATCAAGCTGCTCAAGGACGCCGGCTTTTATCACACATGGAGCGGTGTCCCGCGCGAGCAGCGCCGCACATGGCGCGGCGGGGACAAATTTGAGCCCGTGACATTTGATCATATTTTTACGAAGGGGCTGGACCGCCCGAGGGCGCGCATCATTGAAACCTCCGAAGAAACCAGCGACCACCGGCCCGTGGAAATCATCATTCCACAATCCGCCCTGGAACCTCCCGCAACTCCGGAAAACAGCGAAAAAAAATCCGCCGATTCGGCGGAATAGAGCCGCCCGGTTGCGCCGCCGCCAATGTGGAGTACGGTGGCGGAATGAAGACGGCCCTGTTCCCCTCATTGCTGATCGCTACGCTCCTGGGAGCGCCCCCCTCATCCTTCGCCTGCGCCGAGGAAACATTTGAACAATGCTCCGGACGTTATGGAACACATCTGAACACGAGCGCCGATGGTTACGCCTCGGTGTTTGAATCCGACGGATTCCGCGTCTTTGCGGGTTTTCTCAATGGCAGGGCGGTGGAACCACAAATGAGCGTGGGGGAAATCCATTCCCTTTTGCGAAAAAATTCCGGCGGCGCACCATGGGAAAATTCGCACCCCGACCTTTACACCGTAAATTATACCTGCCCCGAAAAAAACCTGACGGCAACCTATTCGACCCTCACCGGACAGCTTTTTATCACCTCCGGAAACACCCCACGCCGACTGGCCGCCATGATTCCGGATTTGGACAAACCGCGCCCGTCGGTTCCACCCGCACAGCCCGAAGAAACCCGGCAAAATTAATTTCCGCCGTTCTTTTTCTCCGCGTCCTTGGAACGTGGCTCGAATTCTTCGCGAAATTTCCCCACAAAGCTTTGCGTGGGCCACGAGCAGGCTTCGCCAAAGGCGCAAATGGTGCGTCCGGCAATGTTGCCGGCGATGTGGACAAGCTGACCGGCATCGGTCGCCTTGATGTCGCCATGCAACATGCGGGTGGTCATTTTTGACATCCACAGGCTGCCCTCGCGACACGGCGTGCATTGGCCGCAGCTCTCATGGGCGTAAAAATCATTGAGATTGTTGAGCACCCAAAGCATGTCGCGCGAATCATCGAGAATAATCACCCCGGCACTGCCAATCATCGAGCCGGCCGAGGCGAGGGAACCGGCGTCCATCACGAGATCCATAAGCCCCACTTCCACGACGGACTCGGAACCATCTGGATTTTTGCGTTTGATTTTAAATTTCTCGTCCGCCCGAAGAACCTTGGCGGAACTGCCGCCGGGAATGATGGCTTTGAGTTTGCGTCCGGGTTTGAGCCCGCCGCAAATGTCGTGAATAAGCTGACCCACGGTGACCTGCCCGCACCCGAGTTCGTAAAAACCCGGATTGCGCACGTCGCCACTCACGCAAAGGGTTCGCGTGCCGCCGTCGCCGGGGGAACCGAGTTTGGCAAAGGCTTCGCCACCCATGGCGATGATGTGTTTGACGTGGCAGAGCGTCTCGACGTTGTTGACGATGGTGGGGCAGTTGTAGAGACCGAAGACAGCCGGAAAAAACGGCGGCTTAATGCGGGGGTAGGCGCGCTTGCCCTCCAACGATTCCAGCAATCCGGTTTCCTCTCCGCAAATGTAGGCGCCCGCTCCCTGGTGAACGTAAATCTCGGTGTCAAATCCGCTGCCACAAATGTTTTTGCCGACAATTCCCGCCGCACGAACCTCCGCAAGGGCCTTTTCCACTATGCGCGCCGCCTCGGGAAATTCACAGCGAATGTATATGTAGCTCAACGGCACATTGAGCGTCCATGCGGCAATGAGAAGTCCCTCGATCAGTTGATGCGGATCTTCGTGCAATATGTAGCGATCCTTGAACGTGCCAGGCTCGGATTCGTCGCCATTGACCACAATGTAGTGCGGCTTGCCGTCATCACGCTTGATGAATCCCCATTTGACGCCGCAGGGAAACCCCGCTCCGCCGCGCCCGCGAAGATTGGCCGTTTTGATTTCACCAAGAATGGCGGCGGGCTCCATCTTCAGCGCCTTTTTCAAGGACTCGTAACCACCATGCCGCGCGTAACATTCCAACGACGTGTCGTAGTCCTCGCGTCCGGCGATCGTGCGGGGCGTGAACGCATGCGTTCCCTTGAGCAGGGAATCCGCTTCGGACACAGCGACTCTTTCATGAAGGTCGTCCCCAACCAGACAGACCGGCGCAGAGCCGCAACTGGCCAGACATTCGACAAATTCCACGGTGTATGCGCCGTCGGGGCTGTTGACCCCGTGCCCGTGATCATCCTCCGGCGAGGCACCGGCGGCGCGGCACAGCTCATCACGCAATTCATGCGATCCCGCCATGGCGCAGGAAAGCGTGCGGCACACGCGAATGGTTTTGCGACCGGGCGCGGTGTCACGAAACCAGGGATAAAAACTGACCAGTTCCAAAATATTGATCGGCTCAAGCTCAAGCCGCGCGGCAATCCACTCCACGGCGCTGGGATCAATCCACCCGAAATGATTTTGCCAAAGATGCAGCACAGGCAGCGAGGCGCTGCGCTTGGACACCGGATAGCGGGTGATTGCTTCGGCGATTCGATCCTCGAGTTCCGAAGGAATTTGGTCAGCTTGGCGTGGCGCGGAGTCGGTCATGAACAGGCATTTGTCCGCCAAGGCCGCGTTCGCTTCAAGAAAAACGATGTCTTTTGTTCGGCGGACGCACTTGCCAGTTTCCCCCGCACCTGCGAAACTAAAGGGGTAAAAGGAGAAAAATTATGAGCGAAAAAGATTCAAAATTGGCCGCTGAAAAATTGCAGAGCGGAAAATCCCACGCCGCCGAGGCCGCCAGCGAACTGCGGGCCGCCGCCGAAGCCAAATTGCAGGACTTGCGCGACACACTCGGCGAACGCGCCGATCACTACCGCGAAAGAGCCGGACAAATTTGGAGCGACACCGCCGGGCGCGCACGCACCCTCACCGAGGATGGCGAGGATTACATTCGCGAAAATCCGCTGCAAGCCGTCGGCATCGCCCTTGCGGTTGGCTTTGTCCTTGGCGTGATTCTCCGGCGCTGATTTTTTGCATGGATCTTTCCTCCGGCGCAAAACACTCCGCGCCGACGGAGCCCCCCGATCCGCTGTCCGCGGCCCGGGAAGCCTCGTCGGCCGCCGTGCGATTCTTTCAGGCTTTCGCAGGGCTGTTCGGGCTGGAACTGCGCGAAACAGGCGCACAGGCACTGGCGCTTTTATCCCTGGCCACCGCCTTCCTCACCGCCTGCGTCATCGCCTACCTGTTCTTCCTCACAGGTCTGGTCGTTCTTGCGGTCGGCTGGCTCGGAGGCGGCTGGGTGATTGTCCTGATGAGCCTGTCGTCCATCCATGCAGTGCTGGCCGCCGTCCTTTGGCTCATCGTCAAAAACCGCGTTAAACGCCCCCTGTTTTCCGGAACACGCGAAGCCCTGCGCTGCGAAATGGAGAGGTTTTTGTGAAAAAGGAAGATTACCTGCGCGAAATCAAATCCGCCGGACACGATTTGTCCATCGGCGTGAAAAAACTGGGCGTGGCCGTCAATCCACTCGGCCTTCTCCGCGCCAGCATTTCCCAAAAATGGCACTGGTGGCTGCCGGCGGCGGGCGCAGGCGGTTTTATTACCTCCAAAATATTGCGCGCAATCACCTGCGGCAAAAAGAAGACGCGGGGAAAAGACGCCCCACGTCCCGCAGGCGCCGCCTACTGGATCCCCATCCTGTTGAAATTCCTCCCCGCCATGACTGCACAACTCGTCCCCCTCATTTTAAGTTTGCGCTCCAATCGCAAGCCCTAAACGCCTTTTCATGTCCGACTCTCCTCCATCACCCGCACCAACCGTTGAAGTTGTAAGCGAACAGGCGCCCGTCCATGTGCTCGATCACGTGGATCAATACCTCGCCGTCGGCAAGGAATCGGCGGCGTCGGATATCCACCTCAGCGTCAACATGCGCCCGACCTGGCGACGCTTTGGAACCCTGGAGCCAATCTGGCTGCAAGCCGATACGTTGACAGCCGCCGACACGGAACGGCTGGCCATGGGATTTCTCAACGACGCGCAAAAAAAATTGCTCGAGGAACGCGGTGATGTGGATTTTGCCTACGCCAACGATGGAGGACGCTATCGCACAAGCGTGGTGCGTCACCGGCTGGGCTATGACCTCGTTTTCCGCATCATCCAGACCAATGTCCGCACCATGGATGAACTCGGACTGCCGCCGCAGCTCAAAATGCTCACCCAATACCAAAACGGACTCGTCTTGGTAACGGGTTCGGTCGGCAGCGGCAAGAGCACCACGCTGGCCGCACTGGTCGAGGAGGTGAATCGCACCCGCCGCGAACACATCATCACGCTCGAAGATCCGATCGAATACCTTTTTCATCCGCAAGGCTGCCAGGTGAATCAACGCGAGGTTCACACCCACACCGTGTCGTTCGGCGCGGCGTTGCGCGGTGCCCTGCGCGAAGATCCCGATGTCATCATGGTCGGGGAAATGCGCGACCTCGAAACCATTTCACTCGCCATCACCGCTTCGGAAACCGGCCACCTCGTCCTCGGCACCCTGCACACCGGCAACGCCGCGCGCACGCTGGATCGCGTGCTGGATGTGTTCCCAACCGATCAACGCGAACAAATCCGCATCATGGTCAGCGAATCCCTGCGCGGCATCATCTCCCAACAGCTCGTACCCCGCGCCGACGGCACGGGCCGCGCCCTGGCGGTCGAAATTTTAATGAACACCCCCGCCGTGGCCAATGTCATCCGCGAAGCCAAAACCTTTATGCTCCCAGGCATCATTCAAACCGGAAAAAAACTCGGCATGAAACTGATGGACGATTCCCTCGCGGAACTTTTCAAGGCGGGCCTCATCTCGGCGGAGGAAGCCGTCGCCCGCTCCGAGCAAAAAATTCAAATGAAGCAAATTTGCCGAGTCCTTTGAGCCATGGCCCATATTGACCAATTTTTCGAATACTTGATCCAGGCAGGTGCGTCCGACCTCCACCTCGCCCAGGGACAGCCGCCAAAAATCCGACGCCACGGCGACGTCATTCCCATCCGTGAGGAAATTCTCGAGGACGGTGAAATGAGCTACATGCTCAGCGAAATTTGCACTCCGAAAAATTGGGAGCGCTTTCAGGAAACAGGCGATCTGGATTTCGCCTATGAAATGAACGCCGAAAGCCGTTTCCGCTGCAATTATTTCAAACAAATTCACGGCCTCGGCGCCGTATTCCGCCTCATCCCCACACGCATCGCCACACTCGAGGAATTGGGACTGCCGCCGGTCATCAAGGAATTCGGCCACCTGCGCGGCGGACTCGTCCTGGTCACCGGACCAACCGGCTCAGGAAAAAGCACCACGCTGGCCGCGCTGATGGATTACATCAACATCAACTTCACGCGCCACATCGTGACCATCGAGGAGCCGATTGAATTCGTACATTCAAACAAAAAGAGCATCATCACCCAGCGCGAGGTTCCCGAGCATTCGCCCAATTTCGCCACCGGCCTCAAGGCCGCCCTGCGCGAGGATTCCGACATCGTACTCGTCGGTGAAATGCGCGACCTCGAAACCATCTCCCTCGCCCTCACCGCTGCAGAAACCGGACTGCTTGTCTTCGGCACCCTGCACACCAACAACGCCCGCAAGACCGTGGACCGCATGATTGACGTCTTTCCCTCCGACCAACAATCCCAGGTGCGCACCATGCTCTCCGCATCGCTGCGCGGCGTCATTGCGCAGTTGCTGCTAAAACGGCAGGACGGCAAGGGACGAATCGCCGTCAACGAAATCCTCGTCGTCAACAGCGCCGTGGGCGCCATCATCCGCGAAGGCGCAACGCAAAAGCTGCAGGACGCCATCGTCGGCGGACGCGCCCTGGGCATGCAGTTTATGGATGACGCCATTTGGGCCGAATTGCAGCAGGGACACGTTTCGCCGCACGAAGCGTTCATGAAGGCCATTGATAAAAGCCGCTTCAAAGCCTACCTGCCGCCGGATGAAGCGGAACTGGCCAACTCCGCCGGCACCGCCGCCTGATCCGCCCCACATCCCAACGACGGACTTGATTCCCGACGGCGGAAGGCGAAGCTTTACGGTTTCCCCCCGGAATCATGCGTCAAGCCCCCCAAAAATTTAACGTACGCTCACCAAGCGATGGGAAGGGTGCCACGCGAATGTTCCACGGATGTATGCGTTGATTAAAAAATGACCTTCTACGCGCACACTGCAAATGATGAATCTGGAAAACCGTTGCCCGAAAGCTCAGGCAAATGGCAGCGCTTGAATCACCATCTTCGCAATGTGGCAAATCTTGCCGAAAAATTTGCGGAGCCAATGGGGTTTGGCGACGAAGCACATCTCGCCGGAATGCTTCATGATTTAGGAAAATACACGGAGCGCTTTCAACAACGTCTGCGCAATCCGAATATTCACGGCATCAACCATTGGGCGGCTGGCACCGCACAGGCCGCTGCCATGAAATCGTGGCCCACCGCCTTTGCCGTAGATGGACACCATGCGGGAATTCCGTCGTTGAATGCCAACAACGCAGGTATCGCGCTTCGACAGACAGTGGAGAGATTTTCCTCTGCGGAAACCCGCTTGGAATTGACCGGGCAATGTCAGGAAGACCTCGACGAACTTTTGCACCGACTGACGACAGACGGCATTCAACTCCCGCCTTTTTCCCCGCGTCCAATCACAGACAAATTCGCCGAATCTCTGCGCGCAAGAATGCTTTTCAGCTGTCTTGTGGATGCGGACTTCCTCGACACCGAACAACACTTCGACAAGTCCATGTCCGCCTTGCGCACCACCCCCGAATTGCAAGCGGAGAAAGCCCTTGCCCAACTTCAACAGGACTTGGAATTGAAGTCCTCCAAAGGCCCGGTCAACGCGCTTCGTCAGCAACTGCTCCAGGATTGCCTCAAGGCCGCGAAGCAGCAGCCGGGCTTGTTCACGCTGACCGCACCGACCGGCAGCGGAAAAACCCTCTCGTCACTCGCGTTCGCCCTCAAACACATCACCCACCACAACACCGCGCTCAACGAAGACGACCCGCGCCAATTCCGCCGCGTCATCGTGGTCATCCCCTACACCAGCATCATCGAACAAACGGCGCAGGTGTATCGGAAGCTGTTCGAGGAAGCGTTCGGCCCGAACTACGTTTTGGAGCATCACAGCGCGGTCGCTCCACGCGAGCGCAAGGAGGACTCCGGTCGCGATGCCGAGGAGGAACGGCTGCGTCGCGCGCGGCTGGCGGCGGAGAACTGGGCTTCACCGCTGGTCGTCACCACCAACGTCCAGTTTTTTGAGAGCCTGTTCAGCAACCGGCCCTCGGATTGCCGCAAGCTCCACAACATCGGTCGCTCCGTCGTACTGTTCGACGAAGTGCAGACCTTGCCGCCCCGTCTCGTGCCGTCACTGCTCTCCGCCGTTCGCCTGCTCACCCGCGATTACGGCGTCACCGCCGTCTTCATGACCGCCACGCAACCCGCATTTACCACTGCCGGTGCGGCCCTGCCTTACGACTGGCAGCCGGTGGAAATCTCATCCAACCCTGCCGCGATGGCTGAAACCTTGCGGCGCACTCGCATCGAACTGCCGGCCCCAAACGTCACGACGACCTGGCCCGAACTCGCGCAACGCCTCGCAACAGACGACCAAGCCCTCTGCGTGGTCAACACCACCAAGGACGCGCGCGAACTGTTCCGGTTGGTGCACGAAATCAAACCCGATTCCGCATTTCATCTCTCCGCTCGTTTGTGCCCGGCGCATCGGCGGGAGAAACTGAATGAAATCCGCCGCCGTCTTGATCCAGCCAACGGCGAGCCTTGCCACCTCGTTTCGACCCAGCTCATCGAGGCCGGTGTGGACGTGGACTTCCCCATCGCCTTCCGCGCGCTCGGCCCGCTCGATTCCATCATTCAAACGGCGGGTCGTTGCAACCGCGAAGGCCGCCATGTCGAGCCGTGTTCGGTGGTCATTTTTCGTCCGGTGGACATCAAGTTGCCGCCGGGTGCTTACGCTCTCGCCACGGCAAAGACCGAGGAATTTCTCGCCCGGCATCCCGACACTCCGCTTCACCAGCCGGAGACTTACCGGAACTATTTTGCAGAACTCTACAAGCTGGTCGGGCCGGAAAAAGCGGAGGCAGACCATGTCTTCAAGCTCTCCCAGGACTTTGATTTCCCCGCCGCCGCCGAAGCGTGCCGATTGGTTGGCAACGAAACCCGCGCCGTGCTGGTGAAATGGAAACGCGGTGCGGAATTGGCGGAGAAACTTCTCATCCACCAACACCTGACCGCCGCTGAATGTCGCGAGGCCCAGCGCTACTCCGTGAACCTGTATCAATCCGAATTCTTCGACGCCCAGACCAATGGCTACATCTACCAGCCCGCTGAAAATTGGAACTTCTGGGTTTGGAATTCCGATTACGACGACAACATCGGACTCGGACATGCAGAATCAGACGCCTTCAACTTATGACAACCACTTTACCAGGCTTCATGTTGTCCAGCGCCGCCAGCAATGGAATAGCCAGCGGCTGCAAGTCCTCCAGCCGATTGGACTTCGCCTGTAACAGAGCCACGGCCAGATCAATCTTGGGGAGGTTCTGCTGGAAGGAAAGATTGCGATCCACAGTCACAAATACATCAAACTCTTTTTTCGCCAAACGCAACAGACGGCCATTTTTTATGGTGGCCCAGCCCATTTGCGGAACAGTACGGACGAAGTGACAGGAAAGTTCGCGGGCGAAACGCCGGTCAATGCACTCGTCCAGCAGAAGCCTCATGTCAACATGCGGCGGCAACCATTCGCTCGGTGGCGGATTCGAGAAATTGAATCAACTGCGTCCGCTTCACGGTGGGAAATCCCTCCAGAAAATCGTCAATGGAATCGCCTGCCTCAAGGTAATCCAGCAGCGTTTGCACCGGCACGCGCGTGTCGGCAAAACAGGGCGTCCCGCCCATGACTTCCGGGTCGCTGACTATAACCTTGCGCTTCATGGTAACATTGTCGCTCATCCACCCCCAACTTCAAGCCAACACAAGGTACTGTCATGACTATTTATCTCCGCACCTGGGGCGACCTCGCCTGTTTCACCCGGCCCGAAATGAAAGTCGAACGCGTGAGCTATCCCGTCATCACACCAAGCGCCGCGCGTGGCCTGCTCGAATCCATCCTCTACAAGCCGCAATTTCGCTGGCGCATCCGACGCATTGCCGTCAAGAAACCCGTCCGCTTCCTCGCCTTCCGGCGCAACGAAGTGAAGTCCCGCCTTTCGCCGCGCAAACCCGAGCCGCTACTCGCCGACGAAGATCGCACCCAGCGCAACACCCTTGCACTGCGCGACGTGGAATACGTCATCGAAGCCAGCCTGCACCTGACGCTGCTGGCCGGATTGCCCCGGCGCAAACCCGAGGACGACGAGGATCATGGCGACGATACGCCCGTGAAATACCTCGCCATGTTCCAGCGCCGTGCAGAGAAGGGTCAATGTTTCGCCCAGCCCTGCTTCGGCTGCCGCGAATTCCCCGCGCATTTTGAACTCGCCGACGAAGCCGCCATGCGGGTCACCCCGGGCATTAACCCCGACACCGATCTCGGTCTGATGCTTTACGACGCGTTCAATCTCGACGTGCCCAAAGATCAGCCGCCCGGCAAAGTCGAGAAGCCACAGCCGCGCATCACCTTCTTTCCCGCCCGGCTCAAGGACGGCGTGGTGAACGTGCCCGATTGGGCGGAAATGAAAAAGCAACTCGGAGGTGCGCCATGATGCTTCAAGCCCTCATCGCCTACGCCGAACGCGAAGGACTCGGCGACGCGGATTTTGAAACAGTCAACGTCCGCTGGATGATTCCCCTAGACAAGTCAGGCAAGCTGGCAGGCGGCCCAATTCCGCTGGCAGAGAATCCAGACGACAAGAAGCCGCGCCCGAAGCAGATGCTTCGCCCCTTCACATCACCAAACGAGTTGAATCAGGGAACAAAGTCGCACTTTCTTTGTGACACCTTGGAGCGTGCGACGCTCCTGCTTGACCCGAAAGCGCCGGACAAGGCGGAAGCCCGACGCGTGCAGCACGGTTACTTTCAAGCCTTGTTGAAGGAAGCTGCTGACGAACTCCCGCATGAATCGGCACGATTGCAGCCGGTGTTGGCCTTTCTGCGAAACCCGGAGTCCGTCGAGGAACTTCATCGCCAGCTCGTTTCGTTGAAAGCCAAGCCGTCGGACAATGTCGTGTTCGCCGTGGATGGCGTCAACTTGCTCGACTCCAAACCGCTTCAGGAATTCTGGCGCAACCGCCGCCGTCGCTCCGCAGCCGCTGCGGGAGCGCGCGAGCCGCGCATCTGTCTTGCGACGGGTCAACTCACCGAAACCCTCGACACCACCGAGAAAATCAAGGGTGTTCCCGGCGGTCTCGCCACGGGAACGAACCTCATCAGCTTCGACAAGGATTCGTTCTGCTCCTACGGTCTGGAACAGGCGCAAAATGCCGCGCTGTCCGCGCCTGCAGAGTTGAAGCTGCGTGCTTCCCTCAACTGTCTCATCGCAAAGAGCCGCGAGCAAAAACTCGTGTTCAACGATACCGCGCACCTGCATTGGACGCGCCAGCCGATCGAAGACGATCCCATGGACCTGCTCGCCACGGCGGACGAAAACGCCGTCGCCTCGCTGCTTAGATCGATCCAGTCCGGCCAGCCGCCCGCCGCCATGGACGCCAATGCCTACTATGCGCTGAGTCTGTCCGGCAACGGCGCGCGCGTGGTCGTCCGCTACTGGCTGGAATCCACCGTGCCGGAAGTTCAGCGCCACGTCGCCGAATGGTTTCAAGACCTCGGCATCGTTCCGCCAGACGGCGTGGGGGTGAAATGCGCCTTCAAGTTTGGCGCGCTGCTCTACGGCATGGTTCGCGCCGAACTGTCCGACCTGCCGCCGCAGATTCCGACGCAGCTCCTGCACGGCGCACTGCGCGGGCGTTCCGCTCCATTGCCGCAATCCGTGCTGGCCGCCGCAGTCCGCCGACAGCAACTCGACCAGGAAAACAAACTCAACCCAGCACGTCTTGCTCTTATCAAGGCGTGCTTGCTCCGCTCACCAAAATCACAAAACAACAACACACAAACGAAAGACAAAACCATGAATGAATGCCTGAATCCCGAATCCCGCGACCCCGCCTACCTGTGCGGTCGGCTGTTCGCGGTGTTTGACCGCCTCCAATACCTCGCCCAAGGCAGCGTAAATGCCGGCGTAGTCGAACGCTACTACGCCAGCGCCAGCACCACGCCAGCGATGGTCATGGGGCGCTTGTTCCGCAATGCACAGTTCCACCTTGCCAAAGCCGAAGGCGGCGTGGCGGGCAATGTCTCCAAGGACTTCGAGGCCATCTCGTGCGCCTTGGGCGACCAGTTTCCAGCCACGCTCGATCTCGAAGGCCAGGGCCGATTTGCCCTTGGCTATTACCACCAGAAAGCTGAATACCGCCGCCGTTCGGCGGAATGGAAGAAAGCCAAAGGTGAATCAGCGTCCGCCACCGCATAACCCATCTGAAATCTCAAATTTTCGATCTCAAAATTTTTAACCAACAACAAAACAAAACCATGAATAACCGCTACGACTTCGTTTATCTCTTCGACTGCAAGGACGGCAACCCCAACGGCGATCCGGATGCCGCCAACTCGCCGCGCATTGATCCGCAGGACATGCACGGCCTCGTCTCCGATGTCTGCCTCAAACGCAAGATTCGGAATTTTGTCCTGCTCGCCAAAGGCGGACAAACTCCGTTTGACATCTTCGTGCAGCAAGGCTCGGTGCTGAACGACAAAATTCTCGATGGCCACCAGGCCGCCGGGAACGACGTGGACGGCAAAAAGAAGACCGCCGACCGCAAACAGGTGCAATCGGCCCGTGCTGAAATGTGCAAACGCTATTACGACGTCCGCACCTTTGGCGCGGTCATGTCCACCGGCGCAAACGCCGGTCAGGTGCGCGGCCCGGCGCAACTGAGTTTCAGCCGCAGCATTGACCCCATCCTGCCGCTGGACTTGAGCATCACGCGCATGGCCGTGACGGAGGCCAAGGAAGCCGATGCGCCGAACCAGACGATGGGCCGCAAAAACCTCATCCCCTATGGCCTCTACCGTTGCCACGGTTTCATCAGCGCGCATCTCGCCAGGGAAACCGGATTCAGCGGCGACGACCTCAGTTTGCTTTGGGATGCACTTCGACAAATGTTCGACCACGACCGTTCCGCTTCGCGCGGCACGATGGCCCCGCAGAAGCTTGTTGCTTTCAAGCACCAGTCCGCGCTTGGGAACGCGCCTGCGCACAAACTGTTCGAGCGCGTCACCGTCCAACGCAAACCCAATGTGGCTGTTGCCCGTTCCTTCGCCGACTACGACGTCGTGATCAATCAAGACGATCTGCCATCGGAAATTGAGTTGCTCGATCTGCTATGAAGTGGTTTGAAATCTGAAACCACCAATTGGAAATCGCCCGGAGAGCTCGAGGTCTTGCCCCTCTCGCTCCTCAACGACTTCCTCTATTGTTCGCGCCGGGCGGCATTGAAGCTTGTCGAGGGCTGGCGTTCGGCCAACGAACACACCGTGCGCGGCACCATCGTCCACGATCACGCCGATCTTTCCGGCTACGAAGTGGTCAAAGGTGTCACGCTGCATCGCGCACTTCCAATTTGGTCTGAACGGTTGGGATTGAGTGGAAAATGCGACATTGTGGAGCAATGGAGCCATGGCGCCCTTGTCCCGGTGGAGTTCAAGCTTGGCCGCCGCAGGGAATGGGACAATGACAACGCACAACTTTGTGCGCAGGCGCTTTGCCTTGAGGAAATGTTCGGCTGTGAAATTCCAAGCGGCGCGATTTTTCACGTTGCCAGCAAACGTCGCCGGGAAGTCGTTTTTGATGCGCCTTTGCCGAACAAGACGGAAGAAGCAGCCTCTTCCTTGCATGCGATGCTCGGGGCAAAACAAATGCCTTTGGCGGTTTTCAAACCAGCATGTGAAGAATGCTCCCTCTACGAAATCTGCCTGCCAAGAGGCACCAAAGATCCGCAGCGCGCGAATCGCCTGGCGCGGGAGGCACTAATGTCCGATTAGCCATGCCGGAAGTCCACCAGAACGTTCTTTTTCTGACCACGCCCGGAACGTATGTGGCCTGCGACCATCTGACTCTCGCTGTGGAGGTGCCGGTTTACCCGGAATCCCTCCCCCGCGAGGAGCGAATAAAAGACCGTGCCATCGGACACCGGAAGCTCTCGCTTCCGATTCATCACATCGAAAGCATTTGCGCCTTCGGTCACTCGATCAACCTCAGCCCCATGGCCCTGAATCTCTGCTGGAAAAACGGCGTGGCGGTGAACTTTTTGGGGGAATTTGGAAAACTTCAGGCGCGTGTCACCGGCGTGGCAGACACCTCAGTGAAGCTGCGCCGGGCGCAGTTTCGCGCAGCCGACGATCCAAACGCCTGCACCGATGTTTCGCGGTATATGATCGCCGGAAAATTGCAAAATTCTCGCAACAGTCTGTTGCGCGCCGCCCGCGAAAATGGGAGTGATGCGGAATGTGAGGCTCTTCGTAATGCAGCCGATTCCATGGCGCGGGCAATCGCAGAATTGTCAAACGCATCGGATGTTGTTTCCTTGCGCGGATTGGAAGGCGCCGGTGCCATGGCGTATTTTGGCGCATTCACCCTCATGCTCAAACAACAGCGCGATGACTTTTCCTTTGCCACGCGAACAAGACGCCCGCCACGGGATCGCATCAACTGCCTCCTCAGCTTTCTATATGCTATTCTTCGCCATGATGCCATTGCGGCGCTTACAGCAGTCGGGCTCGATCCATTTGTCGGATTTCTTCACGTGGAACGCCCAAACCGCCCTGCCCTGGCACTCGATCTCATGGAGGAATTTCGCCCGTGGTTGGTAGATCGTTTGACGCTTTCACTAATCAACAGACAGCAAATCCGCGCCACGGATTTCAATCTCCGTCCGGGCGGGGCCGTCGAGCTTTCAGACAAAGGGCGCAAACTTATTCTTCAGGCATGGCAGGATCGCAAACGCGAAAAGGTGCGACATCCTTTGTTGGATCAAAATATCGAGATCGGCCAGTTGCTCTTTACGCAAGCGCGAGTCCTCGCACGTCACTTGCGCGGCGATTTGACCGCCTATATTCCCTTCATCCCAAAATAGCAACGCCATGCTCATCCTTGTCACCTACGATGTTTCCACCATCGAAAAAGCCGGACGCCGCCGCCTCCGCCGCGTGGCCTGTGCCTGCAAGGATTTTGGCATTCGTGTTCAAAAATCCGTGTTCGAATGCCAGGTCGGACGCACCGAATGGGTGCAGCTCCGCCACAGACTGCTTTCTGAAATCAATGACCAAGAGGATTCCCTGCGGTTCTATTTTCTTGATACGGAAGCCGTGGCTAAAACAGAACACCATGGCGTGGGAAAACCCCTTGATTTCAATGAAGCATTGGTCCTTTGACAACACCCATTCCGCGAACCTTAAGTAATGACTTTCTATGGAAGATTTCGCGCTGCTTCCAAAATGATGGACAACAGCCATTTATAAAAGTTCTTTGACATTTCAGAAGTTAAAATCAGCAAATACTGCATGCGTACGCGAAAATGATGTTGCAGAATGCTGTAATTCAATCCAATACACCTTCTGCAGTCGCCCGGTGAGAAATCACCGGGCGCGGATTGAAACACATATTTTAAAACATTATGACCCGTTTGTTTCCGTCGCCCGGTGAGAAATCACCGGGCGCGGATTGAAACGCCAAAAAAGTCACACCGACAATGCTGACATACTGTCGCCCGGTGAGAAATCACCGGGCGCGGATTGAAACAAATATCTTACCAAATAAGAAATTACGTCCCGACGTCGCCCGGTGAGAAATCACCGGGCGCGGATTGAAACATCACATCACCCAGACTCTCCACCCAATCACCAAGTCGCCCGGTGAGAAATCACCGGGCGCGGATTGAAACGC
>JACTMZ010000100.1 GCA_014584375.1 Verrucomicrobiota bacterium | reverse complement strand
CACAGGCAGCCTGAAAAGTCCTCAACACCTCAACATGTACAACCCACTTTTTTTGAACCCAATATGTTTCCCCTGCTCTGACTGAACCCCGCTCAAATGCCTCGCACAACAGCCCAACCCATTTGGTAGACTGTTACAAGAACCGCGTGGTGCTCGAAATCGAATGGAACAATAAGGATCCTTTTTTCGACCGCGACCTAAATAATTTTAGGCTACTGTTTGAGCTTCGAGTAATTTCAGTCGGCATCATCATCACCCGCTGTGATGCCCTTCAGGTGATTTTCGACTCTCTCGGTAGAGGCAAAAGCTATGGAGCCTCAACCACCCACATGAGCAAGCTTCTTCCAAAGATTGAAGGCGGTGGCGGCGGAGGTTGCCCCGTATTGGTTTTCGGCATCAAGGAGACACTGTATGACAAAAGTTGTTAGCATTCCACAGCCCACACCTGCCGATGACCTTCTGGCGAAGGCGTCGGAAAGGTATTCCACTATTTTGGCAGATCCTCCGTGGCAGTTCCAAAATCGAACCGGCAAAATGGCACCAGAACACAAGCGTTTGCTCCGGTATCTCACGATGGAATTGAAGGAGATTATGGAGCTTCCCATTCCGCGTTTGGCGGCTGCGAAGTCTCACCTTTACTTGTGGGTTCCCAATGCTCTTTTACAGGAAGGATTGAAGGTTATGGAAGCATGGGGATTCACCTACAAATGCAACCTCGTGTGGTTCAAGATCCGGAAAGATGGCGGCCCAGACGGCAGAGGGGTTGGTTTTTATTTTCGCAATGTGACAGAACTCATTCTTTTTGGAGTAAGGGGCAGTTTGCGCACACTTCAACCCGGAAGAACGCAAGTGAACCTGCTTGCCACTCAGAAACGAGAACACAGCAGCAAGCCCGATGAGATTTACAATATCATTGAGGAATGCTCACCCGGCCCCTACTTGGAACTCTTCGCGAGATTTCGGCGTGAAGGATGGAATCAATGGGGAAACGAAGATGTTGAAGAGAATTCTTTTCATGGCGTGGCCAAGCGTAATGGACATCACGACCCACAAATGAGATTGCTCGAGGGACCTGCACAATATCGGGGCGGGTAAAATGCAATTATATTGCAGACAAAACGGCTGTCCGCACCAGGCCTTCTGCTGCCGCTTTCGCGTCGCCAAAGGCCACTCCTGTTTTGCTTCAGACAGAAATGGGAAAACGGCTGAGATCGGATAAAGAGCGGGCTTACTATGGAGCCAGAAATGGAAGAAACACGACATCTCACTTCGCCCTGAAACAGAAAGTGAGCATTCTGCGCGAACATCTGATTGAACATGCGCCCGTGAGCGATGTATGCGGAAAGTGCCATGCCCGCTACGGAAAGATCAAGAAGCACAACGTGTGAATTCCTTGTGTCCGTTGGATCGAAGGCTGCATCCGCCGGAATACGCCGTTGAACCTCGACCAGGCCCGTCGCCTCATCGCCGAATTTGTAAACCACTACAACACCGTGCGCCTGCACTCGGTCATCGGATACATCATCTCGCAAGGCAAACTTCTCAGCAATAATGACATGGCCATCTTTGCCGCCCGAGGCCAAAAATTCTCCTTGGTCAGCCAGGCTCCAACGCAAAATCAAACATTAAAACCAACCCGCCCACTCCACAACACCTCAAACCGTTTTTCCCAATTATTGCTGAATCAAAACACCGATAAAAAAAGGAAAAAAAACACCATCCCCTTTTTTTTGTCATACACCCTTTTCCACGCTTGCACTCGCAACATATTGTACGTAATTGGCGGTATGCGGAATCACCATATCCGTAAGGTTCTTGCTGGTTGCCACGGCATCCTGGTGATCAGCATGGCGACCGTGCCCGCCACCCCGCCCATGGCACCGCCTCCGGCACCACCCCCCACCGTCAATAACATCGTCCCTGCTCCAACAACAAAACCAGCGGCGTTGCGCAGGAATCAAACGCCGCTCGAAATCCCCCCTCCTCCCCCGGACGGAGGAGGTTCCGTTGCCACATGGCGGGAACATGCGGAAAACGACGCAGAAGTCACGGCCGTCCTGACCTCCGCCCGCCCGGTGGTACAAAACGTCGTTCTGTCCGAGGGTGCCGGTGCCTTCCATTTGGCGCATCCGACGGGCGGCAATGAAAGCATCACTCTCTCCCCCGTGATTCTCCCCGGTGCCGCGACAAAACTGTTTTTTAAGAGCCGTCTGACTTATGCCACATCCACCCAGGTTGCGCGCGCGCAGGTGTCCACCGACGGCGGCGGAACTTGGTCCACCATTTGGTCCCAGGCAGGTACCGACAATGCCGGCGAAGGCAGCTTTAAATTGGTGACCCTTCCCCTTGCAACTTATGCCGGCACCAGCATCCGCATACGCTTTCTCTACGAACTCACCGGAGGAACCTATTACAATCAGGTGTTCACCGCACCGCCCGTGGGCTGGTTTATTGATGACATTCAGATCGGTGAAAATTTCATCAAGGCCGCTTACACCGGATTTGGTGACCCCACTGCTGATGAAGTTCAAATGCTGGAATTCATCAATCGCGCCCGAGCTGACGCCGCCGCTGAAGCCGCTCGGTTGAAGGCGACGACGGATCCGGACATTCTCACCGCCACGAGTTTTTATGGAGTTGATTTCAACGTCATGACGAATCAATTCGCAACGCTCGATCAAACAACGCAGCCGCTTTCCATGAATGCACAGCTTCTGGCCTCGGCACGCCTGCACAGTCTCGACATGCTCAACAATGTGTTCCAAGGGCATTCCTCTTCGGCAAATCCTCCGTTGCCCAATCAACCCGGCGATTCTTTGGTTCAGCGCATTCAACGTCAGAACTACAACTACCAAACCCTTTCCGAAAATGTCTTTTCCTATGCCAAAAACGTCTGGTACGCCCATGCGGGATTCAACATAGACTGGGGAAACGGCCCGAGCGGAATGCAGAGCCCTCCGGGGCATCGGCTGACCATTCACAATGGTGACTTCCGTGAAGTTGGCATCGGCCTTGTATGGGGCACAAATTCCATGGGCACCAATACCGTCGGCCCGATGTTGGTGACGCAGGATTTTGGAACACAGTACGGCGGCGGACAACCGTTCATAACCGGCGTGGTGTATGACGATGCCAACACCAATGGCATTTGCGATCCGAATGAGGGCGTGGGCGGTGTGAGGATTGATGTCGAAGGTGCCGACCATTACGCCATCAGCTCCACACACGGCGTTTACAGCATTCCCGTCAGCTCCAACGGCGTTTACCCCGTCACCTTTCAGCGCACAGGTTATCCCAATGTCAACGCCACGGCGACGATCACCAACCTGCTCAACGCCAAGGTGGATTACCGCAGCGCCTGGGCGCGCATAGAATCGGTGCAATACACCGCGCCCAATGCAGTGCAACTCGTCGTGGCACACGGACGTCCCTCGGATACGCTCGAACTGCAAACATCCGGCAATCTCAATTCCTGGACAAACAGCGCCTTCTCACAAACAACATTACCCGGCGGACGCACTCAGCTGAATGTCACTCTCCCGGGTTCTCCGGCGAAAATCTTTTTTAGGGTCAACGCCACGTGGAGCGCGCCTTAAAATAAAACTCACCCGAGTTTTTGCGCCAGCAAATCACCGGCCATGGTGGGATTGGCTTTTCCTTTGGAAAGCTTCATCACCTGCCCCTTGAGAAAGTTCAACGCAACAGTCTTGCCGGCCCGATAATCTGCAACGGACTGCGGATGCGCGGCAATCACCTGATCGCACAATGCACCAATGGCACCGGCGTCACTTTCCTGCCTCAGTCCCTTTTCCTCGATGATGACGGAAGGCCCGCGTCCCGAAGCGAACATTTCGGCAAAAACCTCCTTGGCTTGTCTGCCATTGATCTGCCCGGACGCCACCACCGCAACCAGCTCCGCGAGATGCCCGGGCTGAATCGCGCTTTCGGCGAAAGATTGTCCAGCGGACGACAGGGCGCTTTGCAAATCATTGAGAATCCAATTGGCAATCTGTTTTCCATGCGGTGATCCGGCGGCGGCCTGCTCAAAACAGCTTCCGAGATCGAGATTGTCAGCCAATACGGCGGCATCATAAGCGCTCACGCCGAAGTCATTTTCATAGCGTGCGCGCCTTTGCGCCGGCGTCTCGGGCAGCGCGGCCTTTGCGGACGCAAGAAGTCCCTCGGTCTTCACCGGCATCAGATCGGGATCGGGAAAATAACGGTAATCATGCGCCGACTCCTTCACGCGCATGAGCTGCGTTTCACCGAGATCATCGTCCCAGCGGCGCGTCTCCTGCTGAAGGACTCCACCGGCGCGAACAATCTCGATTTGACGCTCAATTTCGTAGGCCAGGGCACGACGGACGCCGCTGATTGTGTTGAGATTTTTAAGTTCGATCTTGGTGCCAAATTTTTCCGTGCCCACGGGGCGTACGGAAACGTTCACATCACAACGCATCTGACCCTTTTCCATATCCGCATCACTCACCCCGGCATAAAGAAGATGCTGTTTGAGCGAGGTGAGGCAGGCGAAGGCTTCCTCGGGGCTGGAGATGTCCGCCTCGGTCACAATTTCCATCAACGGCGTGCCAGCACGATTGAAATCAATGCCCGAAGCGGTTTCAAGATGGAAACTTTTGGCCACATCCTCCTCGAGATGGATTCGGGTGAGTCGGACAACCTTGTCCTTGGTGGCAATGCTTTTTTGCGCGTCCTTGGGATAGGCCAGATCATGCAAAGGAATGCCGCCACCGAGGCACAGGGGCATGTCGTACTGCGAAATCTGATAGTTTTTTGCCACATCCGGATAGTAATAGCTCTTGCGGTCAAATTTGCAGACTTCGGCAATATTGCACTCAAGCATCAGGCCCGCCAGGGTCGTCAGCCGCAGAGCCTCTTCATTCATCACCGGCAGCGCGCCAGGAAGACCGAGGCAAACCGGGCATGTGTGCGTGTTGGGCGTCGCGCCGTATTCCACCGGACAAGCGCAAAACATTTTGCTGCGTGTCTTGAGTTGCACGTGAATTTCGAGTCCGACTGTTGCGATATATTCCTGGCTCATGGCGCGGGCGAAGTTGACTTTTCCTGCAAAGCATAGTCGAGAGCTTTTTGCCAGTCGAAGCCGATAAAAGACTCCTGAACTTCGGGATCCGACGCCACCGCCACCACCTGCGGATTGGCGAGCAGGGCCATGTAATTCCCCTCCGCCGCCGCACGGGCCACGTCACGATCCGAAAGAAGAGCCGCAAGCTTCGGCTGGGCCAGAAGCTTCTGCAGCGGCGGATACGACAGCAATCGCATCGCCACATCAGGCGATCCGCTCACCTTCAACAACTTGGTCAGCGTTTCATAAAAATCCGCCGGCAAAACATCCACCGCACCGGCCAATTTTCCCGTCGCACCGTGTTCAAGCGACGCCTTGGCCGAAATCAATCCGCGATCAACCGGCAATGTGCCGCCCCCCGCATGCTCCGCCAACTCCGTCCTCGCCTCCGACACCGCACCAAGCATGCGAAAAGCCGTCACTCCCCCCCACAAAATCAACAGCCCAAAAATCAATCCGAAAAATGCACCGCCAGCACCATAGACAAAACGAACCAGCCCGGATTTTTGCTGCGATGTTTTTTTGAGCAGCAAGGACGCCAGGACAACTGCCGAAATGTAAAAAGCCAGCCCCGCCGCAAATCCAAACAACGCCCGGCCCGCTGGCGGAGGCAGCGGAACAATGCGATCGGAAACAAAACCCGTCATCCATGAAAAAATCCAACCAACGCCGCCGGCGACAAGCAGGGCCGTCACGCTGACTCCATGACGCGCAATGCCGCGACGCCAACCGCGCCACATTTCAAAAAGCAAATACAGCGCCGCCGCAATCCAGAGCCAGGAAGTGGTGAACATCATCAACCTCCCCACTTTATCGGGGAATACGGCGCATTCGTCCAGAGCGCACGCTCATTGGCGCGCCGCATTTTACGCCGCCACCTTGGCGGCTGCGCGCTTGCGGGCGGTGGCATCGAGCACTTTTTTACGCAGACGCAGGGAGGTGGGGGTGATCTCCACGTACTCATCGGGCGCGATGTATTCAATGGCGCGCTCCAACGTAAGCCGGGACGGCGGGGCAAGCTGAATACCCTTCCCGTCGCCCTGACTGCGCATGTTCGTAAGCTTTTTCGCCTTGCAGGGATTCACCGGCAAATCATCCGGACGGGCGTTTTCCCCAACAATCATTCCCTCGTAAATCTCCTCCTGCGGCCCAATGAAAAGCCGTCCGCGCTCCTGAATCGTGTCAAGCGCATACGCCATGCTCGTGCCGCCTTCCATCGAAACAAGCACTCCTTTTCCGCGACTCGAAATCTCGCCCTTGTGCGGACCGTATTCCTTGAACAAATGGCTCATGATCCCCAGACCCTTGGTCGTATTGATCAAATCCGTTTCCAAACCGATGATGCCACGCGTGGGAATGACCGCCTGCACCAAAACGCTGTGCGGATGATGCTCCATGTTGGCGATGTCCGCCTTGCGCGCAGCCAGCATTTGCAAAATGTCGCCGAGATTGTCCGGCGGCACGTCCACATAGAGCGTTTCCATCGGCTCCAGCAGAGAGCCATTGGCATCGCGCTGAAAAATGACTTCCGGACGTGAAACCAGCAGCTCAAATCCCTCGCGGCGCATCTGCTCGACAAGAACGGCTATCTGCATTTCCCCGCGAGCCTTGACCTCAAATTGTCCGGCTGTCTCGGTTTCATTCACCATCAGGGAAACATTGGTGCGTGCTTCGCGAACAAGACGATCCTTGATTTGCCGCGCCGTCAGCAGCTTGCCCTCGCGTCCGGCCAGCGGCGAATCATTGACGCACAGACGCATGCTGATGGTCGGCGGATCAATCTGCACAAAAGGCAGCGCCTCGCGCTCCTCGCTGTCCACCAGCGTTTCGCCGATGAACACGTCCTCAAATCCCGTAAGACCAATGATGTCCCCCGCCGAAGCCGACTCGATCTTCACCTTTTCCAACCCCTCATGACCAAAAAGAGCCGTGACATTGCTGCGCTCCTTGCGTCCGTCGGCATGAATGCAAACAATGCTCTGCCCGGCCTTCACCGAACCGCTGATGATCCGCCCGTAGGCGATGCGGCCCAGGTAATCGCTGTAATCCAAATTCGACACGAGCATGGAAAAATATTCATTCTCCGATTTTTGCGGCGCCGGAATATGCCAGGCGATCGTCTCGTAAAGCGGAAGCATCGTCGTGCTCGGATCCACCAGCTCGCGCTTGGCAAAACCACTCTTTCCACTGGCATAAACATGGGGAAAATCCAACTGCTCATCCGTCGCGTTGAGTTCGATAAACAACTCGAAAACCATGTCGAGAACCTTGTGCGGACGGGCGTTTTCACGATCAATCTTATTGATGACCACAATCGGCTTGAGACCGTTGTCCATCGCCTTGCGCAGAACAAATTTGGTCTGCGCCTGCGGCCCCTCGTAGGCATCCACGACAAGCAGCACGCCGTCCACCATTTTCATGATGCGCTCCACCTCGCCACCGAAGTCGGCGTGACCGGGAGTGTCCACAATGTTGATCTTGTATTTGTCCCAGTGAAACGAGGCGTTCTTTGCGCGGATGGTGATTCCCTTTTCCCGCTCAAGATCCATCGAATCCATCACCCGCTCCTCAATCTTCTGATGCGCCTGAAACGTCCCCGCCTGCCGCAGCAATTGATCCACGAGTGTGGTCTTGCCGTGATCCACGTGGGCGATAATGGCGATATTGCGAATGTTTTCCATAAAATTGAACAGAGAAAAAGGAGGTGGATTCTGCCGATCAAACACCCGTGTGTCAAATCATCAAATTACCTCCCAAAACTTTTGGCCATTGATCCCGCCAGCCTCCAAACGCTTTTATATCAGCAAAATGACCCAATATGCCTGATGCTGAAAAACCGTTTCTTGGCGAGTGCCTGCGCATTTGGCGCAAGCGTGAGAACTTGAGTCAGGAAAGCGCCGCCCGCATGTTGGGGGTGGCGGCGACGACATGGAGTCATTGGGAAACCGGACGACGGATTCCGACTCCCCGACTTCTTTATCTGTTGCGGGATATGACGGGATTCTCCATCGGGCTCATGATGTGTGAGAATTCCCAGTGTTGCCGTCATGCCCGGCGCATACTCTACCCTGAGTAGAGGCGACTTTATTGCACAAGCATCAAAGGCGGAGCAAATCTGTCCTTATGAATGCTTCCAAATTCCTCACCAAACTCGCTCCGATCATTGTCATCATACTTGCCTTCCCTCACACCACCTCGGCCGACATTCGGACGCTGACTGCTGAAAACACCGGCTATTATTGGTATCAGCGTCAAAACTGGATGGGCGGGAGCGACACACAATCAGGTTTCTCCCTCGGGGATTCGGGAACGGGCCTTCTGCACGCCCAAAGGCTTTACTATTATTATGGGGGCGCGGACCGCTATTGGGAGCAAAAGCATGCCTACATTCAAATCAGCCTCCAGGGGCTGAGTGTTGCGACGCTGCAATCGGCGTCCCTTTGGATTTACGTTGTCACAAACGACTCTCCTGTTTCGACAAGTCTCAATCATGTCAGCACACAATCCCCGGCAGCTACGGGCGACGCGTCGCAGCAGCTCCCCGGGGACACCAACGTTGTCAGCTCCTCCTCGTTGGCCGCTGGATGGAATCAAATTGACATCACTTCGTTTGTTTTGTCCGACCTGGGCAAAAGCTATTCGTATGCGGCGTTCAACATGCCTTCATTTGATCAATCCCAGGATGAAAACCGCATCATTTCGTTCTATGGGGCCAGTACCGATGTGGAAATTGACGGTGCCTCGGTAAAACCATATTTCGAAGTGCAAATGGTACCGGAGCCCGGAATTCTCTCACTCCTTGTGATTGCAGGAATGGCTGTCACAACGGCGACAAGGCGCGTCAGACGCAAAATTTAATTTGTCCTTGAATCGCGCAAAGCGATTCCATCAAACGGTCAATACACTTCAACCGGCGAACGTTTTCCGTCTTCGGGGCTGCGGTCTGCCGCCCCTTCGGCACCAAGGGTGTCCACGCGCAGGTTCCAAACTTCCCCATCCAGCGCACGAAAAGCCTCCTCACTAAAAGCTGTGGGCGGCGCCAGCTTTTTCTTAAATGCCGCCATTCGCGCCAAGGCGGGTTCAATGTCACGCGAAGCCATCCCTGCAATAATCTCCCGGGCCTTCGCCGCCAGCTCCACCCGATGGCAAATCATGAGCATGTCGTTTCCCGCCGCGATTCCCATGCGCATGGTGTCATCAAAACCGTAATGATTCAGAATGGCGCCCATGTCGAGGTCATCGGTCATGATCAATCCTTCAAACCCCATATCCCGACGCAGCAATTCGGTAATGATCGCAGATGAAAGCGAGGCGGGAGGGCCGCCGGATTCCAATCCGCTGATGGTGATGTGTCCGATCATCATGCTGTCCACCTTGTCGGCAAAATGACGGAACACCGCCAGTTCGTGCGCCTCCATGTCTTCGCGGGAGCGTTCAATCGCGGGAAGTTCATGATGAGGATCATTCCCTGCGGAGGAATATCCGGGAAAATGTTTGCCGCAGCTCAAGATTCCGGCGGCACGCAGGCTGTCATTAAAAGCGCCGGCTTTTTCGATCACCTCCGCCGCCGTGCGTCCGTAGCACCGCCCCTTGAGCGAATTGTCGGCTTCGTCATCAAACGAAATGTCCAGCACCGGACAAAGATCGAGGTTGAAGCCGAAGAGTCGAAGCAGACGTCCGGTTATGTCGCCATGACGTCGGATTAAACTCATGTCACCGCGCTCCCGCAGTTGGCGCGCATTGGGAGGCTCGCTGCCAATAAGCCTCAATCGGGAAACGCGTCCGCCCTCCTGATCAATGGTGATCACCGGCTCCACATCGCTTAGATCGCGCAGATCGTCCATCAGACGCCGCAGTTGCGAGGGCGACTGAATGTTGCGGCCGAACAAAATGAATCCGCCGGGCTGAAGTTTGCGAAAAAACGCGGCGTCTTCGGGAGACAGCGCGGGGCCGGGAACACCTACGAGGAGAAGCTGACCGGGATCGGTGGATGACATGAGAAAAAAATTAAATATTTTCGTCCGTCAGCACAAACGAAACGTCCGGGCGTTTTACATTTTACGCACGGCGGCGGCGTTTGACACCCAACATGGCAATGTTGCGCTTGAGGCCGCCTTCGAGGGACGCCGCCTCTTCATCGCTTAGATGCGCCGCATTGGCCAAAGCCGCCTGTGCCCGCTCAATCGCCTTGGCCACGCTGTCCTCATCAATGTCGCCCACCTTGACGACCATCTCGGTGAGAATGGAAAGACGCCCGGGCGTGATTTGGGCAAAACCTTCGCCAATGGCGCAGTATTCCGTCCTGCCATCCGCCGTGACAACCATTTCGCCCGGCTCGAGCATGGTCATAATCGGCTCATGGTTGGGCAGCACGCCGATTTCTCCGGACGTTGTCGGCAGCACAACCATATCCACGTCCAGGCTGCGGGAGACGCCGGACGGCGAGACGATTTCAAAATGGATTTTGTTGGCCACTTATTTGCGCACTGTTTCGATGCCGCCCTTCATGTAGAAGTTCTGCTCAGGCACATCATCAAGCTTGCCTTCGAGAATTTCCTTAAAGCCACGAACGGTGTCCTCGGTTTTGACATATTCGCCCTTGGTTCCGGTAAAGACCTCGGCCACGTGGAACGGCTGACTCAGGAAACGCTGGATTTTGCGGGCGCGATAAACGGTCTGCTTGTCCTCGGGGCTGAGTTCGTCCATGCCCAGAATGGCAATGATGTCCTGCAAGTCCTTGTAACGCTGCAAAACGCGCTGCACGCCGCGCGCCACTTCGTAATGCTCCTTGCCGACAATCTCCGGCGCGAGAGCCTTCGATGTCGAGGCAAGCGGATCCACGGCGGGGTAAATGCCCAGCTCCGCAATGGAACGCTCCAACACAATCGTTGAATCGAGGTGCGCGAAGGTCGTGGCGGGCGCGGGATCGGTCAGGTCATCCGCCGGCACATAAACCGCCTGGAATGACGTGATGGAACCCTTTTTGGTCGAGGTGATGCGCTCCTGCAAATTGCCCATCTCAGCAGCCAGCGTCGGCTGATAACCCACGGCGGACGGCGTGCGTCCGAGCAGGGCGGACACTTCGGAACCGGCCTGCGAGAAGCGGAAAATGTTGTCAATGAAAAGAAGCACATCCTGATTTTTTTCATCGCGGAAATACTCCGCCATGGCGAGCGCGCTAAGGGCGACACGGAGACGCGCGCCCGGAGGTTCGTTCATCTGACCATAGACAAGGGCGACCTTCGACTTCGACATGTCCTTCTTGTCAATGATGCCGGCTTCGCACATTTCGTTGAAAAGGTCATTGCCTTCGCGCGTGCGCTCGCCCACTCCGGCGAAGACCGAATAACCGCCGTGGCCCTTGGCGATGTTGTTGATCAGCTCCATGATGACCACGGTTTTTCCGACGCCCGCACCGCCGAACGCCCCGATTTTTCCGCCCTTGGTGAAGGGACAGATGAGGTCAATCACCTTAATGCCGGTTTCGAGAATTTTGGCCTCGGTGTCCTGATCCACCAATGCGGGAGCCGGACGGTGAATGGGATATTTCTTTTCGGTGACAACCGGGCCGGCTTCGTCCACCGGATCGCCGGAGACGTTGAAAATGCGGCCCAGCACGGGTTCCCCGACCGGAACGGAAATGGGGGCGCCGGTGTCAGTGACCTCCGCGCCGCGCCGCAGACCCTCGGTGCTGGACATGGCCACGGTGCGCACCCAGCCTTCGCCGAGATCCTGCTGCACTTCCAAAACAACCTTTTGTTTTTGTCCGTCCATCTCGGCTGACGCCTCGAGAGCGTCATAAATTTTCGGGAGATTGGAGGACGGCCCGCTGAACTCGACGTCCACAACGGGGCCGATGACTTGTACGATTTTTCCGATGTTGCTCATAACGTAAATGAATTAGCCCATAGTCATCTGCGCCGTGGAGATTTCGAGAATCTCCGTGGTGATGGCCGCCTGGCGGATTTTGTTGTATTCGAGGGTGAGGTCCTTGATGAGGGTGTTTGCATTGTCGGTGGCGTTTTTCATGGCCACCATGCGGGCGCTCTGTTCGGAGGCACGCGCGTTGAGAATCATAGTGTAAAGTTCGTTGCCGACATAGAAGGGCAAAAGGGCGCCAAGCACCTCTCCGGCGGAAGGCTCGTATTTAAAAACGGACATCTCCTCCTCGGCAGCATCGCCCTTTTGTTCAACCGGCTTCCCGCCCATGTGAAACTCGGTGATCGGCAACAATTCGTGGGCCGAAGGAACCTGGGTGAGGGTGTTCACAAAGTCGGTGTAAAGCACAACAACCCTGTCCGCCTCGTCCGCAAGAAAGCGATCCATGATGAAATGAGCCACAGGCTTGATCTCCGCGTAGTCCGGCGTGTCGCGCATGGGGAAATCGGCCAAAAGCGAACGTTTTGTGCGGGCAAGAAAATCCACCGCCTTGCGGCCCACCGCAACAAAGTCGGTGGAGGCGGCGTCAAATTGCTGCACCTCGCGAAACAGGTTTGTGTTCAATCCGCCACAAAGCCCCTTGTCGGTGCCGACCAGGACAACAAGCGTACGCTTCACCGGACGCGCCTGCAGCAGCGGATGCAATTCGTCCTCCGTATGCTTGGAAATGGAAACGAGAATGCGATTGAGCATTTGGGCATACGGACGGGCGTCAAGGGCGCGCTGCTGCGCCTTGCGCATTTTCGCCGCAGCGATCATCTGCATCGCCTTGGTAATCTGCGCGGTGTTCCGCACCGATTTGATGCGTCTGCGGATGTCCCGTGTGTTGTTTCCCATGGAAAAACCTTATTTGTAAAATTGAACGAACTCGTCGAGTGCAGTTTTCAACTCGGCCGACAATTCGTCATCAAGCGCCTTCTTTTCACGAATTTTATCGAGAAGCGCGACCTTGCGCGTTTCGAGAAACTCCTGAAGTTTGGCTTGGAAATCCTTGATTTT
>JACTMZ010000099.1 GCA_014584375.1 Verrucomicrobiota bacterium | reverse complement strand
TTCGGTCCGGCTTTTTCTTTTTACGGGAATTTTGGGCGGCTTCACCACATTTTCCGCCTTTGGTTTTGAAACCGCATATCTCTTGCGGCGAGGGGAAGTGATGTTGGCTGTGGTTTATGCGGGCGGCAGTGTTTGCGCCGGGCTTGCCGCGCTTTGGATTGCATTTCGGCTTGTTTGCCTGCTGCAGCGCTGGATGTAAAAAAATGCAGAAGTTGCTTTAATTTCGCTTGCGCTTTGCCCGTTTCCGACGATTGTCGCAGCCGACAGTCAACAAGTTCAGGTCGGAAAGCGCACACCCCCGGGTTGAGTTCTCGTTCGTGGGATTCCGCGCAGGCACCGGACGGCTTGGAGCCTGGCAGAAAAACACACTAAGAAAATAATATGGGTAATAAACTCTATGTGGGGAATCTCCCCTTCAGCGCAACCGATGATTCGCTTCGCGATCTCTTCGGTCAATGTGGCACCGTGACGGACGTCATGATTGCCTTGGATCGTCAAACCGGCCGCTCGCGCGGGTTTGGCTTTGTCACTTTCTCGACCGATGAGGAGGCCAATGCAGCCATTGGCAAATTTCATGGTTCGGATATGGAAGGCCGCACCATTCAGGTGAACGAGGCGCGTCCGCGTGAGGAGCGTCCGCAAGGTGGCGGCGGTGGCGGCTATCGCGGTGGCGGTGGCGGCGGCTATCGCGGCGGTGGTGGAGGCGGCGGCTATCGCGGAGGCGGTGGTGGCGGCGGTTATCGCGGCGGCGGTCATCGCGACCGGGGCGGTTACTAAAACTTGGAATCACAAAAGGGCGTCCTGCGGGGCGCCCTTTTTTTTGCAAAAAAAGTCCCCTGAAGCATCGGTGGACGAAGACTCCGATGGGGTGGCTTCGCTCGTCTGCCTCAAGGGACGCTGTCAACTTACAACGAAATCCGATGGTGTCAAATGGCGCGCGATGTTTTATCGGTTTGCGTGGATCGCAAGACTGGGGTTCCAGCAATTGACGCCGCGCTCGGGATCATAAATGTCTTCCACACGAAGGGTGGCGGCGTGTCCGTCGGCGAAAACGTAATTGCTGCATTCGTTGTGCCTTTCCACAGCCACCTCGGTGTTTTCCGGTTTTGCCGCCCAGAAGTGGGCCATGACGTGATCGGCAGAGGATGAGGTTTTCATTTCGGCGAGGAGAATGGTGTTTGCCGATGAGGGGAGGAGCGCGATGCGCCGCCATGTCGCGGGCGCGCCCTCATAGTCGTCAAACTCCGGGTTCAGTTCGAAGAAAACATTGAGCCCGTAGCTGGAGCCTGTTGTTTTCGTATCCGCCGGACACCGGAAATACCTTTGTTGCAGCGCGTCATTGATGGGTGAGTCGGGGCTGCCGAGGCAGGGCAGAATTTCCCGCTGCCACCCGCGTTGGCGGTAGGCGAACGCGGAGTGGGAGCTTCGCGGGGGTTCTCCGTTGTGATCCGCCGCCCACAGATGGATGGCCGAGGCGAGTTCCCGCATTTGCGCGAGGCATTGCGCCGACTTGGAGGATTCCCGCACTTGCAGGAGCGCCGCTGAGGAGACTCCGGCAAGCACGGCGATGATCGCCATGATCATCAGCAGCTCAAACAGGCTGAAGGCGTGTTTTTTATTCATCTCCGCCGCCCTCTCCAAAGCAATGTTCCGAGGCCGGCTACGAGCAGCACGGAGACGGCGGGTTCGGGAATGGCGGTGAAATACAGCGTCACGGTTCCCGTCGAATATCCGGGCACGGGTGATGCCTGGGTGGTGAAATCAACTGCTGATCCCGCAGCGGCGTCGGCGAGGAAAAATTCAAATGTGGCCTCGTAGTTTCCCGGAGCGTTCGCGGTGAAAACCGGATGCCACATATTGCCGTTCCAAAGCACGTAGTCGTGCGAAGGCTCGAAAATCGCCGTGAATGCCTTCGGTTCCGAGGAGCGATAGAAATTCGCCTCCAGACCCGGTGTGGCGGACAACATTCGAATGCCGATGGAGTTTCCCGATGGCGGAAAATCGCTGGCGTCCGAGTCAATTAGAAACCCGTATTGACTGTTGAACAGCAACCCCTGTTCATCGGGTGACAGCGCCGTGTACCATGGGTCGCCTGGCAAAAAGTTGTCGCCGGGCGACCACAGGGTGATGGGTTTGAGTGTCGGCGTTCCTGCATCGGGAGTGATGATGAAGGTTCCCGAAAGGATATCCTGGAAGACGACGTTGACGTGGATCATTCCGCCTTGTTCGACGGGCGTGGGCAGTTTGGTAAGGTTCGCTGCATGCGTGACGCCCGCCGCGAACATGATGGAGAGTAGAAGAATTTTTTTCATAAAATATGGATATGGATTGTGCGCCGCCCGCAGAGGCGGGAACGGCGGAGATTGCAGATTGTTTACCCGGAGCGCGAACAGCGCGCGGGTGTGCGAAGCCGATGGCGGGCTCAGGCCGCGAGAGTTCGCGGCGGCGGAGATGCAGGGCGATCCGAACGAGTCGTGAAAAAGTCGGAAGCCGGATAATAAGCAAATCGTGTCTCGGAAAGCTCGGCGGCGGGGCATTGAGCAATGACCGAAAGAACGCCGATCACTTTCACCGGAGTCACCGCAACGGCGGATGGACTTTCCTTGTTGTCCGCGCGGGTCTTGGTGATTTCCTTGCAGAGGGAGCAGGGATGCTGTCCGTCAAACGTGCGGCCCAATCCCTCGGTCACGCCATAGCGCGTTCCATAATTAAATGCCATGCCCGTCCACGCCACCACCTGCAGCAAACCGAGAGGCCCAACCGCCAGCAGCAGCGCAACCAGCACGGTGAGTGCCCGCGAAACTCGTTGCTTTTTAGCGGCGATGGCCATAAATTGAATCGTAGTTTGACATGTACTTTTGCCGATACAAGGAAAAAAATATGAAAATCTCTTGATTAGCGCATTAGTTGCGTTAATATATCGGTCATGAAACATCCCGGCATTTACAAAATCCCTGCGTTACTGCTGCTGATCGCCTTTGCCGGATGTGATCGCGCGCCGGAAGCTGCGGCCACGCGTCAATACGAGGTGCGCGGTATTGTGCGCGCTCCGGTTTCCAAGGAAGGGGCGATCAGCGTGGAGCATGAGGATATTGCCGGATTGATGCCGTCCATGACGATGCCCTTCAAGCTGGGGGATGTCGCGGAGGGGGCGGATTTGAAACCGGGGGACGCCGTGACTTTTACATTGGTTCTCGGCAATGAAAGTTCGCACATTGCGGGAATACGAAAAATTGATCCGGCGTCGGTCAATCTTCCGAAACCCGAACCCCGTCCCGCCGGTGCGGGTGCAGCGGTCAAGAGGGTGAAAGAGGGGGATATGTGGCCGGCATTTAAGCTGGTGGATCAAAACGGACGGGAGCTTGCGTCCGGCGATTTCACCGGTGTGCTTACATTGGTGGATTTTATTTTCACCCGCTGCGCGGTACCGAATTATTGCCCGTTGATGACGGAAAATTTTTCGCAAATTGAATCAGCGCTTTCCGCCGCCTCGGAAAATGACAGGGTTCGGCTTTTGAGTGTTTCCTTTGATCCCGTGGATACGCCGGAAGTTTTGAGCCAGTATGCCCAGGTCAAGAAGGCGGGCTGGACGTTTGCCACGGGGGAGCCGGGGGAGATTGACCGGCTGACGAAGGCCTTTGGCGTGCGGGTGGAGGAGGAGGGGGGGACGCTTAATCACGGACTTTGTACGGCTCTCATCGGGCCGGATGGGAAAATTTTGCAGATATGGCGCGGCAACCAATGGAAACCACAGGAAGTGCTGGAGTCCATCCGCACCGCACTGCAAACGCCACAATATTAATTCATTTTAAAACCAACAAAAACCAAACATGAAAAAAACCAAACTCCTGACAACACTCCCCATCGCCATCGCTGCTTCCATGATGCTTGCGTCGTGTGGCGACGGCGGCGGATCCGCCTCGACTTCAGCCGGAGGCCCGCCTGTCGAAGTCACCATTCAGGCCAATGACCAGATGAAATTTGATGTTCATTTGATTGAAGCCAAACCCGGTCAGCCCGTTCAGGTGACGCTGAAAAACGTGGGGACGATGCCGAAGGTGTCCATGGGGCACAACTTTGTTGTCTTGGATGGCAAGGTCACTCCGGAAGCCTTCATCGAAGCCAGCATGATGCAAATGGCCAATGATTATGTCGCGCCGGAAATGACCACACACGTCATCGCCCACACCAAACTGCTCGGGCCGGGCGAGTTCGACACCATCACTTTCAACGCGCCCAAGGAGGCCGGCGACTACCCGTTTGTCTGCTCCTTCCCAGGGCATTACGCCATCGGGATGAAGGGAGTTCTTTCCGTAAAATAAAACACAACCTCAGAAACACATAATAGAAACATGAAAAATCATATCATAAAAACGATGTTTTTGGCGGCACTCTGTACCGTCATTGTTTTGCTTGCGCCTGGGTGCGGACAAAAGAAATCCGCATCCGCCACCAAGGGCCTCAATGAGGCCGAACGCGCTTCGATGGCACTGGCTTCGTTTGTTGCACCGGGTGAAAAGGATGATTACTACCTTTTCTATTCCGGCGGTCATTCGGGTCAGGTTTTTGTCGCCGGACTTCCTTCCATGCGTCACATCTCGACGATTCCGGTGTTCACTCCTTACCCGGGAACGGGCTACGGCTTTGACGAAGAATCCAAGGAGATGCTTGGGGATTTCACATGGGGTGACGTGCATCACCCGGCGCTTTCGCAGACGGATTCCCTGCATGACGGACGCTGGCTGTTTGTGAATGACACCGCCAACAATCGCGTGGCCCGCATTGATCTGCGTGATTTCAAGACCCGGCAAATTCTCGGTCCCATTCCGAATGCCAGCGGCACGCACGCCTCTTCGTTCATTACGGAAAACACCGAATATCTTTTCCTTGCCACCCGGTTTTCCACCCCGCTCCCTCGCGAGCGTGCGGCGGATCCGAAAAATTACGCCGAAGAGTTCAGCGGCATGATTACGGCGGTGAAGGTCGAGCCCAAGACGGGCGAAATGAGTGTGGCCTGGCAAATTCTTATGCCGCCCATCAATTTTGACCTTTGCTCGACGGGCAAGGGGCCGAGCAGCGGTTATGCGTTCTTTACTTCCTACAATACGGAAATGGCCGGTGATGTGCTTGAGGTGAACGCCTCACAGTTGGATCGCGACCTCGGAGCCGTTGTGGATTGGAAGGCCGCCGCCGAAGCTGTTGCGGCTGGCAAGGCGGAAATGATGAACGGAGTTCCCGTTCTTGATCCCAACAAGGTGCCGGGCATTCTTCATTACATTGCCATCGGCAAATCGCCGCACGGTATTGACACTGATCCGTCCGGAAAATGGGTTGTCGCCAGCGGCAAACTCCAGCCGACCACGACGGTGTATGACATTGAAAAAATCAAGGCGGCCATCGCGAAGAAGGATTATGATGGTGATTTTCGCGGCGTGCCGATTTTGAAGTATGACAGCATTGTCGAAGGCGAGGTGCCGGTTGGCCTTGGGCCGCTGCACACGCAGTATGATGACAAGGGCAACGCTTATACGTCGCTCTTTATTGATTCCAATATCACGAAGTGGAAACTGCCGCCGTGGACCGATGAGCAGAAAAAGGATCTCACGAAGGCTGTTCTCGATAAAATGCCGGTTCACTTCAGCGTCGGTCACCTCGTGATCGGCGGAAGCGACACGAAAAAGCCCGATGGAAAATGGCTGGTCGCCATGAACAAGCTCTCCAAGGGCCGTCATATCAGCGTCGGGCCCTCGCAGCCCGAATCGAGTCAGTTGATTGACATCAGCGGCGACAAAATGAAGATGGTGGCCGAGGCTTATACCGAGCCGGAACCTCACTTTGCTCAAATCATCGCTGTAAAGAACCTCAATCCCATCGAGGTCTATCCGAAGGATGAGAACAAGGATCCCAATGCCGTTTGGGATGCTTCGGAGACTGGAGTGACCCGCGAGGGCAACACCGTTACAGCCAAAGTTCTCGCCATTCGCAGCCGGTTTATTCCGGATCGCATTGATGCGAAGGTTGGCGACGAGCTGATTATTCACATCACCAATGTCGAGCAGATCGGCGATATGATCCATGGCTTCGCCATCAATGACCACGACATGAACGTGGTGCTGGATCCGGGTGAGACCAAAACCATCAAGGTCAAACTGACCAAGTCCGGCGTGTATCCGTTTTATTGCACCAACTTCTGCTCCGCGCTTCACCAGGAGATGCAGGGCTATCTCGTTGTGCAACCGGGCACTGCACCCGTGGCCGCGAAGGCTAATTGACGATGTCGGAATCGCACGCACACCAGGGGGCGGACGCCGGTGAAAATCCGGCGCCGCAGCGGGGGAAAATTGATACGTTGTTGCGGAAGCAGCGGGCTTTTCTGCTGCGTCCGCTCAACCTCACTTCGCGGCTGCTCCTGGTGGCGGCTGCGGGGTTGATTGTCGCGTCATTTTTCTTTCCCCTGTGGAAGATGCACCTCTTTGCACCGCAGTATGAAGAGGGCTTGGCGCTGTATATTTACAGCTACGAAATCCAGGGCGGCGGCATCGGCGGGTCGGATTTGGCGGAGATCAACAATCTCAATCACTACATTGGCATGAAGCCGCTGCACAAGGCGGACTTCTTTGAAATGCAGTGGATGCCCTTTGTTTTCGGCCTTATTATTCTGCTGCTGTTGCGTGCGGCGGTTTTCGGGGAGATGTCCAATGTCGTGGATGTTTTCACCCTGTTCAGCTATTTCGGCGTGTTTTCCATTGGTGCCTTTTATTATCGGCTCTATGTCTATGGGCATCAGCTTGACCCCATGGCGCCGATGAAAATTGAGCCGTTCACGCCGCTGCTCATCGGCTCCAAGCAGATTGCGAATTTCACCCAGCACAGCTATCCGCAAATGGCGGCTTATCTGCAAATTGTGGCGGTGCTTTTTGTCGTGCTTGCCGCATGGTTCTCGCGTCATGAAAAAGCGTGAAAATTCCGTTTACAGTCACCGTTCTTGCAATGGCGTTGGCGGCGGGAAACGTCCGGGCGTCCGCCGAAACGCCATCGCTGCAACGGCTCGTTGACGCCGCCGCCCCCGGCGCAACGGTACGCGTTCCGCCGGGCGTTTACCAAGGCGATGTTGTCATTGAGAAACCGCTGCACCTGATCGGTTCTCCCGGCGCGGAGATTCGGGGATCCGGCGCCGGAAAGACCGTGGCGATCACCGCGCCGGATGTGACGGTTGAAGGATTTCTCATCACCAATTCGGGGCGTAATCTGATGACGGATGATGCGGCGATTCACATTTCTGCCGATCGCGCCCTCGTTAAGAACAATCAAATCGCCAATTCCCTGCATGGCATTTATCTGAAAAAGGCACGGGACTGCCGCATTGTTGGCAACACAATCACGGGTACGGCTGTCGCTGCGGAAATGGACGCTTCGGATCCGGGGGATGGCTTGGAAAATTGCGATGCGGCCGCACCCAAGGGCGGTCCGGGCAATGGCATTCACCAATGGAGTTGCAGTGGTACGTTTCTGGAGGGAAATGTGATCACACGAACGCGCGACGGCATATATTTTTACTTCACCGATCACAACGTCATTAAAAACAACACCGTGAGTCATGTCCGCTACGGACTGCATTACATGTACTCGGATGACAATGTATTCGAGGGTAACCGGTTTTTTGAGAATGCGGGTGGAGCGGTCATTATGTTGTCCGAGCGCCTGACGGTTCGCGACAATGACTTTTTTGACAATCGCGGCGGGCGGGCCACCGGACTTATTTTGCTCTCGGTGGATGATTCTTTGGTCGAAAACAACCGCATCGAGCGCAACACCCTTGGGCTTTTTATCAATCAGGCCAATCGAAACCGCGTGATCGCCAACAAGATTGACAGCAATCACACCGGGTTGCATTTCAATGGCAATTCGGATGCGAACAGTTTTTCCGCAAATTCCTTTCGGCGCAATTTGTATCCAGTGGAAATGAATGGTGACAGCGGATCAACCCGCTGGGAGGTGGCGGGCGTGGGCAATCGCTGGGACAATGTCGCGCCGCTGGATTTCAATGCCGACGGCATCGGTGATTTGCCGCATCGTGAGCTGGACATGCTAGGATATTTGCGCCGGAATTTTCCACCGATCGGACTGCTGGCCGACAGTCCCGCATTGCGCCTGTTGCGTTTTGCACATCAGCGCGCCGCAATTCCCGGGGTCAATACCATCCAGGACAATGCTCCGCTTCTTGGTTCCGCACCCGGCCTTCGACATGTCGCGCCATGATTCGGGCGGTAAATCTCGTCAAGTCCTTCGGCTCTCACCGTGTTCTTGACGGCGAGTCCTTTGAAGCTGATGCAGGAAAAATCACCCTCCTCATCGGGCCGAATGGAGCGGGAAAGACAACCACCATGCGCCTTGCGGCCAATCTGGCCCGCCCGGATTCCGGATGGGTGGAAATTGACGGATGTTCCGCGCAAGCTGACGCGCGGCATTATCGGTCGCTCCTTTCCTTTCTGCCGCAGAGCCCCGCGTTTCATCCGCGTTTTACCTGTCGTCAGATTTTGAAATTCTACGCCGCACTGCGCGGTGTGAACCCGGGCCGCATTGCGGAAGTTCTTGCGTTGGCCGGACTCGAGGAGGCGGCGGACAAGCAGTCGGGGCATCTTTCCGGCGGCATGCGGCAGCGCCTCGGCATTGCGCTTTTGCTTTTGCCGGAAACGCCTGCTCTGTTGCTTGACGAACCCGGCTTGAGTCTTGATCCGGAATGGCGCGACCGCCTGCAGGAAATTTTGCGTGAAGAGAGCGCCAAGGGGCGCGCCGTGTTGGTTACGACTCACCTGCTCGCCGAATGGAATGGCAAGGCCGATGTGTGTCTGCTTTGCGAGGACGGCAACATCAGGGGCGGAGTTGATCCAAATGCGCTGGCCTTTTCCTCCGGCGAAAAGAACACCGCGCCGTCAGCGCCGCCTTCCCGGGATGGCGGAGAGAATGTCGCTCCCCCCGCCTTGTCGTTTCCCGCGCAATCGGCGCGCAAACCGAGAAGCTTCCTTGCGATTCTCAGCCGGGAAATTCATGCGGCGTTCATGAATCGTTATTTGCAGACATTCACGGCGCTTGCGCTGGCGGGTGGATTGGCCAGTGTGTGGATGAGTGACAATCTGGAGGCGATCGCCCACATCACCTTGCAGGCGTGCCTTTATGGAATTCCGCTCTTTGCCATGCTGTTGGGAGTGAGCGGAGCCCGCATGGAGTCGGAGGAATGGCCTTTGCTTTTTTCGCAGCCCGTTCGACGTTCCTCGATTTTTTTCGGAAAGTTTCTCGCCGCCTGGGGTGTTTTCGCCCTGTTGCTCGCCGTCTTGTTTGTTCCGGGGTTGTTTGTCGGCGCGCCGACTGGCGCAACGCTTGCGCGGTGGGGCGAGAGCATCGGCCTCGGCGCTGTTTTTGTGGCGCTGGGACTGTGCGTCGGCGTTTCCGCCGGTGATCGCGTGCGCGCCCTCATTGCCGGACTTGTGGCGTGGCTGGCACTGTTTTTTATTTTCGATCTTGCGGCAGTCGGGCTGGCCGAATTGCCTTTTATGCAAAAACTCCCCGGGTTCTGGGTCGCTTTGCTGATGCTTAATCCCCTCGATGCCTTTCGCATCCAGGCACTCTTCAGCCTCGAACAAATTCCTATGGAATCCGCAGCCAAGGAGCCGCTGGCCGCATGGTGGATCGCCAATGCAAACATGTGTTTTTTTGGTATTGCCGCGATATGGACGTTCACCTTGCTTGCGATCACAATCCGGCGGATAAATCGCGTGGAAGTTTAAACGGAAGAAAACCATGTTTATTTACGGAAAAATGGGGGCGCATGCGATTTCCGTGATGAGCTATCTTGCAGGCTCTCTCGGACGTCGTGTGAGTACGGCGGAAATTTCCAGCGCACGCAAACTGTCGCTGCCGCTGACGGCGAAACTTCTCACACAGCTGGCTGCCGCCAAAATGGTGGAGGGACGTCCAGGGCCTTCGGGTGGCTACATTTTGGCCAGACCACCCGAAGACATCCGTCTGTTGGACATTGTGGAGTTGTTCGGACAAACCGGGCCGACCGATTTGTGCCCGTTTGGCCCGGGCTGGTGCGGATACGGCGACCCGTGTCCCTTGCATGACAAAATTTCCACACTGCTTGACGATCATTCCAAATTCATGCGGGAAAATACCCTCGCGGAATTTGTGGGAAAGCCTCTCGGGCCGCCACCCGCCCTCAATTTTCGCCCTCAGGAAGGGTGATGGCGGCGGTTTGTTTGTGGGCGTCGGCGGAAAGGATGACGCCGGCTGCGGATGTGTCCAAAAGGCGCACGCAATGGGCCAAGGGGTCATCCTTCGGCGTGGCGCTGGATGCCGCCATCAGCCATTCCTCGTTGATTTTATTGCCGGGTTTTCCGGGAAAACATGCGAGATAGAGGAGGTCGTGCTCGACCAAATCGTTGAAAAAATGGGTTCCCAACGAAACGTCCGGTATGAGTCCCGCGTGCATGGCGACCACCTCGCAGACGGCGCAGGCCAGGGCGATGCGCCCGGCGCGCACAGGAATGCCCAGCGATGGCATGGCGGTGCCCCAGCGCCCCGGCCCGATAAGAACGAGATTGCGCGCGGGATCGTGCGCCTGAACCAATGACTCGATAAGACGCGCCACACCGTAGCGATTTTGCTCGGAAAGCGCCGCATACGATGCGGTGGGAACGTAAATGATGTCGTGAACGGGAATTTCACGGCCAAGCCCAATGACCGCTCCGCGTGCTTCGAGAATGGGCGGGCCACTGCCTTGATTGCGCGGAGCGAAATCCGACGGACTGTGCTTGCGAACCTGAAACGTTCGGCATTGCAGCAGATTGATGGCGTATGTTTCCGGTGAGAGAAAATTGATCGTAAATTCCGTGTCCACCGGCGCCTCGTATTCGGCTTCGAGAACATCCAGCATTTCGCGCAGGTCGGGAATGACGTTTGTTTCCCGAATCAACCGGTCAAAGGTCACCCAGGGATGACCTCCGACGTCCTGTTCCACAAAATAACGCCACGGAAAATCACCGCAATAAGGGATGAGCTCCTCCACTGGACGCGAAACAAGCTCCCGATTTTCGGTGTCGAGGACGTCCATGCGTCGCTGGGAGTGGTCGCGTTGTTCATCCATCGAGGCTTCCGGACGCCGTAGCGGGGCGGAAAGGCTCACGAGCCGCGTGTAATCGTCGTCCGCACGATCCACCGCGCGGGTTCCCAGGCCGAAAACCAGCCGCGCGACACCCGCGTCCGGGTCAATGTCCTCATGCCAGCTCCACGGGTTGTAGGACAGCCCCACGCCTGCCGCCTGCGGGAAAAAGCAGGGGCCGCGCTGACGCCCGGAGACACGCATGATGAGCAGTGCCATGCGTTCCTCGCTGTCGAGCAGGTTGCGTGTTTTTCGGTAGAGAATTGCGTCGGGATCGAGTGCGCTGGCATAGACCTGTCGAATCGCATCGAGCAGGGCGGCCAGCCGTTCCTCGCGCGAACCGTTGTTGGCGAGAAACACGCTTTCGTATTTTCCGGAAAAGGCGTTGCCTCGCGCGTCCTCAAGAATCGAGCTGGAGCGGACAATGCAGGGGCGTTCGCCGAAGTAGTCGAGCATGCCTTCGAAATGGCGGACAAGATCCGGCGAAAATTCCCCTTCCCGGATGCGTCGGCGTCCCTCTTCCAATTCCTCCGGAGAGCCCCTGCCTTCCTTTTGCCGCTCGCGGATCCACCACACGCCGTTGTGGACAAGGAAGGTCACAAAGACTTCGGCGCCGACAAAAAAAGAATCATGAACCTCGAGCTTGGCGGCGATGGCGGGCGCGTTTTTCCGCAGAATGCTTCGAGCCACCAGCATCCCGAGCGCCTTGCCGCCGATGGAACCAATGCCAATCATGCGCTGGCGGATGGCGGAGAAATCTTCGAGGGTCAGCCATTTTTCGGCGAGTGAGGCGATGCCGGAGCGATGGACGCGAAAGGCGTTGCGCACGCGGCCAAGCAGGGCGCTTTCCTCGGCGCGCGAATGCCGTGCGGCGGCCTTTTCCCCGAGCAAACGATCCACCTCGTTGTACAATCCCTCCCAGTAACCGGCTTTTCGACTGCGTTGAAGGCGCGGCCAGCGCGTGGTTGAAAGAATCTGCGCCAGCGTCGCGCTTTCCTCGACCGGAACAAATTCGCCATCGCCCTGCTCCAGATGCAGCGTGTCCATCACGTCTTCGGAGCGATATTGAACCTTGATGGGGCGGACGTAAAAATTGCCGTCCTGCGTGAACACCTCGAGGAAAAACTGGGTGGTTCGGCGAATCGGCTCCATGGCATGAATGGAGTGCCGGTCGCGCTCAATGGCGAAATATGTGAGCGCTTGAAATTCAAAAAGTCGCGGACTGGTAAGAATAAAAAAATTTCCCAGGGCCTGATCAGAAAACCACACGTCCGCCAGACTGCTGAGGGAGTCGAAAATATACGCTGCTCTGGAACCGCAGCTTTCGATGACGGTGTGAACTTCCCGCACAAACCGTTCGAATCCGGAGGCGGGATTGATGTGGTGAATTTCCACCGGAGCGCCGACTTCAAAAAGCGGATCGTGCCGGGCAAAGCGAAAATAGACGACGCGTTTTCCCGCGCGCCGCGCCGCCTCCTCATACGGACGCACGAGATGTTCGTAGTCTTCGATGCGATCCACGCCCCAGACGATGCTGTCGCCCGGCTGGATGCCGTCCAAAACGGCGTCCAACCCGGGCAATCCCGTCGTGGCTCCCGTCCTGTTGGGAACGCTGATTTCCTTCATGCTCATGAGCCGCTGTTGCGCATGCCATTATCAGCATGGATTTCTGCCGACTCTATGAAAATTTGCACCGGCAAGTATGGGGGTGTCGAAAGAGGCGAAATTTTTTTATGCGCCGTCGCTTTGGGCTTTATGCGGGGTCAGGTCTTTGTTCCGCGCCAGCGGGCGGGACTGACGCCAAGTTTCGCCTTAAACGCCCGGGAAAACACGCTGGGCTCTCCGAAGCCGCAGGTCTCCCCGATCCAGGACAGCTTGGTTCCGGGATCGGCCAGAAGCTGCAGGGCTCGTTGAAAACGCAGTTGATCAAAGACAGCCTTGGGCCCGCAGTGCATGATCGCATAAAAATGCTTTCGCAATTGTGAGGCGGAGCATCCGACGGCGCGGGAAACCTCTTCGAGGCCGGGATTGAATTCCATGCGGGCACCGAACCAATCCAGAGCCTGCCGCACCCGCAAAGCGGGAATCTCCCCAATTTGACCGACATCGGTTTTCGTCACTTTCAATGAATCCAACGCCAGCAGACTCAGCTCCAGCAAAACATGTTCACTGCGCAACAAGGCGTCCGGACTTATCCGCCGCCAGTCAATTTGCGAAAGTTCCCGAAGACGCGCCGTCTGACTTTTTGACAGGGCCAGTTCCATGCACCCGCGCGGCGGAATCTGACGAGCCAGCATTTCCGGTATGGTCAGAAAATGAAACACCAGAACCTGTGCGGGGGCGGACGCTGATCCCGTCCATCCATGCGCATGCCCTGGAGCGGAAAGCCACAGTCGCCGGGCATGCAGGGGGGAGGATTTTGCAGGGCGTGTCATGGCGATCTTTCCGGCAAGAACCGC
>JACTMZ010000172.1 GCA_014584375.1 Verrucomicrobiota bacterium | reverse complement strand
AACCCCCGGAAACTAGAGGCGATGAAACGACGGGCGATGCGGACGACGCTTTACCCGCCGAGGACAACTGGTCTTCCATCGAGGACACGGACGATTTGCGTGACAGCGCGGAGGGCGAGGCGCGACGGAGTCATTTTCTGGAGGGAATCAGTCCGCCGGAAACGCTGGCGCAGTATTTGGAGAGGCAATTGGGAAGAACAGCGCTCAGCGCAAGGGAGCGGCGCATCGCGACATTGCTTGCGGGAAATCTCAACGACGACGGATATCTGATGTCGTCACCCGAGGAGGCGGCTGCAGAGGCGGACGCAACGCCGGATGAAGCACTCAAAGTGCTGAAAACACTGCAATCCCTCGAACCCGCCGGAGTTGGTGCGAGAAATTTGTCCGAATGCCTCCTTTTGCAGTTGGCGCGACGCAAGGAACAAAACACAACGGCAATGCGTTTGGTGGAAAATCATTTGGATCTGCTGGGCGCCCGAAAATTTTCAGAAATCGCCGCCGCCTTGGGCGTACGGGAGGAGGAGGTTCGCGAAGCGGGGGCGCTTGTCGCGCGGCTCAATCCCAAACCCGGAAGCATTTTCGCCGGCGAGGCGGCAAAGGCGCTGACTCCCGATGTGCTTATCGAGCCGGATGGCGACGGCTTCGCCGTTTCTCTTGCGGACGACAGCACGCCGCGCCTGCGCATCAGCAAGGCCTGCCGCGATCTGCTGAGCCAGGGGGACACGACGCCCGAAGTGCGGGATTACCTGCGCGAAAAAATTCGCGGCGGAAAATTTTTCATCAAAAGCATTCAGCAGCGCCGTCAAACCATCCTGGCCATCGCACGAGAGATTGTGGCGCATCAGCGGGCATTTCTTGATCGAGGGCCATCCGAACTCGCACCCATGACCATGGCGCAAATTGCGAAAGCCCTGGACATCCATGAAACAACCGTCAGTCGCGCCATAGCCGGGAAAAATGCGGCCACGCCTCACGGCGTTTTTGAAATGAAGTCATTTTTCACCCGGGGTTTCCACGGGAGCGAAGCAACGGCGACAGGCAGCGCCGGCATAAAAAGCGCCATCGAGGCACTGATTCGATCCGAGGATTCGAAACATCCACTCAGCGATCAGAAAATTGCGGATCGTTTGAGCCGGAATGGAATGTCCGTCGCCCGCCGCACCGTGGCGAAATATCGGGAGGCGCTGGGCATTCTGCCCGCCTCGCTGCGAAAATCCCTTTGACGAAACACCGGTGGCGGGAGTTGAGTGACTGCGACATGGACAATTTGACGGGGGAAAAAGTACGCGAGGCGCTTCGGGCGGTGAAGTATCCGGGATTCAGTCGGGACATTGTTTCGTTCGGTCTTGTGAAATCGGTGGAAATTCGCAGCGGCGAAATTTTCGTAAAGCTGGCCCTGGCGGTGGAGGATCCAAAGATCGCCAATCAAATTCACGGGGATTGCATGAAAACGCTTGCGGCAATCCCGGGCGCAGGGGCGGCGCATGTGGCCGTTGATCTGCAAAAGCCGGTGACAGTCGCATCGCCCGGCGCCACGCACATCGAAGGTGTCGCCCGTGTGATTGCCGTGGCCAGCGGAAAGGGCGGCGTGGGTAAAAGCACGGTGGCCGCAAATCTGGCGCAGGCTCTCAGCCTGGGCGGCGCACGCACCGGCCTGTGCGATTGCGACCTCTACGGGCCGAGCATCGCCCTGATGTTTGGAAGCAACGAACAGCCCTTCGCCACGGAAGACCAGCGCATTGTCCCCATCGAACGCTACGGCGTAAAATTGATGTCCATGGGATTTCTCACCGATCCCGACACACCCGCCGTACTGCGCGGGCCGATGGTCACGCGCTACACGCAGCAATTTCTGCGTCATGTGGACTGGGGAACGCTGGATTACCTCGTGCTGGACCTGCCGCCCGGAACCGGCGACATCCAACTCACGGTGGTTCAAACAGTCGCCCTCGCCGGTGCGGTGGTCGTCACCACACCGCAGGAAGTCGCGCTGATTGACGCCCGCAAGGCCGTTGCCATGTTTCACAAGACCAATGTGCGCGTGCTGGGGATCGTGGAAAACATGAGTCACTTCCTCTGCCCCAGCGACGGAAAGCGTTACGACATCTTTGGCTCCGGCGGCGGAGAACGGGAGGCCGCTCGACTGGGCGTCCCATTGCTTGGCGAGGTGCCGATTGATATTCCCACGCGTGAGTCGGGCGATACGGGAATGCCCGTGGTGGCGCGTTCTCCGGACAATGCGGCAAGCCGCGAATTCATGAAAATCGCCGAAGGCGTGAAAAAGGAAATCGAAAAAAACGCCTGATGGTTTTTCCCGAACGGGAGACGAACCCCCATTCTCCGCCGCTTCGCACCGCCGATTTCTTGACCTCAAAACGCGGATATGGCATGTACTTTTTCCCATGGTGAACGCACCGTGCGGGAAGGACGAAAATCTTGTCCGAAACTCCATCCTCTACCGCGAATTTCTCGCGGAACGTGAGGAAATTCTCCGGCACAAATGGCTGGAAAGCGAAAAGGCCGGTTTTGACATCGGCTTTGAAAAAGCGTTGCTGGACTGGGTTGTAAAATATCGCGGAACATGGAAGGAAACCCGTCCGCATCGCCCATAATGCGCCCCGAAAGCGTTGCTGACGCGGATGCGGCGGTTATGGCAGAGTGAATTCCGCATGACTTCCGTCGCATTCGAAAAAACACTACTCAACGCGTCCGAACTTGCGTCTGCCTTGGCACGCATGGCCGATGCGATGGCATCCGAATTGAAAAACGACGACGCCGTTTTTTTGGCGGGCATTCCCACGCGGGGCGTTCCCCTCGCGAAACGCCTGGCACGCGAATTGGCAGTGCGCGGCGTGGAATGCGACTGCGGCTCCGTGGACATTTCCATGTATCGCGATGATCTCGGAATGCGGGAGGGAATTTCCCCGCTGCAAAACACCGAATTGCCGGTGGACCTGGATCGCCGGACGCTTGTGCTCGTTGACGACGTGCAACACACCGGACGCACCGCACGGGCGGCGATCGAGGCCGTGCTGGCCTTCGGAAGGCCAAGACGCATTTGCCTCGCGGTGCTTGTGGATCGTGGCGGACGCGAACTTCCCATACGCCCGGATTTTACCGGAACGCAACTGTCAGTGGCGCCGAATGTGCGGGTTCGAGTGCGCCTGGCGGAGAGCGACAACGGCGAGGAAGGCGCCTTTGCATCATGAAATGGCAACGCAAGGATCTCACCGAATTGCGCGGCCTTTCAGCCGAGGAAATCACGTGCATTCTCGACACAGCATCCGAATTCAAGGGAGTCGGCCAAAGACGTCTGAAAAAGGTTCCGAGTCTGCGTGGCAAAACCCTGATCAATCTTTTTGTCGAGGCCAGCACGCGCACGCGCACATCGTTTGAACTGGCCGCCGTAAGGCTGAGCGCGGACGTGGTCAACATCACCGCCGGTTCCTCCAGTCTGTCGAAGGGTGAAAGCCTCAAGGACACCGCAAAAAATCTCGAAGCGCTGGCGGCGGACTTGATTGTCCTCCGGCATTCGGCGGCGGGAGCCGCGCAGTTTCTTGCGGAACGGCTGCGCGCGGGAGTCATCAATGCAGGAGACGGTTCCCACGAACACCCCACGCAGGGACTGTTGGACACGTTTACAATTCGGGAGCGTCTCGGACGCATTGCGGGCGTAAAGGTCGGCATTGTCGGCGACATCCGCTTCAGCCGCGTGGCGCGCTCCAATCTCCACGCCCTCAAAAAATTGGGAGCGGAAGTAATTTTCATCGGACCGCCGACGCTGGTTCCGCCCGAATTTCAACGCGCGGGGGCGTCCATCAGCCACCGCCTTGACGACGTGCTTGGCGAACTCGATGTGATCAACCTCCTTCGCATTCAGCACGAAAGGCAAAAGGCAGGATATTTTCCGGGAACCGGGGAATACGCCGCGCTGTTTGGACTAAATGCGGAACGGGCGGCGCGATTGAAGCCCGGTGCGCTTGTCATGCACCCAGGGCCGATTCATCGCGGGGTTGAACTCGACGGCTCCGTGGCGGACGGACCGCAAAGCGTGATTCTCGATCAAGTGACAAACGGCCTGGCCGTGCGCATGGCGATTCTTTATCTGTGCGCCTCGGCTCCCCGGGAACAGGAGGAAACCTTATGAGCGGTGGTTCGGTGAACATTCGAGGAGGACGGGTGATTGACCCATCGTCCGGACGCGATGAAACGGGCGACGTTTTTGTGGTCAACGGCAAATTTGCGAAACAACCGGCCGAGGGCGCCGAGGAGGTGGACGCAAGCGGACTCGTCGTATGCCCGGGCTTTGTGGACATTCACGTTCACCTGCGCGAACCCGGTCAAGGCGCAAAGGAAACGGTCGAAAGCGGAACCAAAGCGGCAGCGGCCGGCGGCTTCACCTCCGTGGTCGCCATGCCCAATACGCAGCCGACGGCCGATCATCCCGGCATTATCGCCTGGCTGCGAAATCGCGCCAAAGCCTGCGGAGCGGTGAATGTTTTCCCGACCGGAGCCATCACCGTGGGCTCCCAAGGGGAACAGCTTGCCCCCATCGGCGCGATGGCTGGAGCGGGCATTGTCGCGGTGACGGACGACGGACGCTGCGTGCAAAACCACGAGGTCATGCGCCGTGCCGCCGAATACTGTGGGATGTTCGGACTGCCGATCATGGATCACTGCCAGGATGCGTCGCTGGCGGGATCCGAAGCCGTGATGCACGAGGGCTACTGGAGCACCCTGCTGGGATTGCCGGGATGGCCCCGCATGGCCGAAGAAATCATCGTGGCCCGCAATGTCATGCTGTCCGAAGCCACCGGCACGCGCATTCATTGTCAGCACATCTCCTCGGGCGGAAGCGTCAACATTCTGCGCGAAGCGCGGGCGCGGGGCGTCGCCATCAGCGGAGAAGTGTGCCCGCATCACATCGCTCTTACGGATGAAGCTCTTGCGGGCTATGACAGCAACTTCAAAATGAATCCACCTCTGCGCGAGCAATCCGATATTGACGCGTTGCTGGGCGGGGTGGCGGACGGCACCATTGACATTCTTGCGACCGATCACGCGCCGCACACTGTTTACGAAAAGGAAGTGGAGCTTGCGGCGGCCCCGTTTGGAATTGTCGGCCTGGAAACAGCCGTCGGCCTGTTTTGCGAAATCCTTCTGCACCGTCGCCCCGTCATAGACCTTCCACGCATGGTGGCGATGCTGACAATCAATCCCTCACGCCTCATCGGCATTGATCGTGGAACGCTTTCCGTCGGATCTCCCGGCGACATAACCCTGCTGGATCCCAACCGCTCCTGGATTGTGGACAAGGAAACATTCCTCACAAAAGGCCGCAACACGCCGTTTCACGGATGGCAATTGCGCGGACGCGCCGTACGAACCATCGTTGACGGACGCACCGTGTGGAAGCTTGGAGCGTGAGCGAAATTTTTGAAATATCAGCCCGGGATCCGGAATCCTCGGCACGATGCGGACGCCTTCACACAAGGCGTGGCGTTGTGGAAACACCGGTGTTTATGCCGGTGGGAACCCAGGGAACGGTGAAGGCCGTAAGTCCGCGTGAATTGCACGAGCTGCAGGCGCGCATCATTCTCGGCAACACCTATCATCTTTTTGTGCGACCAGGTCTGGAGGTTGTGCGCAAGCTCGGAGGGCTGCACCGTTTCATGGGATGGAACGGCCCGATCCTCACCGACAGCGGCGGCTTCCAAGTCTTTTCCCTGGCCAAACTGCGGCGCATTGCCGAGGAGGGTGTTTATTTTCAAAATCACCTCGACGGAACGCCGTGTTTCATCGGTCCAGGAACCTCGATGGAAATTCAGCACACGCTGGGATCGGACATCGTCATGGCGTTTGATGAATGCCCTCCCCATCCGTGTTCCCACGAGGCGGCCTCCAAGAGCCTTGATCTGACATTGCGCTGGGAGCAGCGATGCCTTGACTGGTGGGCGGCGCAAAGCGATGCAAACAAACCGCTGCTTTTTGGAATCGTGCAAGGCTCAAGTCATGCGGATCTGCGGGAAAAATCCGCAAAGGCGCTGGTGGCGATGGGTTGGGACGGTTATGCGGTGGGCGGGGTGAGCGTTGGGGAGCCGGAGCCGGAAATGATGGCGGCGGTGGAAAATGCCGCGCCGTATTTGCCAGAAAACCGTCCGCGCTATGCGATGGGCCTCGGAACGCCGCCCCAGATGGTTGAAATGGTGGCGCGAGGAATTGACATGTTTGACTGTGTGCTGCCGACCCGCATCGCACGAAATGGCACGGCTTTTACGGCAACGGGGAGCCTCAATCTAAAAAATGCCCGCTTCACCCTCGACGAAGCGCCTCTCGAGGAGGGCTGCACCTGTTATGCCTGCGCAAATTTTTCACGCGCCTACCTGCGGCATCTTGTCAAGGCGGAGGAAATTCTCGGCCTGCGCCTGATCACCCTGCACAACCTGCATTTTTACCTGAGCCTGATGAATAAAATGCGCGACGCATTGCAGGCGGGAACATTTGCCGCGTTTCGCAGGGAATTTGTCAGCTCCTATCGCCCCCACGGCGAAGCCGTGCGATAAAAAATCAGGGATCCCGCTGATCGTTGCGCACGTAAGGATAGCGCGACTCAAAGCCAAGCTCCGGCGGAAATTCGCTGTAACCACTGCGAATCCACTGGACATTGCTGCGGTAAGGCGGCGCATACGTTCCCTTGTAAGTCGGAAAAGGAAACAGCAGCGTGTCATACAGGCCGTAACCCAGCCGGGCAAACGAGCGCCCGATGCCCCGGACAATCCCGTAGCTGAACGCCGCGTTGTTGCCCTCGAGATAATTGACCGACATCATGGAATCCGGCAGTTCCGTAATGTTGAAGCAAATGTTTCCAAGGCCGCGCCCCAACTTGCGCGTCGGGCCCCAATCGGCGGAAGGCGGATCTTGAATGTCGGCTTGAACCAGCGATGCCATCAGCACCGCAACCATTGTGACTATGGGGAGTTTCATGTGTTCTCGTTGTTTATCAGCCGCGCTGCATCCTGGCAAGCACATCAATCACCCAACTCCACATTCCAACAGCCAACATCCACAAAATGACGCCAACTGTCATGGATGGCCGGAGAAAAGGTGAAGTGAACGAAAGGGCGCCAGCGCGGGCGTTTTGGTTCCCGCAACAAACGCATTCCAGCCTCACGCGGCAGACGTCCACCCTTGAGCGTGTTACAGGCAATGCAGGAACAAACGACGTTTTCCCATGTTGTTTCGCCGCCGCGCTGACGGGGAACGACGTGGTCCAAATTGAGATCTTCGCGGTCAAACTTGCGTGCGCAGTACTGACAGGTGTGATTGTCGCGTTCGTAAATATTCTGCCGTGTCAGTTTGATTTCCTGATTGGGCAAACGGTCAAAAAGAATCAAAACCACCACGGTGGGAATACGAATGTCAAAGCGCACAGTCCGCACCATTTCCGCATCGGGCTCCGTTCTGGAAAAATCATGCCAACTGCGGAAATCATGGGTTCGGTAGTTATTTCCATCATCCCTCCACACAACATTGGCATGGCCCTGATAAAGCAGTGCAAACGCCCGCCGGGCGCTGCAGACATTTACTGCCTGCCACAGCCGGTTGAGCACCAAAACATGCCTGTCGAGCAGTGACTTCATCCGCTGGCGTCAGCCGGGTGTCCCGGCATCACTCAATGCGCCAGCTTATGCACGCTCCCGAATGGTGTCAAACGAGCCGCCGCCGGGCAGCCTCAAATTCCCAACTGCCGTTTTACATCCGCAAAGGCTTTCACGGCCTTTTGAAGATCTTCCTTCGTGTGCGCGGCGGACACCTGCGTTCGAATGCGCGCCCGGCCCTTGGGCACAACTGGATGACTGAATCCGATCACATAAACACCATGCTCAAGCATTGCATCGGCAAACCGCCCGGCCAAGGCCGCGTCCCCCAGCATGATCGGGCATATCGGATGCGTTCCGGGCAAAACATTCAATCCGGCCTCTTCCAATCCCCGACGGAACAGACTCGTATTTTCCTCGAGCCGATCGCGCAATTCGGTGGATGTCGTGAGAAGTTCGAGGGCCTTGAGCGAACCGCCGACAATCGCGGGTGCCAGGGTGTTGCTGAACAAATAGGGTCGCGAGCGCTGACGCAGCAGCTCCACGATTTCAGCACGCCCCGCAGCGTAGCCGCCGCTCGCGCCGCCCAACGCCTTGCCAAGCGTCCCGGTAAGAATATCCACACGTTCCATCACCCCCTGCGCCTCATGCGTTCCCCTTCCCTTCGATCCGACAAACCCCACAGCGTGCGAATCATCCACCATCACCATGGCACCATAACGCTCCGCAATGTCACAAATGCCGTCAAGACGCGCAAAACTGCCGTCCATCGAAAAAACTCCATCGGTCACAATCAGCTTAAACCGCGCCTCCGTCGCCCCGCGCAGTTGACGCTCCAAATCCTCCAAATCGTTGTTGGCATAACGAAAACGCCGCGCCTTGCAGAGACGAATTCCGTCAATAATGCTCGCGTGATTCAGCTCATCGGAAAAAACAGCATCCTCCGCCCCCAGCAACGCCTCAAACACTCCGCCGTTGGCGTCAAAGCAGGAGCTGTAAAGAATGGCGTCCGCCGTTCCAAGAAATTCGCTCAGTCGCGCCTCCAGCTCTTTGTGCGGTTGCTGCGTCCCGCAGATGAAACGCACCGACGCCAGCCCGTAGCCCCAGCGGTCAAGCGCCTCCCGTGCCGCCTCCGCCACAGCGGGATGCTGGGCCAACCCCAGATAATTATTGGCGCAAAAATTCAACACCGGCTCTCCGCCGTTCACCCGAATGCCGCTTCCCTGCGGCGTCGTGATCACGCGCTCGCTCTTGAACGTCCCTGCCGTCTGGATGTCCCCCAAAATTTTGCGCAAATGCGCTCGATAGTCGGATGTCATAAAAATCAGGCCGTGCTCCAATCGAGAATGACCTTGCCGGATTGACCGGTGGCCATGACTTCAAAACCTTTTTGAAAATCCGCAAACGAAAAACGGTGTGTAATGACCGGATCAATGTTCAATCCGCTCTGAAGCATGGCCGTCATTTTATACCACGTCTCATACATTTCCCGTCCGTAAATTCCCTTGATGGTAAGCATGTTGAAAATGACCGTATTCCAATCAATTTTCAAATCCGCCGAGGGAATTCCCAGCATCGCCACTTTGCCGCCATGGCAGAGATTTTCGATCATGGAGCCGAAGGCGGAAGGATTGCCGGACATTTCCAATCCGACGTCAAACCCCTCTTTCATTCCAAGCTTCTTTTGCACATCGGCCAGATTTTCCTTCGCGACATTGACAGCAAGGGTCACTCCCATTTTCCGCGCGAGTTCGAGGCGGTATTCGTTCACATCGGTAATAACGACAAAACGCGCGCCCGCATGACGAACAACGGCGGCGGCCATGATTCCAATCGGCCCCGCTCCGGTGATGAGCACATCCTCGCCAAGCACGTCAAAGGAAAGCGCCGTGTGAACGGCATTGCCCAGCGGATCAAAAACAGCCGCCACATCCAAATCCATATCCTCGCGGTGATGCCAGACATTGGTCACCGGGACGCTGATAAATTCCGCAAAAGCGCCGGGTCGGTTCACTCCGATGCCACAGGTGCTGCGGCAAAGATGACGTCTCCCGGCCAGGCAGTTGCGACACCGACCGCACACCACATGCCCTTCGGCGCTGACCAAATGTCCCGGTCGAAAGTCCGCCACATTGGAACCGATTTCCACAATGCGCCCCACAAATTCATGTCCCACCACCATCGGAACCGGAATGGTGCGACGCGCCCAGTCATCCCATTGATAAATGTGCAAATCCGTTCCGCAAATTCCCGTACGTTCGACACGAATCAGCACATCATTAATGCCGATCGAAGGAATTGGAACATCCTGCAATTGCAGCCCCGGTCCCGCCTCCGCCTTCACCAGCGCCTTCATTCCTTTTTCCCGCCCTTCGTTTTGCGCATCGCCTGCTTCTTCATTGCGTCATAATATGACACGATCTTCCAAGATACAAGAAATAAATCCAATATAGCACACAAGATGAAACACAGTGATTCCGAGGCGATCAGCCGTCAATTTGGCACACGCATCCGGCATTTGCGCGCAACGCGCGGGTGGTCGCTGGCGTCCCTCGCCGCAGCCAGCGGGGTAAGCCGTTCCATGCTGAGTCAAATCGAACGCAACGCGACCAATCCCACACTTGCGGTGGCGCTGCGGATTGCACGCGCCTTCGGCCTTGATCTCGCCGAGCTTCTCGATGCACCGCGCATCGCCTCATCCGTCGCCGTCATTCGGGCCAATGACAAGTCGTATCATTATCGCTCGGACAAGCATTGCCGCATTCGTACATTGAGCCCCCTGAATCTCGAAAAGGATGTTGAGTTTTACGAAATTCGCCTTCTGCCCGGTGGGGAGCTGCGAAGCGAGGCGCATTTCGAGGGAACGCGCGAATTTCTTACGGTGCAGGAAGGAACGGTTTGTGTGCAATCCGGCGCGGATTCGGAAACGCTCGGCAAAGGCGATTCCGTCAGCTACCGGGCCGACATTCCCCACGCCATCCGCAATGAAGGGACGAAGGTTGCGACAGTTTTCCTTGTGGATATTTACCGCTGAACCTCAACCCGCCGCAATCAACTCGCGCAAAACAAAGGGCAAAATGCCGCCGTGGCGGTAGTACTCGACCTCGATGGGCGTGTCTATGCGGAGAACGACCGGGATTTCCCGGACTTCGCCGGCGGAGTTTGTGATGCGCAGAGTCAGCTTCTGACGCGGTTTCACGTCATTGGACAGCCCGATTACATCAAACGTCTCCGAGCCATCCAGACCGAGTAGGCGGGCGCTGTTCCCCTCCTCAAATTGCAGCGGCAGCACGCCCATGCCAACGAGGTTGGAGCGGTGAATGCGTTCATAACTTTCGGCTATGACAGCCTTGACGCCCAAAAGCATCGTTCCCTTGGCCGCCCAATCGCGACTGGATCCGGTTCCGTACTCCTGACCGGCCAAAATGACCAGCGGAACGCCATCGGATTTGTATTTTTGCGCCGCATCATAAATGTCCATCCTTTCCCCGTCCGGCACACCGGCGGCGAAATACTTCGTCACTCCGCCCTCCACACCGGCGACCATGAGATTCTTAATGCGAACATTGGCGAAGGTTCCGCGTGTCATCACACGGTCATTGCCACGACGCGAGCCGTAACTGTTGAAATCCACCTGCTCGACACCGTGTTCGAGAAGGTAACGTCCAGCCGGAGAGGCCGCCTTGATCGCACCCGCCGGCGAAATGTGATCGGTCGTCACAGAATCTCCAAAAATGCCGAGTGGACGCGCTCCGCGAATATCAACGATGTCCGCCACCTGCATGGAGAAATTTTCAAAAAACGGCGGATGCTGAATATACGTGCTTTTGGTGTCCCACGTGTACAACTGCCCGACGGACGCGGGTATTTCATTCCACTTGGGATTCTGCCCGGCAAAATCGCCATAAAGTTTTCGGAAGATTTCCGGCTTCAGCGAAGCGCGCATCACGCTGCTGATTTCCTCCAATGTCGGCCAAAGATCGCGCAGATAAACGGCGCGCCCCTCCCCATCCCTGCCGAGCGGCTCGGCGGTGAGGTCAATGTCCACGCGGCCCGCCAATGCAAAGGCCACGACAAGCGGCGGGGACATGAGGAAATTGGCTTTGACGTTTTGATGAATGCGCGCTTCGAAGTTGCGGTTTCCGGAAAGCACGGAGGCGACGATCAAATCATGGGAAACAACAGCCTCCTCGACTTCGCGGGGCAGCGGCCCCGAGTTTCCGATGCACGTGGTGCATCCGTAGCCGACAATCTGAAAGCCAAGCTGATCCAGATAGGGCTGGAGCCCGGTCGTGGCCAGGTAGTCCTGCACCACGCGCGAGCCGGGAGCCAGGGAGGTCTTGACCGCAGGAGAAACGCTCAAACCGCGTTCCACCGCCTTTTTCGCCAGAAGCCCCGCCCCAAGCATTACACTGGGATTGCTGGTGTTGGTGCAACTGGTGATGGCGGCAATGACGACGCTGCCATGATCCAACGATGCAGCCCCGTTTCCCTCGCGCCCCGCAATATTGTCCGGCGTCGGACGATCACCCTCCATCTCCTGAACCTGCTTGCGCTCATCAAGCGGGATTTCGAAACGCGGACGTTCAATGGCAATCTCCGCCGGCGCCTTGCGGTCGGCTGAGGGCTTGCCATAGCCGCCTTCGATGACGGGCTTCTCCAACAGCGAACCGAACGTCCCTTTGAGATCAGGCAGATTGATGCGATCCTGCGGACGCTTTGGCCCGGCCACACCCGGCTGCACCGTTCCCAAATCCAACTCCACATCCGTGCTGTAATCAATTTCTCCTCCGCGCGGCATGCCGAACATTCCCTGTGCCCGAAAATATGCCTCAAATGCCGCGCATTCAGCTTCCGACCGTCCGGTCGCCCGCAGATAATCCACGGATTCCTGATCCACGGGAAAATATCCCATGGTGGCGCCGTATTCGGGGGCCATGTTGCCGATGGTGGCGCGATCGGGCAGCGGCAGCGACGCGGCTCCCTCGCCATAAAACTCGACAAATTTTCCAACCACCTTCACCCGGCGCAGCATTTCCGTGACGTGCAGGGCGAGATCCGTCGCCGTAACCCCCTCCCGCAAACGCCCGGTGAGATGCACGCCGACCACCTCCGGCGTGAGGAAATACACCGGCTGACCGAGCATTCCCGCCTCGGCTTCAATACCACCGACACCCCAGCCAACCACGCCAAGCCCATTGATCATCGTCGTGTGCGAATCGGTTCCAACGAGGCTGTCCGGATAATACAACGAGCCTCCGTCATACGGACGCGAAAGCACGCCCTTGGCGAGATATTCGAGATTGACCTGGTGAACAATGCCGATGCCCGGCGGAACCACACCGAATGTTTTAAAAGCCTGCTGACCCCATTTGAGGAATTGATAGCGTTCGCGGTTGCGCTTGAATTCCATGTTGAGATTGAGTTGCAGGGCCTCCTTGCTGCCGAAAAAATCCACCTGCACCGAGTGATCCACAACAAGATCCACCGGAACCAGCGGCTCAATCTTTGCCGGATCCTTGCCGGCCACCGCCATGGCATCACGCATTGCAGCCAGATCCACCAACAGCGGAACACCCGTGAAATCCTGCAAAACAATCCGGGCAACCACGAAGGGAATCTCCTCCGCCCCCGGCTTCTTCGCATCCCACGCCGCCAGTGCCCTCACATCCTGCTCGCGCACCTTGCGCCCGTCGCAATTGCGCAGAACCGACTCAAGAACCACGCGAATGCTGACCGGCAAACGGGAAATACGCCCCAGTCCGGCATCTTCAAGCTTCGGCAGGGAATAAAAAAAACCTTCACGCCCTTGGCCAAGGGCAAACTTTTGCAGGGAGCCAAATGTGTCATTCATGCTGATGGAAGAAAACGGTGTTCACGCCTTGCGGCAAGCCAATTTTACCCCGGTGTGCAACTTGACCTTGGGAACATCACGCCTCACCCTAGTCACGACACATGCGAAACACCAAGATCGTCTGCACTCTCGGCCCCGCAACCGACTCGCCCGAAACCCTCCAAGCCCTCATCGCCGCTGGAGCCAATGTCTTCCGCCTCAACATGAGCCACGCCCCGCATGACTGGGTGCGC
>JACTMZ010000027.1 GCA_014584375.1 Verrucomicrobiota bacterium | reverse complement strand
ACAATCGTCGGAACCTATGAATATGGCGCCCCCGCCGTATTGGTCACCTTCACCAATACGTCTCCCGCCAATCAGATTCTTTCTGTGGTTGTCACAAATAATTTGCCTGGGCGGTCGTTTTGGACAAATGGAGCCTTTGCCGTTCAATCCACATACAGTGTCCCGCCCGCCCAACAACCTTATTCCAATGTGGTTGTCACCAGCGTCAAGGCGGAGCTTAAGTCGGTGAAACTGTTGCAAACAAATGGAGTGGCTGATTCGATTTGCGACTGGGCCAATGCCAATGATTTACCTGAATGGACATGGACCAACAATGTGGCTTTGCAGGGCGCTATGGCGTCGCCTGGCTGGGTGTCTTCCTTGCCGTCGGGTGTCAATTGGGCCAACGGCTTCGGTGTTGCAAAAAATGACCCTCGGGTCAGAACATTTTCCTGGAATGAGGCTTTTCCTGCGACCACAAAGGCATGGCAGGGGGTCACAAACGCAGGCATCACCTTGGGAGTCAACAATTCCGTGGTGAATTTCTCGTCGGGAACCGGGGTTGCCGGTGTGGCCAATGATCCTTCGCCCGGAGGAACGGATATTACAAATCATCCGTCTTTTCAGTTGGGATTCATCGCGCAAAATGCGGATGTTCCCTACAAATCGGTGACGGAGCTGGGCCGGGTGCATACAGGGTTGCAATGGCGTACTTTGTGGATGCGCAGCAGCCCCATTACTGACTCGCCCCCGGATTGGGCGCTCTTGGAAACATTTTACCTCACCAATAATGTGCCCAAGGTGAACGTCAATTCGGTGCCGTATATGCCGGGTATCGCACAAAATGCCGATGACTTTCAAACCGCCGGCCTGCTGCGAGAGAAAGCCTTGTCGTCGCTGCTGACCGGAGGAAATACGGTTAATGCCGGCGCTGCCGGATTCACCGGCTCCGAAATGAGTGCGGCAATTATGAGCACTGTGGCGGCCAATGTTCCCAAGGCAAAATTTGATGTCGACAGCGGCAAACCGTGGCTTACAAGTCGAGGAAACAACAACGCCTATTCCAGCAGCCTGGGAGAAACGCTGGACTACAGCAATGTGTCGTAATGAGAACCGCGCGGGAGCCTTTATTGATGCCGTTTCTGTGGCTTCGGATGCCTTTATGATTTATTCGCTGGGGCAGGCGTTTGCTCCGGGTGACACCAACAATGTTGTCGCCGAATACCGCTGCCGCGCTTTGGTAAGATACAATCAGGCCGCCGAGAGATTTGAAGTTCAGATGATTGAGCCCATGCTGCTTCCGTGAAGAAGCGTGGTGGATGCCTGGACTTTTGAATTATCGCAGATTCTCCGGCAGGGTGAGTTTCCAAAGGGGGATTCGCTGGAGAATAATGCGGGCCTCGACGGTGGAGCCGATGCTTAATTCCAGCGGTGTGTGTTCAATGTCGGCGACAATGCGATAGCCGGCATCACCGCCGGCTTCATTCCCGGCGTTGATTTCCGGTTCGATGCCGACGCGAACAACCCGGCCTTCTATGTAGCCGTGACGCAGGGTGTCGAAGGCTTTGGACTTCATGAGAACGCGCTGACCGGGGCGCACGCGGTGGAGCTGGTTTTCGCTGGCGAAAATATCCACGCGGGTCGCTCCCCCATGGGCGAGGTGCGCGAGATCCTCTCCGCGCTGCACGCGCTCACCAGGACGGCGCTTGTTCAGCAGAGTGACCACGCCTTCCGCAGGAGCGCGCAACACGCAGCGCTCGATGCTTTCCAAACGCAGTTGCCGCTCAATCTCAAGCGCCCGAACAGATGCCTGCGCTGCTTGGATTTCGGAATAAGCCTCGTCAAGAATGGATGATTCAAACCCTTTTTCGATAATCTGAACCTTTTCCTGCGCTTTCATTTCATCAGCGCGGGTGATTTCAACAGCCAGCCGTGCGCGTTCGGTTTCCTGCCGGCTGATGAGGCCGCGTTTTTCAAGTTGGATGGCCCGGTCGTATTCGACCTCGCTTTGCCGGGTGCGCTCACGGGTGACGCCGACCTCCTCCTGCAGATGCCAGAATTCCTTGGGAAGTGGAAGCTTGGCCGTCCGCTCCAAGCGGGCCTTTTGAACCTCCAAGTCACTGCGGGCTTTTTCAAGATTGGCTTCGATTTGCTTGAGCTCGGCACGATGCAGGGTGTCATCCAGGCGAATCACGGGATCCCCTTTGGCCACATGCCCGCCCTCCGGCACCTCGACGGATTTTAAAATTCCATCCTCGGGCGCATAGAGTCGCGCATCATGCGCCGCCCGCACACGCCCCGTCGCCCAAACCCTCTCGTCAACAGGCACAAATGCCAGCGCGGCGACAAGAAGTACGATGGAAAATGCAAAGAGCCGCAGAACCAGACGACGAACGCCCTGGAGCTGCCGCTGAATGTTGGCCGGATTGGAATTGCGGGGGCTCATGCCAGGCGAATTCCCGCCGCATCCCGGGAATAATTTTCCGGGTGCTCGAGCATTTTGGGCTGATATAGCTCAAAATAGGCGCCTTTGCGCCGCAGGAGTTCCTCGTGGGAACCGACCTCCACCAGTCGCCCACCGTTGAGGACGGCAATGCGATGGGCCTTTTGTATCGTCGTCAGCCGGTGCGCGACAATAAACACCGTGCGCCCTTTCATTAAAACATCCATCGAAGCCTGTATTAACGCCTCGCTTTGATTGTCCAAGGCACTTGTGGCTTCGTCAAAAATCAGAATTTTTGGATCTTTTAAAATGCAACGCGCGATGGCGATGCGCTGACGCTGACCGCCGGAAAGTGAAACGCCCCCCTGGCCGACATGTCCTGCAAATCCACCCGGCATGTCCTTGATGAACTCGAAGGCGTTGGCAAGATGGGCGGCGCGAATGACGTCCTCCATCGGTGCTTCCGGGCGTCCGTAGCGGATGTTTTCCTCGATGGTTCCCGAAAATAGAAAGTTTTCCTGGAGAACGATGCCGAGGTGCTGACGATAGGCGTCGTATTTGAGCCGCCGCAAATCAACGCCATCAATGAGAATGCGCCCCGAGGTGACATCGTAAAAACGGGTCAGCAGACTCATGAGCGTGGACTTGCCGCTGCCACTCGGCCCGACCAGCGCAATCACCTCGCCGGGCTCCACATCGAGTTGAAAATCACGCACTGTCGGACGGTCGGCGTAGGAAAAACACACCTTCTCGAATTGGACGCGTCCGGTGATTTTTTCCGGTGTCACGGGATTGTCGTCCTCCCGAATGCCCGGCTTGGTGTCGAGAAGCGAGAGGATGCGTTCAAAGCCGGTGCGGGCGTTGGTGCCGGATTGGATCAGGGCGGACAGGCTGCCGATGGGGCCGAAGAGCATGTAGAGGTAGGCGGTGTAGGCCACGTAGTCGCCGATGGACATGTGACCGCCAATGACACCCATTCCCTGCACAACGATGACCACGGAGTACACCAGAAAGAAAATGGCGCCGAGGGTTCCCTGCATTTTTGAACCGAGAACCGGCAGCTCAAGCTCGCTGTAAAAATTGTCCTTGATCGTCAATACAAACCGCCGCCGCTCGTGATCCTCCTGCGCAAACGATTTGACAACGCGCATGCCGGCAAATGTTTCGCCGAGACG
>JACTMZ010000140.1 GCA_014584375.1 Verrucomicrobiota bacterium | reverse complement strand
CACAACGGAAAAGGACGCCGTCCGTTTTCCCGAAATTGATTCTCCGCCCATCCCCATGCTTTTCCTGCGCATGGAAATTGAAATCCTGCGCGGACACGAACACTGGGAGGATTTGCTCAGCCGTCTGGCGGATGGGAGGGCTCCGTCACCGGCGACTCCGTCCGCCGCCAAACATAGCGCTGCAGCAGCACTTTCAACGTCGCCGTAAGGGGCACCGCCAACAGGGCGCCAAGCAGCCCCCCCAGCACAAGGCTCCAAATCAGAACCGCCATAATGACGGTGAACGGACGCAGGCTCACCGAATCGCCCACAATCCACGGGGAAATAAAGAAACTCTCAAAATTGCTCATGCCCACAAAAATGGCCGTGACAATCAGCGGATGAACCCAATCGCCAAATTGCGCGGCGGCAATGAGCACGGCGGGAATCCAGCAAAGCAAAAGTCCGAGATACGGAATCATGGCAAACACGCACACCGCCAGCGCAATCAGCAGTCCGAAATTCAATCCAAGCACAAGCAGCCCGATGCCGATCAAGGCGCCGTCAATGAGGCTGACCAAAAACTGTCCGCGAAAATAGCGGATCAGGTAATTGTTAATCTCCTCCAACAACGACGCCACCTCATCCCTTAGCGCCGAATCCGGAAGCGGAAGCAATTTGCGCCAATTTGTTGCGAGGTTGGCGGAATCCTTGAGGAAAAAAAACAAAAACAGGGGCACCAGCAAAAGGCTGAGCACTATGCCGGCCACACCGAGGACGCCGCCCATGCTTCGCTGAAGAAAGCCGGCCGTCGAAGCAAGAATCTCGGGAAGTTTAAGCTGCAGCCAATCCATAAACCGCTGCACATGGGTGCCCGCCAAAACCCAAATTTCATCGCGAACCGTCCGTTCGGCGTCCTCCACCGACTTGGGTTCGAAACGCGTCTGAATGTCACGCGCCCATCCGATTGTGGACATCAAAAGTTTTTGTCCCCGCGAGGTGTATTCCGGAAACATCTGCCCCAATTGACTCGCCTGATGCGAAATGGGCGGAGCCACCCACAGCACAACACCGACAAGCCCGCATGCCAGAGCCAGCAATATCAACACAACCGCAGTAGTCCGATTCATTCCCCACGACACGAATTTCGCGACAAGGGGCGAAAGCAAGTAAGTGAGAATCACCGCCACCACCACGGGAATGAGAAGCGGCTGAAGAAAGGCGAGGATATTGACAGCGAGATAACCCGTCGCAAAAACAAAGAGCGCCAGCACGGCGACGGCAACGGCCGTCAATGCCGCATACCACGATTTTCTTTGCCACTCGCTAGGTTGGATCGGCGGAACTTCCACGCGCGCAACCTGCCCCAATCCCCCCTTCGCTGCAATCCTCAAACGCGAAAGACGTCCGGAATCACGGCATCTCAGTCCTCAGCGATAATCAAGCCGCAGCAGAAGCCGGGCGCCAATGCCGATGAAGAGGACATTCGGAATCCAAATCAAAAGATACGGATAAGCATTGGGGTTTCCCCGAAGCATTTCCGCAAGGACGACGAAGAAAAAATAGGAAAAGGCGAGGGCCAGACTGATTCCAAATCCCACCGAAGTTTCCTTTCTCTGCGCCGTCACTCCCAGCGGCATGGCGATAAGTGCGAACGCCAGGGAGGCGAGTGACATGGAAAATCGTTTGCTGATTTCGCTCATGACCGCCACCCTTTGCGAGAGATCTCCGGCCTGCGGAAGCTGCCGCCACAGCTCGACCAGGGTGTAGGAACGCAGGGGACGCCCGCGCAAATGATCCGCCACAAGATCTTCCAACGGGATGTGTACCGTGGCCTCCCGAACGGAAATTCCATGCCGAATCTCACCAAAACTAAACACATCCTTCTCATTCCGCTGCTCAAACTTCGCGTCATAAAGCGTCAAAGTCAGCTCCCCGCTGTCCTCATCGGGCTCAATGACACCCCGACGGGCGTAGGTGATGCGCAAAGGCATGCCCCCGTCGTTTTCCTCAATCAAGGTCACATTGGTCAGCTCCTCCCCGTGCTTGCCGCCGACATATATTTTTTTGCCCTGGAATTGATCCACAACCTCGTCGGGGACAAAAAGCGCAGCGGGATTTGTGCGGGCCATCGTCGCGATGGATTCGCGCATCGCCATTTCAGCCAGCGGCGCAATTTTGGCGTTGATCCAAAATGTGATGGCGCACAATCCCGCCGCCACCGCCAAAACCGGAACGCATACCCGCCGCAGACTCACCCCGCAGGAACGCAGCGCGATCATTTCGTTGTCCGCCGACATGCGTCCAAAAATCAACAATACGGCGGTGAGAAATCCCCACGGAAGCGTAAACGTGAGGGAAAACGGCAGAACGTAGAGAATAAAAAGAAGGATGTAACGCAGTGGAACATCCCGGTTGATCAGCAAATCCAGCAGCTCCTTGAAGACATTGCCCAAAACCAGCACAAAGCTGAGCACAAACACGCCGTAAAGGGCGGTGATCAAAACACTGCGTCCGACATAACGATCAATAAGATTCATGAAAAATTACGGAATCGCCCGAGGCGAACGTCCCGAAGCCTACCGGGCAAAAGCCCGTTTGCAAAGTGCGGCGGAAGTATTTTTCTTTCCTCCGAATGCGGAAGGCACGCCCCGTCTCAGTGCATTTCCGCCGTCACCGTCCCGAGGTTCGGACGCAAATAATGAAAATGGACATTGGGATGATCCGCAAGCAGCGACATGGGAACGGCGCTGTCTGCAAGGCGCTCGGAAATCATCAGGGCCGTGAGGCGGATGCCAAACGGATTGTCGTGCCAGCCGGGATGCCAGATGGAAACTTTTTCAGCCTTCCAGGTTTCGCGGGGGCCAACCGTGACGGCATGGGTCGGCACCAGGGCGACGTTTCCGCCGCCGCTCGTGCGTGCGTTTTGAACAATCGTCACCGGATGCAATTTAACAGCGCGGGTTCCAAGCCTGCGGTATTCCTGCGCAGTGGGAGGTGCCTCCCGATGCCTTCCCCGACGTTCAACCGGATCATTAAAAGCCCAATGTTTGACCTCCCCCTGTCCGCCCTGCATGACCACGCAACGAATGCTGTCAAAGCTCCTGCCAAAGGCCTCAAGATTACCGGTCGGGAAACTGATCTGCCCTCCGGCGGGCCTCAATTTTTTATCCATGCGATCAAAGCACATGCGCCGCACGCAGCGGGCGAATGAAAGCGGGTGATCCTCTCCCACGGGACTGTCGCCGAGAATCCACTCGTCCATCCCCCAATAATGCGCGGCGCTTTTTTTGAGATTGAGCCCGAGGGCGTTGACAATGCGGGCGACCACGGGCAGTTGCTCGGTAGGCCCGACCGGACCGCAAATACCCGCCGGATTGTCAGGCGTGCTTTGCCTCCAAGCATCAATGTATTCCAGCGCCTCGGCGACAAAGAATTCCTCGACGGTGTCATAAAAATGAATGGAAAAGCCGGGTCGGCTTAGTCCGCGCAATTTTTTTTCATTGATGCGGGCCGCGTCGGCCAAAAGTTCCGGCGCAAGCGTCGTGTAGTCCCACCAATCGGGGGCAAGTTTGCTGAGAGGACGTTTCATGGTGATTTTTTAAGTTGGGGAAACAAGCAAATTGTCGGGCTTCAAGGCATCATGGACAGGATCAAAAGATTCAGGGGCATAACCCAAATGCAAATGCCGCCGCCATCCCTCCGCATAACGAAATCGCCCGGATTGCCGCCCCACTTCGGCGCTGATTTGTTCCATGTCATCCAAATACGCCCCCAGCCCCTGCGTGGCATCCAGCCACTCCTTCTGCGAGGCATGACACGCCAGCATCGCACGCTTGCGCGCCAGGACATCGGTAATATCCACGTAAAAATCCGGAACAATCGGCTGACGCAGTGCGTCCCGCAATCCGTGCGGCGTGGAATGATAAATCGCCACAGGCGCGTCGTAGCCGGGACGCTCGGGATCGGTTGGAAAATTGGGGGCGCCCCGAACAATGGCCGCGCTCGCCGTCAACCGCGCGACATTCTGATGATCCTCCATGTAATCCTGCGGGGAATGGGTGAAGATGGCATCCGGGCGAATTTCACGCAGAACAGCAGTCACCCGTGCCAGCGAAGGTTTATCGTAAAAAACTTCCAAATCGGAAAACAGCGGCGGATGCGCAATCCCACCAAGCAACGCCGCCGACTTGCGCGCCTCATCCCATCGAATGCGGGCGGTTTCCTCGCGTCCGTATTTGAGGGAGCCGCAGCAGCCATCGGCCAAATTCAACAGATGAATTTCCCACCCAATGTCCTTCAATCGTAACAGCGTTCCCGCCATCATAAGTTCAATATCATCGGGATGCGAGGCAATGGCGGCGGCTCTCATGACAAAGCAAAAGGCAATATTTGCCTCAATACGCAAGCCGGTCAACGAACATCTACGCAAATTCCAATTGTGTTTGTGTGCCGCGCAATCCGCGCTTATGATGCAGATTCTTTTTTCAAATTATGGAAATTTTCGTCGAGAAGCAGCCCAATTGCATCGCCTCACTCCGCGCAACAATCCCTTCGTCAACCGTAAAAGCCAAATTGGACAAACTGGCGCAGGAATACCGCAAGTCAGCCAAGCTGCCGGGATTCCGCCCGGGCAAGGCGCCGGTGGCCGTGGTGGCGCGCAAATACCGGGACGCCATCGCCGAGGAAGCCGTCAAGGAGCTGCTTCGCGAGGCGGTGGACAAGGCCGCAAAGGACAATGGACTCAAAATAATCAACGCCTTTGATCTCAAGCATGACGAGGTGACGGACAAGGATTTGGATTTGTCCGCGCAACTGACGCTGGAACCGGAATTCACGCTGCCCGATTTGGAGAGTCTCGATGTCGAAGTGCTGGAGGAAATCGTCACGGATGAGCATGTGGAGCGGCAGATCGGCATGTTATTGGAACGCCGTGCGCAATTTGATGACGTAAAAGACCGCGCCCTGAAAATGGGCGACTACGCCGTGCTGGATTTCAATGCGACGGCAGAGGGAAAACCGCTGGCGGAAATCTGCCCCGAGGCACCCTCGGCTTTGAAAGGCGGCGAAGGATTGTGGATCGCCCTGAATGAGGGCGAGCTTTTGCCGGGATTTTGCGAGGGACTGGTCGGCATGACCGAAGGTGAGGAAAAGGCGATTGAAATCACCGTGCCGGATGATTTTTTCATCGAGAGCCTGCGCGGGAAAAAAATCACGAACAACGTGACGCTGAAAGGAATCAAGTCAAAGACGCTTCCGGAATTGACCGATGAAGTGATGAAGGAATTGACGGGCCGCAATTTGGAAGATCTCCGCAAGTTTCTCCGGGAGGCTTTGGAAAGCAGCGCCACAGCGGAAACAGAGCGCAAAAAGCGCGCCGCCGCCGTGGAGCACCTTGTCAAAAACGTCAATTTTGAAACTCCCGTGGCGTTCGTCATGAACGAAGCCCGTCGTGTTGTCGGAGAAATCGTCGAGGCCGAGCAATCGCGCGGATTAAGCAACGAGGATTTGCTCAGCAAAAAGGATGAAATTTTTCAACATGCACAAATGAGCGCGCAATTCCGCGTTCATGCCGACTTCATTCTCACCCGCCTCGCGCAGGAACAAAACATCACCGCCAGTCAGGAGGAGATGATCGCTCACATTGAAAGTCTCGCCCGGCGGCTGGACATGCCGATGGAAAAACTCGTGAAACAACTGGCCAAGCGCAACGGCTTCGCCTCGGTCGAATCGGATGTCACGCGGGACAAGGCACTTGATTTTCTCGCCTCCAAAGTTAGGGTCAAAAAACCGGCGGACAAGGAGTGAAATCCGCACCGCCGCCGTTAAAAAATATGAACAATTCCAACATTTCAGGCGCCGCGCCGCACAATTCCATTCTCGTTCCCATGGTCGTCGAGCAAACGGGGCGCGGGGAGCGGAGCTACGACATTTACTCGCGTCTGCTCAAGGATCGCATCATTTTCATTGGAACGCCGATTGACGATCACATCGCGAATCTCGTCATCGCCCAAATGCTTTTTCTGCAAATGGAGGATTCCAAAAAGGACATTCACATTTACATCAACTCGCCCGGCGGTTCGGTGACGGCGGGGCTTGCGATTTACGACACGATGCAATTTGTCACATGCGATGTGAACACCTACTGCATGGGCATGGCGGCCAGCATGGGCGCGGTGCTCCTTTGTGCGGGAACCAAAGGCAAGCGCTTCGCCCTGCCAAATTCCGACATCATGATTCACCAGGTGAGCGGCGGCGCCCAGGGACAGGCCAGCGACGTCGAGCGTCAGGTTGAATTCATGTTCAAACTCAAACGCCGCCTCGAAACACTCATCGCCCAACACACCGGCAAAACCGTGGAGCAGGTTCACAAGGACGCCGATCGCGACTATTACATGAGCGCGACGGAGGCGAAGGAATACGGGCTCGTGGATGAAGTGGTGAAATCCCGCAAGGAAATCCCGGGTGCGGAGGCTTCTTCCTGATATGGCCCGCCCAACCAATCTGACAATGTGCTCTTTCTGCGGAAAGAGCCACAGCGAGGTTCACAAGCTGATCGCCGGGCCCGGAGTCTATATTTGCGACAGTTGCGTCAACCTCTGCAAGGGCATCCTCGACAAGGAACTCAAGGATCAGTCGAAAAAGAAAAGCGCCACGGTGCGCGTTCCGAAACCCGCCGACATTCGCGCGGAATTGGATCGCTTTGTCATCGGTCAGGATTTGGCCAAAAAAACCCTCTCGGTGGCCGTCCACAATCATTACAAAAGAATCATCCACCAATCGTCCGCCAAGGAACTCGTTTTATCGGCGGGCGATGATGTTGAGTTGGAAAAAAGTAATATTTTGCTCATCGGCCCGACGGGTTCCGGCAAGACTCTGCTGGCACGCACCCTCGCCCGCATTTTGGATGTGCCTTTCACCATGGCCGACGCAACGACGCTGACCGAGGCGGGCTATGTCGGTGAAGACGTGGAAAACATCGTCCTGCGTCTGCTCCAGGCGGCCGATTACGATGTGAAACGCGCCGAAATTGGCATCGTATATATTGACGAAATAGACAAAATCGGACGCAAGACGGATAATGTAAGCATTACACGTGACGTTTCCGGCGAGGGTGTGCAGCAGGCATTGCTCAAAATTTTGGAGGGAACGACCTGCAATGTTCCGCCGCAGGGCGGACGCAAACATCCACACCAGGAATACATTCAGGTGAACACCGACCGCATTTTGTTCATTTGCGGCGGTGCCTTCGTGGGATTGGACAAAATCGTTCAACGCCGCCTTGGCAATCGCGTTCTGGGATTTCATTCAGCCGCCGAAAAAGCAGGCTCCACCGACGCCTCTGCGGCAACCATTCATCAGGCGGAACCCGAGGATTTGCTCGGATTTGGAATGATCCCGGAATTTATCGGACGTCTGCCAGTCATCACGGCATTAGACCAACTCACCGAAAGCGAATTGGTGGAAATTCTCACCGAGCCGAAGAACGCCATGGTCCGGCAATATTCCAAGCTGATGTCCATGGAAGGCGTTGCCCTCAACGTCACCAAGGACGGCCTGCGCGCCCTGGCGGAGCGGGCGGTGAGCAAGGGGACGGGGGCGCGCGCGCTGCGCTCGATGATGGAAAAAATCATGCTCGACGTCATGTATGATGTCCCCAGCCGGGAGGATGTGGCCGAGGTGACGATCAATCGCCTGGTTGTCGAGGGAAAAAAGCCGCCTCTCCTGCGCCGCAAGCAGGATAAGGACGCGGCCTGATTTTTATGCCCGAAAGGGCGGCGACAACGTCAAAACCGACGCTCGGCGATATTGCCGGACTTTTCGCGCGTCCTGCGCCGCTCGCGATTGATCTGGGTTGCGGCAATGGCGTCTTTCTTGCCGCACTGGCAAAACTCCAACCTGAAAAAAATTTTCTCGGCGTCGAACGAAAAGCCTATCGCGTTCGACAAACGGAACGGCGCATCGCCGAACTCCCCAACGCCGCAATCATCCACGGTGATGTGGCGGATATTTTCAAATCGCTTTCCCCGACCGCAGCGAACGAGATTTTTCTGCTCTTCAGCGATCCCTGGCCCAAACGCCGTCATGCCGGACGCAGACTTGTACAGACGGAGTTTGTTTCCTCCATCGGAAGATTGCTGAAATCAGGCGGAATTTTCTTTTTTGCATCCGACTCCAAGGACTATGCGGAGCGGGCGAAAGGCATCTTTCAGGAGACCGGATGGGAAATCCTTCCGTGGGAGCCTCCCGATGAGTGGCCAAAGACGGAATTTGAGCAACATTTCCTCTCCACCGGGGTTGAAATCAGGAGGTTTCAGGCAACCCGATGACAAGCGAGGAAATCCATGCTGACGATGAATTCGGGGACATCGCCTCTCCGGCGGATGACAACGCCCGGTTTGTCGCGCTGATGCTGCGGGCGAAGGCCGGCGATGAAGCGGCGTTTCGCGAGTTGGTGGAGGCAACGGAAGATCGTGTCTATGGCACGATTGTAAGAATGATCGGCGGCGTGGAGGGAGCGGAGGACATCGCGCAGCAGGTTTATTTGCGAATGTGGAAAGCGCGGGAGCGCTATGAACCGTCGGCCAAACTTTTCACATGGATACATTCCATCGCGTACCGGCTTGCGCTCAACGAACGCCGTTCGCGCAGCCGCCGGAGTGCGGTGTTTGTCGAACCAACGCCGGACGCCCCCGCCCTCGAACAGCCGGTCAACGAACCGCCGTCCGCACTGGCAGCCGCTGCCGAACTGTCACAAGCCATCGAGCGCGCCCTGGCAGAACTTCCCGAGGATCAGCGTGCGGCAATGACGCTCCGGCGTTACGAAGAAATGCCCTACGAGGAAATCGCCCGCGTACTCCAAACGACCGTGCCAGCGGTAAAAAGCCTGCTTTTTCGGGCTCGACGCGAGCTTAAGGAAAAATTGCACGCGTGGATGTGATGCCCCGCCCCTCAGACGTCCGACTCGAATTCCTCCTTGTCCCCGATTTCCTTGTCAATCTCCTGCCTCCACGCCTTGGGCGCCATCGGACGCACCAATCCGTAAAGAAGATAGGCGATAAAAACCATCGCAGGCATCCACTCATAATTCATCGCCGTAAAAATCAGCACGAGGCTAATGACGATAAACTTGGGCATGGAACGGCGCGTACGCCAGTTGATCGCCTTAAAACTCGGATAATGCACACGGCTGAACATCATGAAGGAAAGAAAAAGCATCAGCGGCGGCAACGCATATTTCCACGGGCCGATTGCTTTTTGCCCGGCATCAAGCCACAGCATAAACAGCGTGATGGAAGCAATCAGTCCCGCCGCCGCCGGAATGGGAAAACCCTCAAAATCCTTCGATCCTCCTCCCGAATCCGGCTGCGCAGCCACACAATTGAAACGAGCCAGACGCAAGGCGCCACAGGCCAGATAAACAAAAGCGATCAACCACCCGTAACGGTCGAAATCGCGCAATACGATGTGAAAAACCAGGAGGGAGGGCGCGACGCCGAAGGACACTATGTCGGCCAGCGAATCAAATTCACGCCCGAAGGCGCTTTCATTGCCCCCAAGACGCGCCAGACGCCCGTCCAAAAGATCAAAAACACACGCTCCGAGAATAAACCAGACGGCACTGTGAATCTTCGCGGCGGGATCGCTCCCCGTGTTCATGAGAATGACCCCGTCCAAAATGCTGAGAACGGCGGCAAATCCGCAGAAAAGATTTCCCGCCGTCATTAAATTCGGCAGCAAATAAATGCGCGCCGCGTTGCCGTCGTTGCCGCCGCTCATGCCCTGACCTTTCTCATCGCCGGAATTTTGTCCTCAGCAACGTTTTTTTCAACCATGCGGGCGACGCTTGTCCTCCCTCCCCGCACGCTTTCACCAGCCCTCACCAGAATTTGAGCGTTCAACGGAAGATAAATCTCGGTGCGCGAGCCAAAGCGAATCATTCCAAAGCGCTGCCCCCGCCGAAGATTGTCACCAAGCATGGACCAGGCGACGATGCGACGCGCAATGGCGCCCGTAATCTGACGCACCACAATCATCTCCCCCTCGCAATTAAACCCCCAAGTACGCGCCGCATTGTGCGTGGAAGCCATGGGACTGCGGGCATCGTGATAATCACCGGCGTGTTCCGCCGTATAAACAACCCGCCCCGCTGCAGGAGCGCGGTTCACATGTACGTCAAAAACCGAAAGAAAAATGCCAATGCGCCGCATTCTTGCACCGGTCACCTCGGTTTCCTCCATCTCCCCAATATCCGTCACCCTGCCGTCCGCCGGCGCAACAATCAATCCAACGCCCTTCGGAATGTCCCTGTGCGGATCACGAAAAAAATACAGGGTGAAAAGAACGCATCCCGCAAGCGGAACCAACAGGATCGGGAAAAACATCCCGGAGATGATCGCAAGTACGGCAAAAAGAAAAAAAATCCACCGCGCCTGCCAAAGAGTTTGCCAACGCATAAAGCCCGGATTCTACACCGGGATACCGCGATGTTGACAACCATTTGATTGGATTTGCGGCGGTGGAGCGTTATTTTCATCGTTCCATGACACACCGTGAAATTACTCTGACACGCGATTGCAAGGCCGTTCTGATTCCCAGCGGCGAAGAAACAACCCTCGCGGCCGGCAGTCCGGCCATCATCACTCAGGCGCTCGGCGGCACCTACACCGTGGCGCTGCAAACGGGACTGGCCCGCATCGCCGAGGCGGACGCCGACGCCCTTGGTTTCGAGGTTGTAAAAAAGGAGGCGCCGGCACCCATTCCCGTTGATCCGAAGGACGCGGCCAAAGTGACTGAAGATGCCGTCTGGGCGCAGCTCAAGAATGTTTATGATCCGGAAATTCCCGTGAACATCGTGGATCTCGGTCTCGTGTACGATCTCATTTTGTCGGAAGGAGTGGGAAAGGGCGTGGCGGTGAATGTTAAAATGACCCTGACTGCACCGGGTTGCGGCATGGGCCCCACCATCGCCGCTGACGCACGCGGGCGCATTCTGACCATTCCCGGCGTGGAGTCCGCCGAGGTGAAACTCGTGTGGTCGCCGCCATGGAATCAGGGAATGATCAGCGAAGCCGGACGCATGAAACTCGGAATGGTCTGACCTTGAAAAATCCCGCCGACGGCGATCCGAGCAAAAAATGAATGGCGGGAATGTCATGGTTCGTCAGGCGCATCTCGACGAACACGCGGCGTGGTTGGAGTGTCTCGCCCCCTTCGAGAGAGAGCGGGCGCAATCCATGCCCCCGGGAGTTTTGCGCCAGCGCTTCATCGTGTCGCGCGGATTGAGGCGGCGCGTGCTCTCGGAATGTCTGGGAACAGAGCCTTGCAGCCTTGAGTTCGACAATGAACCGGGAGGAAAGCCCCGTTTATTGAAGGCGAACGGCTGGAATTTCAACGTTTCCCATTCGGGCGATTATGTGGCTGTCGCCGTCGGGCGACAACGACTCGGGCTCGACATGGAGGCGATCCGTCCCATCCACAATATGTCCGCAATCGCCCGCCGTTGTTTTCACTGTGATGAAATCGCCGCATGGGAAACGCTTCCCCAGGAACGTCGGGAGGAAGGTTTTTTCATCCTGTGGTCGGCACGGGAGGCTGCCCTGAAATGCGCAGGACTCGGCCTGGCCAAAGGGATAACCATTACAAAAGTCGAACCGTCCATTTTGAAAACGTCCGCCGGAAACGCCGTCGTCGGCAACACAACCCTGCGACTGCAACGCCTCGAAAGCCACGAAGGATATGTAATGACCCTGGCCGAAGAATGGGCGCCGCTTCATCGAAAGATTGTCAGCGGACGCGACGAACGTTAAAAAACACCCCAATGCAATCTCCATACATCAAGGGCGTCATGCGCGGACTCATCATTGGCGCCATTACTTTAAGCATAGCCGGCGTCATCGGCACCGCGCTTTGTCTGACAATTGGAATCACCCAGCTTCCCCTGCTGGTGACATGGGTTCCGCCGGTCTTGATCGCCGTTTTTACCGTCGTTGTTCTTACGGTGTTGCTTCGGGATGCAGCCGCCCGCAAGAATGAAAGCGCGGCGACGGAGACGTCCGATCAGGCGTAAACCACACCATCCTCTTTTCCGTCGGTGCGGCGGCGCAGGAGAAACACATGCGCGGGGCGCGAACGGGGATCAAGCGCGATAAAATTGCGCGCACCACGCCATAAAAACTTCTCCCCCGTGAGCAGATCGTGCATCTGATATTCCTCGTCCGGTTGTAATCCGAATTTCTCCAGCGGCACTTCGGCCCACGCCGTCTGCGGATTCTGCACATCAAGTGTCACTGCAATAAAAAGAACATTGTCCCCCGCTTCGTCCGCCTTGGCGTAAAACAGCATCTGATCATTGTCCACGCGCAAGAAGTTCAAATTTCTCAGCCGCTGCAGCGCGCGATTTTCCCGACGAATGACATTAAGCTGCGTGATCAATCCCTTGATGTTTCCCGGCGCATTCCAATCACGCTGCTTAAATTGGTATTTTTCGCTGTCCGCATACTCCTCCCGTCCCGGCAGAGCCACGTTTTCACACAATTCAAATCCACTGTAGATTCCGTATGATGGCGAAAGGGTCGCCGCCAAAACGGCGCGGATCATAAAAGCGGGGCGTCCGCCCTGTTGAAGATAGAACGGCAAAATATCCGGCGTATTGGGAAACAAATTCGGACGAAAGTATTCCGACGATTCATGGGAGGTCAGTTCCGTAAAATACTCCTCCAGCTCCGACTTCGTATTTCGCCAGGTGAAGTACGTGTAACTCTGCGAAAATCCTGCCTTGGCGAGCGTGTGCATCATTTTCGGACGCGTAAAGGCTTCGCTCAAAAAAATGAGATCAGGAAATTTTTCCCGCGTTTCGGCAATCATCCACTCCCAAAACGAAACCGGCTTGGTGTGGGGATTGTCCACGCGGAAAATGCGCACTCCGCGCTCCGCCCACCAAAGTATCACATCGCGCAGCTCCTCCCAGAGCGCCCGCCAGTCCGCGTTGTGATAATCCAGCGGATAAACATCCTCATATTTCTTCGGCGGATTCTCCGCATATTTGATCGAGCCATCGGGACGGTGAAAGAACCACTCCGGATGTTCGGCGACATAGGGGTGATCCGGCGAGCAGTTCAATGCAAAGTCCAGCGCGATTTCCATGCCGCGCTTCCACGCTTCGTCAACCAGCCAAGCGAAGTCCTCCAGCGTTCCAAGCTCAGGGGCCACATCGCGATGCCCGCCGCCATAAGGACAGCCTTGGTGACGGTTACCGATGGCGTAAGGAACGCCGGGATCACCGGGCTGCGACACCAGCGAATTGTTACGCCCCTTTCGCTTGGTTGTGCCAATCGGATGAATCGGCGGAAAATACACCACATCAAACCCCATCGCCCGCGCATCATCGAGTCGCTCCAGACATTCACGAAATGTCGAACCGCGATCCCCGAATCCACCGGCGGATCGCGGAAAAAATTCATACCAGGTGGAAAAAAGAGCCCGCTCTCGCTCGACCATCACCCGTCCGTATGGGCGAAACCGAACGGACAGCGAACGATCCAGAAAACCCGCCATCAGCACAGCCAGATCACCGCGAGCCGCAATCACCGCTGCCGCTTTGCGATTTGCGGCGGACAGCTCCCTGGCCGCCGCGTCCAGCGTCCGCGCCCCGCTTTTCCCCCGCGCACGCCGCGCTCCCGCACGCAGCAAATGTGCGCCTTCCAAGGCCTCGGAAGATAAATCCGCCTGACCGCCCTCAAATTTCTTGGAGAATTCCTCGCGCCACGAAGCATAAGCGTCGGGTCCTGCTTCGACGGTGAATTCATAATCCGCCGTCTCCTCCACCGCGAAAACACCAGACCACACATCATTGCCCTCGTGCGACATCGGCGCTTCACGCCACGCCTTCGATCCGACCCGACGCCATTTGAGTGTGACGGCAATAACATCATGACCG
>JACTMZ010000192.1 GCA_014584375.1 Verrucomicrobiota bacterium | reverse complement strand
CCGCACCGATCGCTTGCAGACCTTGCACCGGGCACGCCGGGAGGCGAAGCCTTTTGCCACATCGTGTTCAAAAATTCCCCTCAGCAATAAATTGAACACACCGTGGAAATTTGTATGTTTGCCTCCTATGCTTCGATCCTGTTTGATTGTTTCCCTCGTAATGTTGGCGGCATTTTCATCACACGCTGAATCCACGCCTTTCAATATTTTGTCGCATAATGTTTTTTGGCTTCAGGGCTATCCGTTTGAAGGAACAGATCCCGGCGCGCCCAATCCCGTCATTTTGGATCGTCTAAATGCAATGTATGCCGAAGTGCAGCCGGACATTTTCTGTCTGCAGGAAATTCAAAGCCCGGAAGCGGCCGCAACGGCGGCGGGCGGAAAAACTTATTTTTACACCCCGGGACAAAAATACCCCGCCTACGGCGCCATGATCACCGCGCCGAAGGAGCGCCAGTTGGAAAATGTTTCGATTCCGGACGACTTTAAATTCGAGCGTTCTGTGGTTGTCACCAAAGTCAAAACGCACAGGGGAGCAACCCTCACCATTGCGAGTCTGCATCTGCCGTCCGGACGTCAGGGCGGCGGCTCGCCCACGGAAATTCGTGGCAGGGAGGTCGCCGAATTTCTCAAGCATTTCGGCAAGGATGTGGATGTCATTGTAGGGGATTTCAATGAAGGGCCAGGCGGCAATGTTTCCAAAATTCTTTCGGAAAACGGCTTTTCGGATTGCGCGCTGATCAAGGAGGGAAGCGACACGAATCCCACGACCGTGTGGAACAAGCGCGGAGATTTTATTTGGATCAAAAATTCCCTGAAGGATCGCCTGCTTGATTTCAAAGTCCTGCGGGACAAAAATCCGGTCAGCGATCTTCCCGGGAAAAAACTTTTGAGCGATCACAATCCGCTGATGATCTCCCTCGACATGTAATGCGAGTTCAACTCCCGGTTTTTTGCGCGCTGATTTTGATCCAAGGTATCGCCTTGGGTGGGAACATTGTTCCCGAAGACTGGCTCTCGGCAGAGCGGCTCAAGCAGGCGGAGGAGCCCATTCAACAACAGCTCGATACGGGTCAAAATATGGGCGGCACGGCCTGGGATATGGCCGCTGTAAAGGATGCGCGGCTATTGGTGATCTACATCACGCTCTTTGAGAGCCTGACGGATGATGCAAGCCGGAAAAAATTGTACTCCGAACAAAAGGCTTGGCTTCAACGCCGTAAAAAAATGTCCGCAGCCGCAGGAAATTCCGACGGCGGAACCATGGAATCCTTGGATCGGGCCATGAAATATATGGAGCTTACGGACAAACGCATCGCGGAGCTCCAAAAGCGTCTGAAAAATTGAGTCGGTTGAATTTTCACCCGTAAGCGGACAGATTGCCCACATGCGCCGTTTCATTTCAGCTCCTGTCATTCTTGCAATTTTCTTTGGAGGCATTGCGGTGCATTCCGCATCGGCATGGGATTCCATCGGTCACATGCTGATTGCCAGGATTGCATGGGAACAACTTTCTCCGGAGGCAAGGGCCGGGGTGAAGGAGGCGGCGGCGAAGTTTAACGAACAAAAGGCGGAGGAACGGGGAACGGAGGATGCGCCTTATGATTTTGTCACGGCTGCGTGTTGGATGGATGACATTCGAGGGATGAAGGATCGCTATGACTTCGGTCCGTGGCATTATGTGAATCTTCCTTTTAATCAGGACGGCTTGCCGGTGCCGGCGGATGAAGAGGGGCCGAATGTGATTTGGGGCGTTCGTCGGACGCTGGATATTTTAACGGGAAAGGTCGAGTCTCCGGAAATCAGCCGCGAGCAGGCGTTGTTTATGCTGACGCACACGGTGGGCGACATTCATCAGCCCCTGCACACGACAAATCGCGGAAATGACTACGGTGGCAATGCGGTGAGCGTTCGAAACATGGCGTTGAGTTCCGAGGAAAAGATGTTCAACAAAAGGAAAACCGGCAATCTGCACGGATTTTGGGACGCCGCCTATCGTCGGGGATTTCGTGATGGAACTGTCTCCGTGCTTTATGACATGCCGGTTCACGATGTCGCCAAACCGGTGACAGGGCACCTGGCGGCGATGGAACTGATCCTGCGGGAAGCAGATGCCCTGCGTAAAAAATACCCGGACTTGGATGCGCCCGATGTGGATGATCCGTCCGCTTGGGCGCATGAAAGTCATGTCATTGGATATGATTTGGGTTACGGCGGATTGACCGATGTTTCCGCCACGGGGCGTGTGGTGATTTTGGATGAGCGTTATACAAACGCTGCGCGGGAAGCGGCGGAAAAACGCCTCGTTCTTGCGGGAAACCGCCTCGCGGCCCTGCTGAACCGCGTGTATGAAAAACCAGCCGTAAACACGCTCCAAGCGACGCCGCCGATCAGTCGCCCTTGATGCCAATCAGCCGCTGCGTCAGGGCCGAGACATCCACCGGTTCCCGGCTGTGAATGCGGAGAAGCGGTTCGCCGGCCTCCACAACATCACCCTGCTTGCGCAAACACTCCGCACCCACGGCAAAATCCACGA
>JACTMZ010000034.1 GCA_014584375.1 Verrucomicrobiota bacterium | reverse complement strand
GGAGAGGGAATCGAACCACTTTTTCCACTCCGGCACGGCATGGGCAAAGGCGCCGCGATGGTTGAGCTTTTCGCCCACAAGGATGGCTTCAACCTTGTCATTGCCCACGGCCTGCGCAAAGTTCGCCGCAAGCTGCGCTTGCGCGGGACGCACCGCCTCATCCGCGCCGCTGTAATACATTTTGAGCGGCGTCCGGAACACCCAGCGATAGGGCTGAATTTCCCGAAGCTGACGCCCGAAGGCGGATTCAGCGAAATAGACGGGGTCGAAGTATTCCTTGCGAACGAGCGAGGTGATGTCTTCCGGGATGTCCTTGGAGGTTACGGAGGGATCCCGCAGGTAGATGCGGCGCGCCAGGTCGTATGCTTCCGGCGTCAGGAATGATTCCGCGAGTCCGGGCATGTTGAAATAATTCTCGTAGGAGAAGGGCAGATAGATGAACAGAATGTTTGTCCATGACGCATCAAGGTCGCGGCGAAAATCAAGGAAGCCGCTGATGAAGGCAAAGGGATCCGATGGGGCGGCGGCGGTGGCGGCCGCACGCACAGGAATGCGCTCACGTTCGAGGCGCTGCAAAAATGCCTGCGTGGCAAATCCGCCCTGCGACCACCCGCAAAGAAACAGCCCGGATGGCGTGATCTTTTCGGCCTGGAGAAGGGACTTTGCGGCATCCAGCAAATCCATGCACGCCTGCTGCTGGTTGCGTACAACGATGTAGCCTTCGTTTTCCTTCGATCCGCCCATGCCGAAGTAATCCGGCGCGATGACGACATAACCCTGCCCGGCAAATTGCGCGATCATCAGACGTGCCTCATAGGAGTTTTCCGGGAATGACGGAACATCCTGTTTTCCAAAAACAGTTCCATGCTGATAGGAAACCATCGGAAGCGTGCGATCATTCGGAACACCCCCCTTTCGGGGTGCATCCGGAATGGCAACCAACCCGGTGGCGACGATGCGGCGGTTGCCTTGGTCGGGAACAACGGATGAATAAGTCACTCGGTATAGGACAACCGATGTCCGGGGCTTGGTATAAGCGGGCGGATCGGCATTGAACTTCACCGATTCGGTGGTGAGGATTTTTTCCAGGCGTCCAATGTCATAGTCCCCGATTTTTTCCCATGTGACATCTCCCGCGCAGAAGGATTGTGCAAGGAGCGATAGAACAAGAAAGGCAATGCCGTGGCGCATGGGGGTACATATCATGTCATGGCGGGTTTGGTCTAAAAAGTATTACCTTCCCTTGCGGCGGCCTGCTGCCTTGCGACGTGTTTTAAAATAATCCGGAGGCAATGGTCGCCGAGGAACACATTGAAAGCAGGTGTTCGCCCGCAGAAAATAGGATCAGGTGTATTTGAGGATTTCCTCGACGGAGGTTTCGCCGTCGAAGATGGCCTGGAGGCCTTCGTCGCGCAGGGTTCTCATGCCCAGCTCAATCGCCTTTTGGCGCAGGACGACGCCGGGGGCGCGTTGGTTGATCATTTCACGCAGGGTGTCGCCGATGCGCAGGGTTTCAAAAATGCCCTTGCGCCCCCGGTAGCCCGTATCGCTGCACTCGTCACAACCGCGTCCCTTGAAGAATTTTTTGTCGCCGATTTCATGGGCCGACAGGCCGAGCAGCATGATTTCATCATCCGTCGGCTCATAGGGCTCGATGCAGTTGGGGCAAATGCGGCGGACGAGTCGCTGCGCAACCACCAATTCGAGTGAGGCGGAGATGAGGAAGGGTTCCACGCCCATGTCAATGAGGCGCGTGATGGCTCCCGTGGCATCATTGGTGTGCAGCGAGGTGAACACCAGGTGTCCGGTGAGGGAGGCTTGGATGGCGATTTGCGCCGTTTCGAGATCGCGGGTTTCACCGACGAGAATGCGGTCGGGATCCTGACGGAGAAAAGCGCGCAGGCAGCGGGCAAAGTCCAGCCCGATATGCTCGTTCACGGGAACCTGCATGATGCCGTCAATGTCGTATTCCACGGGATCTTCGACCGTGAGCAGTTTGGCATTGGGTTCGTTGATTTCGCGCAGACAGGCGTAGAGCGTCGTTGTTTTTCCCGATCCGGTCGGGCCTGTGACAATGATGATGCCATTGGGAATTTTGATCATTTCCCGCAGGAGGGCTTTGACGCGGTCCGGCACGCCGAGTTTGTCGAGGTCGAGCTGAATGGACGAGCGGTCGAGAATGCGGAGTACCACGCTTTCGCCGAATTGGGTGGGAAGCGTCGAGACACGCAGATCAATGGAAAGCGGGCGTCCGTCGCGGAGAACCGTTCTTTGAATTCTGCCGTCCTGGGGCAGTCGGTTTTCGGCAATGTTGAGGTTGGAAATGACCTTGAGGCGCGAGATGAGTTCCCGTGTGATGGAGTTGTAGGCTTTGCGGTCGGCTTTGGTTAGCAGCGAGCGCAGGGTTCCATCCACCCTCATGCGGACATCCATGAATTGCTCAAACGGCTCGAAGTGAATGTCGCTGGCCTTGGCCTTGATGCCGATGTCAATGAGGTTGTCTATGATTTCGGTGACGTATTGTGCGCGTTCGTCATCGGAAAGATC
>JACTMZ010000132.1 GCA_014584375.1 Verrucomicrobiota bacterium | reverse complement strand
CGCCACCGCAGTTCCAGAATTGTTTTGCGATATGAGGGACACAGACCAGTTGCTGGCGGTCACAGAAAGGCTGAATGTCTGAGCATCAAACATGCCGTTCACATTCCCCGAGATCAAGGTCGCCAGCGTCGTTTCCACTCCACCACTGGCCTGCATAAGTCGCACGGAATTGTTCGACGCAGTGCTTGCTCGATCAAAATACAAATAGATTCCATTGGCACCATCCATGAACCCCGTATTGTCACTAGTAATACCAATCTTTCCCCACGTGGTGCCACGAGGCGTATCCAACCGGGCATTGCTGACAACCAAACTCAGCCCTCCGGATGGATTAATAAAATCCAAACTGCTCGAATAAGTGTTCGTACTGTAAATCGCCAACTGCCCCTTGCGGTTTGTGTTTAACAATGTCAGGTCACCCGTAAGCAATTCCACAACATCCTGTCCGTGGATATTGGTTGTAATCACCGGATTGCTATACATGCCCGAGGCGACCTGCGTCGGGAACGAATTGCTCAGCACCGTCGAATTGGTAAAAATTATCTCCGTAGGCGCCGCAGCCGCTGTGTTTAAAAATACGGACGCACCCGTGAGAAATGCCGTGGTGACGGCCAATGTTTTGAGGGATGTTTTCATAGGTTTGTAAGGGGTTGAATTTTGACGCACTCAAATTACAACACTCCGCTCCGATACAAACTAAAAAGACAAGCCGGACGCCGCGAAAATAGGTTTAACCATAAATCACCGCCGATGCGGAATTCCGGAAAAAGGGTGTGTGCTTGCAAAGGCACAAAAAAGTCAGGTCATTCTATCGTATTGCACCAGAGAGATGACGCCTTCCAACGGCTCGCCCCGAAGGTAACGGCGCAAATTGGCAAGGCCGAAATGTCCGGCGATCTCATGCGCGCCCGTCACCTTTCCCGATGTGTGCGGCGTAATGGTGGCATGCGGCAGTCCGCGCAGAGGGGAATTCGCCGGCAACGGCTCCTTTGTAAAGACGTCCAACCCCACCTTGAGACGCCCCTCCGCCACCAGTCTCGCCAATGCGTCCTCATCCACAATCGCCCCGCGCGCCACGTTGACAAACACGCCGTCCTGCGGAAGCAGACGAAGCAGACGTTCCGTGACAATGCCGCGCGTGTCATCTGTCAATGCGCAGAAATCCACAATGGCGTCGCTGTTAGAAAAAAGTTCCTCCAAAGTTTCCACAAAAACGATGCCGCGCTCCGCCGCATCCTTTCGATCGGCAAAGGGATCAAATGCCCGCAGACGCGGGGAAAACGGCACCACCAACGGCACAAATTCCCGCGCAATGGCACCATAACCGTGCATGCCGATTCGCAAATTGAAGAGCGAACGGTTGAACAAAATGTCGGAGTTCGTGCGCCATCCCTTGTTGAGGTGCATGTCAATCTGATGCGCGGTCTGATTGCGCAACGCCGCAAGCAGAAGTGCCAGCGCGGCCTCAGCCACGTAACGGGAAAGGCAGGTGCCCCAGTTGCTGACGATGAGCCCGCTCTCGATCAGTTCGCGTGAAACCGTACGGCGCACCGCACCGGCCAAATGACAATAGTAGCGGCACGGGAGTCTGCCGTTTGATGACGGCAAATACGGCGTTCTCCACGCACCCAGGATCACCTCCGGAGCATGACGTTCAATTTCCTCACGCCACGCCTCCGAATCAGCGGCCTCGGAATACACGAGCTTTACGCCATCCGGCATGAGCGCATCGAGATTTCCCTCCGGAAAAAACCACGCGAATTCCTGATCCGTCAGGGAAACAAGAACCGTCTGAAGTTTGGAATTTTCACCAGCGGCTGCATTCATAATTTTTCAGATGTCGAATCCGGTGAGGAAAGAATGGAGCACAAAGCGTCAAGCGCTTCGCCAACGGGCGGCAGATTTCGATTCCAAAAACGCTCCCATTCAAAAACGACAGTCGGTTGCGGATCGGACTCCTGCAACAAGCGATAAAAGTCCGCCAACGGAACCACCCCGCGACCGGGCAGACAATGTTTGTCTCCTTGGAAATTGGAATCCGCCACATCCTTGAAATGAACACGCGGGGCATGAGGAGCCAGTTCCTTCCATGCAGCAAACGCCCTCTCCAGACCAAGGCCACGAACAGCGTGCCCAATATCAAAGATCAACGGCGGTTCCTCTCCCGTCATTTCACAAAATCTTCGATAGGCTTCGGGATTAAAGAGCGCATTGTGCGCCTCAACAATCACATCCACCCTCCACTCATTCCGCGCGCGCTGCTCCCGCCACCAACGAAGCCGCCTTGCGGCGGAACCCCATTCATCCTCCATCCAGGGAACATGCGGACCGCATTTGTCAAAAATACGCAGCCAGGGAATATCCGCCGCCTCGGCCCAAAGCGCATAAGACAAAAGCTCCCCGTAATCGCCCTCTTTTTCCGCCGCCAACCGAAAGTCCGATGACAACACGGCCACCCGCGCGGGCTGGCCGCGCAGAGCCGCCGCAAATCCAGCGGGAGAAACGAAAAGTCGCGATAAAATCCCGCTCAAATCCTTGTCGCCGGAAAGCACGCGAAGCTCCAATTCGGAAATCCCCCGCTCCACACACAACTTCATCCAGTCATCCAAATCCGCATCCGAATCGCCGAGCGTGGAAATCCCCCAGCGCAGGGACGTTGTTGAAAATGAAAACATGCGCCCTCCCTCTATTGCCCCTGCGTTCTCTCGCCCTCAAACGTCAAAAAACGCGCCGAGCCGTCAAAATACAAATAATTGCGCCCCGTCTTGTGATTGGGTTCCAAATTAAATTGTGTGTTCCCAGGATGAAGCGCCTGATCATCATCCCGCATCATCCACGTCCTCGATGCGCTGTGGGTGGTGACGTACGCATGGTAGTTCTTTGGCTCTGCCGACGGCGTCCCTCCCGCCGTGTAGCCAAAGGGATAATCGGATGTCGCCAGCGGAATGCCGTAGCTGCGGATAATATTGGGGCTCTTGCGCTCTGCCGCTGACATGGAGGCCAAATGCGCCGGACAACTGAGATAATAATTGAAGGCGCCGTCGCCGGGCATTACGGGCATGGGAACATCCAAATACGGCGCAAGATAACCCGCCATTTGATTCGCCGTCGGCACACCCTTGTTGCTGAGCTTGAAATAGGGCGTCATGGCGCCGGTCAACGGACCCGGCATCATTCCATTGTTATCCTGCACATAAAGCATCAAGGCCGCGTGAACCTGACGAAGATTGGAAAGGCATTTGGTCACGCCAACTTGATCGCGGGCGTAGTTCATTCCAAAAACGATGAACATGGCCAGAATGATCAAAACGGCCAGGACGACGAGCATTTCAATGAGTGTGAACGCGGAGTTTTTTTTGAGGGGAAAACACATAAGGCCGGGGGTTGTTTTTGAAAATTACCAGGAGATGCACCGATAAGAACGGATGTCGCCGGAACGCTGTCTCATCACGGCGGGGCAATCTAGGGAAACAATGCTACAACTGTAAAACTGCAAGTCGCCCAAATCGTTGTCTCCGGCATTTTCATAGGCCCGAAAAATATTTGACTGCCCATCCGTCGAAAAATGCGCTAATGCTAAAACTCATGCGAACATTACCCCTCCTTCTGCTTGCGGCCGCCTTTCTCACCGGTTGTGCGACGCCTGAAAATCGCCGCGAACTTACAGGGCCTTATTACCCCTACCTCCCCATTCCCTACACTCCGCCGAAGCATGTGGATCTCGCCAAGGAAGTCGCCGAAGTCCCCTCACCCCGGGAAACAACCGTATGGTATGGCCCCGACACACGCCGTCAAATCACCGGACGTTGGGGAATGGGCGGACATTTGCCCGATCTTAATTATCCCAATACACCTCCCGGCATCGAACAACGCGTTATCAGCCGCATCAATCCCAAGGGCCTGCAGGCTCAAAAAATCGCGGATCGCACGTTTGCCCGGCGCTAAAAGCTCCGCTCCTCCAATCCGCCTGTCCGGTGTGCGCCGTCGCTATGGACGCACGATGACTTTGTTGAGAACAAGCGGCACGGCATTGCCAACCGTGTCACCCACGGGACACCGCTTGCTGATGAAGTCCACAAACTCGCGAACCTTCTCCTCTGGAGCCGCGCACTTGACGTGTACATTATACCGCACTTCCGAAAAACCGCAGCGGACATCCGACTTCCCAAGAAAGCCGTCAATATCCAGATCGCCTTCGAGTTCCATGACAAATTCTTCAAGTTCCAAATTGAACTGCGGCGCATATACCCGCGCCACGATGGCCTGACACGCACCGAGCGCACACAAAATCATTTCAACGGGATTCATTCCCGTATCCGTTCCGCCAAGCTCCGGCGGTTCGTCAACGGTGACTTCGAACTGACGTGATTTCGCATGAACAACAAGGCCTGGTTGCAGGCTGGTTGTGGCTTTAAATGTGGAAATGGGCATGGAATTAAAATTAAGGGCGGCCACTGTTTCCGCTCCCACTCATTTCGTCAAGCGGGATGAAAATCGTTCGGGCAAAAAAACTTCGCCAGTTCGTCAAGGGCGCGCCCGCGATGACTGAGGGCGTGTTTTTCCAAGGATGTCATTTCGGCAAACGTCCGATCGCATCCTTGCGGAATGAACATCGAATCATACCCAAATCCTTCCTCACCCCTCTCCTCCTCCGCAATGCGCCCTTCCACCGCGCCGGAAAAAACGTGAGCAACAGCACCGTTTTTCGCCAGCACCAACACGCATCGAAAACGCGCCGTGCGCATTATCACGCCGCACATTTTCGACATCAGAAACAGCCGGTTCCGCGCCATGTCAGCCTCATCGCCCGCATAGCGGGCCGAACGCACACCCGGCTCGCCGCCTAAGACGTCCACCTCCAATCCGGAATCATCCGCCAGCGTCCAACCATCATATAACGGCGACGCCGCCAACGCCTTGATTCGCGCGTTTTCCTCAAACGTCGCCCCCGTTTCCTCCACCTCCGCCAAATTCGGCAGTACCGAAAGATCCTCCACAATCCAGCCGTCCCCAAGAATCTCCCGCACCTCGCGCACTTTGTGCGCATTGCGCGTCGCCAGCAGCAGGCGTTGCATGGATTCCGACATCGTCGCGGCATCATGAAATGAACGCCCGCGAACGTCAAATTTTGACACTTTCGACAATCCCGGCAAAATGACCGCTTCATTCACAACATGTCGAGTCAACGCAAACAGTTTCCATTTTCCGATTTCGAACCCAAATGGCAGCAACGCTGGGAAGCCGCTGCCGCCTTTCGCACACCGAATCCCGGTGAGCCGGATTTCGATCCGTCAAAGCCCAAATACTATGTCCTCGACATGTTTCCCTATCCGAGCGGCTCGGGTCTGCACGTGGGACACCCCGAGGGCTATACCGCGACGGACATCCTCGCACGCTGGCGGCGGATGTGCGGATACAATGTTTTGCACCCCATGGGATGGGATGCCTTCGGGCTGCCCGCCGAACAATATGCGGTCAAAACCGGACAACACCCTGCCGTCACTACCGCGAACAATGTCAAACACTTCAAGGCTCAGCTTCAGCGCATCGGATTCAGCTACGATTGGTCGCGTGAGGTCAACACCACCGATCCAAACTACGTTCGCTGGACCCAGTGGATTTTCCTGCAGCTTTACAATTCCTGGTTTAATCCGACGACCAAGCGCGCGGAATCCATCTCCACCTACACCGGTGACAATCCGGATGATGTCCGCCTCGCCTACGTCGCGGAAATGCCGGTGAACTGGTGTCCGGAACTCGGCACGGTTCTGGCAAATGAGGAGGTCACAGACGGAAAAAGCGAGGTCGGGGGTTTCCCCGTCGAGCGGCGCCCCATGCGCCAATGGATGCTGCGCATCACGGCCTTCGCCGAACGATTGCTCGAAGGACTTGATGCGCTCGACTGGCCGGAATCCATCAAGCTCCTTCAAAAAAACTGGATCGGACGCTCCGAAGGCGCCTTTGTGGATTTTACGCTGAAGGACGGCGGCGACAATTTCACCGTCTATACCACGCGTCCCGACACTCTCTTCGGTGCAACCTACATGGTGCTCGCACCGGAACATCCGCTTGTCGCACAAATCACTTCGACGGAACAAAAGGAAGCCGTCGAAAATTATGTTCGCACCGTCGCCTCGAAATCCGAGCGCGACAGACAGGACGCCTCCAAGGAAAAAACGGGCGTCTTCACCGGCGCTTATGCAATCAATCCGGTCAACGGTGCAAGCATCCCCATCTGGATCGCCGATTACGTTCTCACCGGCTACGGCACGGGAGCCATCATGGCCGTCCCCGCGCACGACGACCGTGACCACGCCTTCGCCACCAAATTCAACCTCCCCATCGTGAAAGTCGTGCAGGAGTCACCCTCACCAGGAGACGCCAGCGTCCCGCCCGCCACGTCCTACTTCACCGGCGACGGTGTCGCCATCAACTCCGGAATCCTCGACGGACTTCCCACCGCCGAGGCCAAGCGCAAAATTACATTGTGGCTGGAGGAACGCAGCCTTGGTCGGGCCGCAGTGCAATACAAATTGCGCGACTGGTTGTTTTCGCGTCAGCGCTACTGGGGCGAACCTTTTCCCATCATCTGGGAAAACGGACGCCATCGCGCGCTCGATGAATCGGAGCTGCCCGTGCGTCTTCCGGAACTTCACGACTTCAAACCCACCGGCACCGCCGAACCTCCGTTGTCCAAGGCAAAGGAATGGCTGCGCCATTCGGAAACAGCGGTGAGAGAGCTGAACACGATGCCGCAATGGGCGGGGTCCTGCTGGTATTATCTGCGCTTTTGCGACCCACACAACGACACGTGCTTTGTCAGCGAAGAAGCCGCCCGCTATTGGCTGGGCGACGGCTCGAACCAGCCCGGTGGCGTTGACCTTTACGTCGGCGGCACGGAACACGCCGTACTGCATCTGCTCTACTCGCGCTTCTGGCACATGGTGCTGCACGATCTCGGATTCCTCCCCACTCCCGAACCGTTCCAGCGCCTCGTGAACCAAGGCATTATTCTCGGAGCGGACGGACAAAAAATGTCCAAGAGTCGCGGCAATGTCGTCAATCCCGACGACGTCATCAACGACTATGGTGCCGATGCCTTTCGTCTTTACGAAATGTTCATGGGGCCGCTCGAACAAATGAAGCCGTGGAGCATGAAGGGTGTGGAGGGCGTCTATCGTTTTCTCGCCCGCGTTTGGCGACTCGTAATGCAGGAGGATCAGGAGGGCCGTTGGCAAATGTCCGATGCGGTCGCCGATATTGAGCCGACCGCATCACAGCTTCGCACGCTGCACGCCACGATCAAAAAAGTCACGGCGGACATTTCAACGCTCTCGTTCAACACCGCCATCGCGCAAATGATGGTCTGTGTCAACGAACTGACATCCGCAGAAAAACGCCCGGCTTCCGCACTGCGAACCCTGCTTGTCCTGCTCAGTCCGTTCGCCCCGCACATCGCCGAAGAACTTTGGGAGCGGCTCGGCGAAAAGTTCTCCGGCTTCGGCGGCCTCGCTCAATCGCAGGACTGGCCTCGACATGACGAGTCCCTGCTTGTCGAAAATGAGGTGGAAATCGTTTTGCAAATCAACGGCAAGGTGCGCGGACGGCTTGTTGTTTCCAAGGACGCTGATCGCGAACAACTCGAAACCGCCGCGCGTGCCGATGAAAAAATTGCAGCGCAAATCGCAGGCAAAAAAATCATCAAGGTCATTGCCGTTCCCGGCAAGCTGGTCAATTTCGTGATCGGATAAACGGATGCCCTTCCTCCGGCATTGCGCGCCCCGGTGGCGTCAACGGGATCCCTGCTCCCGCAGGACCGCGTAATCAAAGCTGTCCACCAGTGCCTGCCAGCTCGCCTCAATAATGTTGTCCGAAACTCCGACGGTGCCCCATGTCGCCGCGCCGTCGGTGGAGGAAATGAAAACCCGCGTTCGTGCCGCCGTTCCGCGATGTCCGTTGATGATGCGCACCTTGTAATCATTGAGTCGCACGCCACCAATCACCGGGAAATGTGGCTGCAAGGCAACCCGCAGCGCCTCGTCCAAGGCATTGACCGGGCCATCTCCCCTGCCGTTCGCACAAATTTGTCCGGCATCAATTTTGATTTTAACCTCGGCGGCGCAGGGATCGAGTCCGGCGGCATTTTCCGAAGTCCGGAGAAAATCGCAGTGATATTCCACGAGTTCAAACAGCGGATTATGTCGTCCGAGCAAACGTCGCAACAGCAGTTCAAACGACGCCTCCGCCGCCTCAAATTCATAGCCTGCATGCTCCAGACGTTTAACCTCCTCCAGCACGCGCCCCACCTCCCGCGAACCTTTGGGAAATGTGAATCCCATGGCCTCCGCCTTGATCCTCACATTGGACTGACCCGAAAGGTCGGAAATGGAAATCACCCGTTCATTGCCGACCAACTTCGGATCAATATGCTCATAAGTGCGGGCAAGTTTTTGCACTGCGTGGACATGTAGCCCGCCCTTGTGGGTAAAAGCCGCGCCGCCGACAAACGGCGCACGGATGTTGTGCGGAATATTGGCGATTTCATCCACAAAACGGGAAAGTTCGGACAACCGCTCAAGCTCGGGAACCAAAGAAAGCCCCTTCTTCAGCTGCAGCACCGGAACAAGCGTGGTGAGGTTGCAATTACCCACCCGTTCGCCGTAACCGTTCATCGTCCCCTGCACCTGCGTCGCACCGGCCTCCACAGCCGCCAAAGCGTTCGCCACACCCAATCCGCAATCATTGTGCGTGTGAATTCCCGGCGCACAGCCCAATGCCGCCTTCACCTTCCGGGTCACGTCCGCCACAAAGTCCGGCAGACTGCCTCCATTCGTATCGCACAAAATGATTTCCTCGGCTCCGGCCTCCCGGGCGCTCTTCACGGTCGCAAGCGAATACTCCGGATTCTCCCGATAACTGTCGAAAAAATGCTCCGCATCATAAAAAACCCGACGACCGTGATCTTTCAAAAATCGCACCGTATCACGAATCATGGCCAAATTTTCATCCAACGTGACGCCGAACACCTCGGTGACATGAAGCGGCCATGTCTTGCCCACAATGGTCACAACCGGAGTGGATGCCTCCAACAGACGGCGCACCTGAACATCCTCGTCAACCGCCGCACCGCCGCGCCGCGTCATTCCAAACGCTGTAATCGTGGCCGTCCGCCACGTTCTACGTGCGGCCTCCTCAAAAAATTCCGCATCCTTGGGATTGGAGCCCGGCCAACCTCCCTCGATGAAATGAATCCCAAAGGCGTCCAACCTTTCAGCGATGCGCAGCTTGTCCTGCACGCTGAACGAAATTCCCGTCCCCTGCGTGCCATCGCGCAGGGTGGTGTCATAAATTGCAACCGACGGACGATTTGTTTTCATTTTTGAACGCGTCCAACGGATGTGGAACTCCTGGTTTCGGAATCATTCACGGCATCAATAAGCAAACGCAACATGCCAAAATCCCTTTTCTTCGGAGTGAGAACCAAACGCGGCAGACCTGCAATCTCCCTGTCGCCACGCTCCTCCGGCAAAGCCTTGGTTTGACTGATTTTTCCAGTGACAAGAATGCTCTGAAACCGCTCGTTCAGCACATTCACAGCGTTTTGTGTCAGTCGCTTATTAAGTCGCATCACCATCTTTTCCCGCACCCAGCGGTAGGAATGAAAAACCCGGTAAAATTGCAAAATGTGTTCAATGGCCGCATCACAATCATGAAAAATTTTGAACAGATGAAAGTCCGTTGTCGAAATAAGTTTTAATCTCAACAGATCGTTTTTGACAAAAAACTCCCATGTCTCCCAATAGCGTCCGTCCGGCGTGTCGAGCAGCACAATCGGCGTGATCACAGCCTTGCCCGTTTGCATCAAGGTCAGACATTCAAAGCCCTCGTCCTGCGTTCCAAAGCCGCCGGGAAACAACACGAAGGCGTCGGTTTCTTTGACGAAATTCACCTTGCGGGTGAAAAAGTAATTGAAATTGATGAGCTTTTTGTCGCCTTCGATCGTTTCATTGGCACCCTGCTCAAAAGGCAGACGTATGTTGAGGCCGAAGCTGTTCTCGCGTCCGGCACCTTTTTGCGCCGCCCCCATGATGCCGTCGCCGCCACCGGTAATGACCATGAAATCCTTTTCAACAAGCCGCCGCCCCATTTCCTCGGCCATGCGGAACTCCGGCGCATCCGAAGGCGTGCGGGCCGATCCAAAAACCGAAACCTTGCGCCGTTCGGAATAAGGACGAAAAACTTTTGCCGCACGGCGCATTTCCTCAAATGACCGGGCAAAGAGCTTCAAATCCGCCACCGAAGCGTCATCACGCCCCGCTCGAAGAGCTGTCGCAATCAGTTCTTCTATCAACGCCGGCGAATGTATGCAGCCGCTTTTTGCCACGAGAGCTTTTATGGCGGCCTTCTCACGATCTTTCATCACTCTTGGGCACTATTCCCATCCGACGGCCAAAAAGCACGAACAATTCCCCAGTCACCTCCTATCCCTCGCGCTTGCCGAGAATTTCAAGATAGGAACGCGACAGCGGACGCGTCGAATCGTCCGCGCCAAACCGCTCAATGCGCATCTGCTTGAGCATCCATTGACCATCAATCCTCTGCCCCGACACCACTTCAAATCGCCGCAACAGCCGCCCCTCCCAGTCATATCCCTCAATGCGCAAAAGCGCGCCGCCTGACTTGTCCAACCAAACCCGCACGACCGCAAATTCCGATCCGCGACGACCGGGACGCAGATCAATAATCCAGGACTTGCGCGTACGCACCGACTCCTCTCCGATCACCTGCGCATCGGGCCAATACAAGAAACCCAGCGACAAATCCTCCACCGTCACATCCGCCCCGGGAACCACTGGCTCCCGCACCCCCTTTTTCATGACGTTCCCACTGCCATCGAAAACCCCGGATGTTTCCTCGCCCAGCCGCACTTCAAAAACACGCGGCGGATTTTCAAAATCAAATCGCAGGCGCCCAAATTCCACCTTCAGGGTAAAGGGAATACTCCCGCTCTCCATCCGCAGCCGCCCGTTCACCACAGCCTCCTGATTTGTCGAAGCCATACGGGCGGCGCGAAGCAATTCCTGCGGATTTGGCTGTTCTTCCGCTGCAACAAGCCGGGAGCTGACGATGCACAACAATGTCAGGCGAACGGTTCGCATAAGAAAACTCCAACGCGGCGCGCGTTTTGTGGACGCTTGTTTCATCATGATCGCACGGCAATACTATCACACGTGTTGTCATCGCTCGACCAACAACTGTTTCTCTTTTTCAACGCCGCACACGGCCTCCCCTGGCTGGACTCCCTCATGGCGATTCTTTCCAGTCTCGATTTCTGGTTTCCCCTGCTTGTCATCGCTGGCGCCCTTCTCCTCTGGCGCGGCGGCTTTCGCGGACGCGCCATGCTGGTTTGCCTGTTGATTTCCGTCGGCCTGATGGAAGGCCTCGTCATCAATCCCATAAAAAAAATCGTCGGACGTCCGCGCCCCAATGAAGTTTTGGCGGACGCACGCATCATTGGCATCGCCTCAAAACCGAAGGCGGATGAAAAATCCGCATCCTGGGCTGTACGCGCCGGGCTTGCCTTGACATCCACCGTTCAATACCGCGCCCTTTTTCTGCCGGTCAGGGAGCAAAAGGCAAAAATTAAAACACCGCCCCAACCCGGCAAATCCTTTCCCTCCGGTCACGTCTCCAACATGTTTTGCATGGCTGTGATTCTCACGGCGTTTTACGGACGGCGCGGGGCCTGGTTTTTTGTGATAGCCGCCATGGTTTCCATTTCCCGCATTGTCACCGGCTCCCATTGGCCGAGTGATGTCATCCTGACCGCCGTTCTCTCATCCTGTATCACCCTGCTCCTCCTCACCCTGTATGCGCGGCTCTGGAAAATTTTCGCTCCCAAATGGGTTCCTGCCCTTGCGGCCCGTCACCCGCAACTTCTTGCCCGCGCATGAATCCGCGAATCCCACTCATTCTACTCGTCACGCTCTCCACATTGCTGCGTTGGTTTTGGAATGTTGGGAATCCGATTTCCCCCGAAGCCGCCTACCTGGCTCTTTGTGGAAAAACACCGGCGGTTGCCTACTTCGACGGCCCGCCCGGCACTGCACTGATGACGACTCTGGGAGTCCATTGGGCCGGTGCAACGGCCTTCGGTGCCAATTTGCTGTGGCCGGTCTTCGCGGCGCTGGCAACCATCGCCATTTATCAACTGATCGCCCCGATTTCGGGAAAACGCACCGCCTTTTCGCTGGCGTTATTGGCAAACCTTTTGCCCGCCTTCAACCTCGCTGCGCTCCATCCCGGCACCGCCCTTCCCGTTGCCATGTTCGCCGTCGCATTTTCAGCATGTGCCTGGCGGGCGCTGGGCAACAACCACATGGCCTGGTGGATTGCAGCAGGTCTTTGCGCCGCTGGCGGACTGATGTTCAGCTATACCGCATGGTTTTTCATTCCCGCCCTGACCCTGATCCTTCTTACCTCCCGACGTTGGCGCAGGCAGTTTTTTGCGGTCGAATTTTGGATGGCCGTCCTACCGCCGCTTTTCGCCTTTGCCCTTCTTCTCATCTGGAATTCCCGCAATGACTGGGTGCATTTCATCGGGGGCACCTGGCAAACAAGCATGACATTTTATTGGCTCAACATTCCGCCCGCCCTGACCTCGGCAAACGCCGCGCTGTCACCGCTGGCACTGCTTGTCTGCATCGCCGGGCTCCTTGTTATTTTCCGCACAATTCGCACCGAGTCCAAGGCCCGGTTCCTCGCCATCCAGGCATTTTTTTCCTTGGGCATCGCCATTTATGCGGTTCTGACAAAATCCTCCCTGCAAACAGCCGGACTGACGACCGCCCTTCTCACCCTGCCGCTCCTCCCATGGCTCGCTCACTCGGAACCCACCGAACATTCCTCCAATTTTATCCGCTCCGTGTTGGCCTCGCCACTGCTGCTGCCATCCGTTTTGCTGACATCTGCCCTGGCGACAATTTTTACCCTCATTCGGCTCCCGACTCCTCAAAATTTTGCCAGCATTCCAGTCATTCGGGAAATTGAAACGCTGCGCGTCAATGCCGTCCCAGGCGAACGCCTGTTTCTCATTGCCGAAAACGCATCGCTGGCCTCACTCATTGCGCTTCATCTGCACGATGTGGCACCGTCACTGCCGGGGCATCCTCCCATTTACACACCGGAATCACCGTTCGCCGACAGCCAGTATGCCTTCTGGCCTCGTTACGACGAATTTGTGGAATCCACGGCACCAATCCAAGCCGCCCCTGGAACAGACAGATTCACCGAACAAGCGGGAGGCAATCCCTTCCTCGGACGATCCGCGCTCTATATCACCCGGCAAACTCCCGAGGATCTCCCGCAAGCCATCACCGCCGCATTCGCCTCCCACCGCCTGCTGGCGACTATCTCTGCACCCGGCGGCACCTTATACATTTTTCTCTGCGAAAATTATCAAACCCTTCCATTGTAGGCGTGACGCCATCCGGTGCGGGATTTATAAAACCCAGCCTCATGTCCAAGCTTAAAGTACTGGTTTCCGATCCCATTTCGCAACACGGCGTCGCCGCACTCTCCGAAGGCGGACAACTCGATGTCACCTTTCAACCCGGCATTTCGCACGAGGAATTGCTGAAAATCATTCCCCAGTATTCCGCCCTCGTTGTTCGCAGTCAGACCAAAGTCAGCGCGGATGTCATCGCCGCCGCAAAAAAGCTCAAAGCCGTTGGGCGCGCCGGTGTCGGGGTGGACAATGTAGATGTTCCCGCCGCCACCAAACGCGGAATCGTGGTGATGAACACACCGGGCGGCAATACCGTCTCGACCGCTGAACACGCCTTTTCCCTGCTTGTCTCCATCGCCCGCAACATCCCGCAGGCCGACGCCAGCGTGAAGGCCGGCAAATGGGATCGCAAGCACTTCCAAGGCGTGGAGCTCAAGGGCAAAACCCTCGCCGTTCTCGGCATGGGGCGCATCGGAACCGAGGTGGCCCGTCGTGCCGCAGCATTCGGAATGCGCGTGCTGGCCTATGATCCCTACCTTTCAGAAGCACGAGCACAAAGCCTCCAAGTCGAACTCGTCGAAAACCTCGACGACGCCATCCCGCAGGCCGACTTCATCACCATGCACATGCCTCTCACCGCCGAAACCCGCCACATGCTCAACGCCGAGCGGATCGGACGGATGAAAAAGGGCGCCCGCATTGTGAATTGTGCGCGGGGTGGACTCGTTGACGAACAGGCTCTCGCGGACAACCTCACTTCCGGCCACCTCGCCGGGGCGGCGCTTGACGTTTTCGAAACCGAACCGCTCGCAGCAGACTCCCCCCTGCGCCAGGCGCCCAATCTTGTCTTCACTCCGCACCTCGGTGCCTCTACCACCGAAGCCCAGGAAAGCGTGGGCATCGAAATCGCCCATGCCATCCGCGCCGCATTGCTGGATGGAACCATCAACAACGCCGTCAACGCCCCCAGC
>JACTMZ010000032.1 GCA_014584375.1 Verrucomicrobiota bacterium | reverse complement strand
GCGCGGAGTGGAGTTTGACGCGGCGGTGTTTACCAATCTCTCGCAGGATCACCTCGATTATCATGTGACAATGGACGCCTATTTTGAGGCCAAGCAGAAGCTGTTTTCCGGACTTGCGCGACAAACGGGGAAACGTGGCGTCGCGGTGATCAACATGGACGACCGCTATGGACGCCGTTTGTTGGATGAAACGGGTGGCGGAATCAAAACAGTCACCTACGGTCGTTCGGCGGGCGCCCTGTTTCGTGCGGGAGACATTGCATCGGAACGCCATGGTACACGCTATACTCTCCATGTCGGCGAGCGCGGCTACCTTGTTCGCATCCCGCTTTTCGGATTGTTCAATGTTTACAATTCGCTGGCGTCCGTTGCGACGATGCATGCGCTTGGATATGACGTGAGAAAATCGGTGGACGCGCTTAAGCGACGATGCATGCGCTTGGATATGACGTGAGAAAATCGGTGGACGCGCTTAAAAACGCCCCACAGATTCCGGGGCGTTTGGAAATGGTTTCGGAGCCGGAAGCATTCCGTACTTTTGTGGATTATGCGCATACGCCGGATGCGTTGGACAATGTTTTGCGCACCCTGCGTTCCCTCGGCCCCGAGCGGTTGATTACGGTGTTCGGGTGCGGCGGGGATCGCGATCGGGCCAAGCGTGCGCCGATGGGGCGAGTGGCGGCGGAGCATTCCGACTGGTGCATTGTCACCTCCGACAATCCCCGCAGTGAAGATCCCGAGGTGATCTGTCGCGAGATCGCGGAGGGTTTGCCGGGCGGAAATCACGAAATCATTATTGATCGTCGTGCAGCCATCCGCCGTGCCGTCACCCTGGCCGCCCCTGGCGACATTGTGCTGATTGCGGGCAAGGGACATGAGAGTTATCAGGAATTTGCGGATCGCAAGGTGCCGTTTGATGACGTCGCCGAGGCGTCCTCCGCCATTCGAGGGAGGAGGGGCTGACATGGATCCTGTTTCACTTCGTGATCTTGCGGCGGCCTGTGGCGGTCGCCTGCTGTGCGGTGATGGTGAAAGAACGGTTTCGCGCGTTTGCAAGGACACGCGGATTCTTCAGCCTGGCGACCTGTATTGGGCGCTGCGTGGCGAAAATTTTGACGGCAATGATTTTGCTTTCGCCGCCGCCTCCGCTGGAGCGGCTGCTGCGGTGGTGGAACGGATTCCGGAGGGGCTCCCTTCGGATTTTCCACTGGTGCTGACGGATGATGCCCAGGCGGCCCTGCATGCGCTGGCACGCTGGTATCGCAGTCGTCTGCGCGCCCGCGTGGTGGTTGTCACCGGCAGCAATGGCAAGACCAGCACGAAGGATATTCTGGCGGCAATCGCCGCCACGCGTTTTTCCGTCAGTCGCACGGAAGGGAATCTCAACAATCAAATTGGGCTGCCGCTGACCATTCTTTCGGCGTCCGGAGCGGACGAGGCGGCTGTTTGGGAGATTGGAATGAGCAAGCCCGGAGAGATTGCCGTACTCTCGGATTTGGCGCGGCCCGACATTGGGGTCATCACGGGCATCGGTGTGGCACACATTGAATTTCTGGGTTCCCGTGAGGCCATTGCCCGTGAAAAGGGAATGTTGGGCGAGGCATTGACGGAAGGCGGAACATTGGTTCTTCCCGCATGGGATGAATTTGCGCCATCGCTTGCCGAGCGAACAAAAGCCCGAGTCATTGAGGCAGGCTCTCCCGAAGGCGTGCGTGCGGAAAACATTCGCTCCGTGCCCGGCGGCTTTGATTTTGACCTTGTGTGCGGGCGTGAGCGGGTTGCCGCACATTTGCCGACTCCGGGTGAACACATGATACGCAATGCCCTTGTGGCGGCGACGGCGGCGATGGAGCTGGGTGTTTCCTTGCGTGAATGCGCTTCGGGGCTGGCCGCCACGCGGCTGTCAGCGCGGCGTCTGGCCTGCCTTGATGTGCGGGGCGTCACGGTTTTGGACGACAGTTACAATGCAAATCCCGATTCCATGGAGGCGGCTTTGCATGCGCTGCGCGGATTGCCGGGCGGCGGAAGGCGTTTTGCCGTGTTGGGGCGGATGGGGGAACTCGGCGTTCACGCGGCGGAAGGCTACCGGCGCGTCGGGCGTGTTGCGGCCGCGACCATGAATGTGCTGATCACCGTCGGATCGGAAACGGCGGATATGGCTGCGGCCGCCGAGGCGGAGGGGGGCGTCGAGGTGAAATGCGCGGATGACACGAATGCAGCCGGACGTTTGTTGCGTGAGATGACCCGCCCGGGCGACGCTGTGGTGATCAAGGGCAGCCGCAGCGCCCGCATGGAACGCGTACTGGAGGTGTTTTCCTGATGCTTTATTACCTTCACCTTTTGCACGAATATGGAACCGCCGCAGGATCGGAGGTTTTTAAGGGATTCAATGTTTTTCAATACATCACCTTCCGTTCGTTGGGCGCCGGTGTGACGGCGTTTTTGCTGTGTCTGATTTTTGGAAATCGTGTGATTCGCCGCCTAATTTCGCTGCGGCTCGGCCAGCCCATCCGTTCGCAGGAAGAGGTGAACCGCCTGCATGAATTGCATGGGGCGAAGGCGGGAACCCCGACGATGGGCGGCGTGCTGCTGCTGGGTGCCCTTATCACTTCGACACTGCTGTGGGCCAGACCGGAAAACCCGCTGATTTGGCTGGCTTTGTTCACCGTCGTTTATCTCGGAGCGCTGGGGTTTGTGGACGATTATCTCAAAGTGACGAAAAAGTCGTCCGATGGCATCAGCAGCCGCCTCAAATTCACCCTTCAATGCGTGCTGGCAGCGATGATCACGGCATTTTTCGCCTATGGCTCCCCGTTTTCCGGGCAGTCCTCGGAGCTTTACGTTCCCTTCCTCAAGGAGCCGATCATCCATCTGGCGGGTGTGTTCACATTTGTACTTTATCTCCTGGTCATCGTTGGCGCGTCCAATGCGGTGAACCTCACCGACGGTCTTGATGGGCTGGCGGCGGGATGTACGGCCACGGTTGGCTTCGCCTTCGCTGTTTTGACCTATGCGGCGGGCAACACCAAGATTGCCTCCTATCTGCAAATTCCATTTGTGCAATTTTCCGGGGAACTTGCAGTTGTGTGCATGGCGCTGACGGGCGCCGCCCTTGGGTTTTTGTGGTGGAACTGTCATCCGGCGCGCGTTTTTATGGGTGACACGGGGTCACTCGCCATTGGCGGTCTCCTGGGCGTGTTTGCCATTTCCTGCAAACAGGAGCTGCTTCTCGCCGTGATGGGGGGAGTGTTTGTTCTTGAAGCGGGATCCGTTATTTTGCAGGTGGCGAGTTTCAAACTGACAGGGCGCCGAATTTTTAAAATGTCGCCCTTGCATCATCATTTTGAACTCAGCGGCTGGAAGGAAAGCACGGTGATCGTACGCTTTTGGATTCTCTCAATTATTTTTGCGCTTTTGGGACTGGCGACTTTGAAACTGCGGTGACGGACATGACGAATCATTACATGGGAAAACATGCGGCGGTGCTCGGCCTGGGGCGGAGCGGCGAGGCGGCCGCGCGTCTGCTGCTTGATGGCGGAGCGGATGTCACCGTGCTTGATTCGGGGGATCCCGCGCCCCGTCATGAGGCGGCTCAACGACTTTTCTCGCGCGGCGCGCGCGTCGTTTTGGGGGGCGACGCGCTGCGCTGTGCGCAGAATTTTGACTTTGCAATTCTCAGCCCCGGGATTGATCCCGCCGCACCGCTTGCGCGAAATTCGACCGATGCCGGCATTCCCCTCTTGGGCGAAATCGAACTGGCCTATCGCCGGTGCCGCTGTCCGATTGTCGCCATTACTGGAACCAATGGCAAGACGACCACCACGGGCCTGGTGGCGGCGGCTTTGGGGGCGGCGGGGTTGCGCGCCGAGGCTTGCGGAAACATCGGGCTTCCCTTCAGCGAAGTGGCTGCACGCAGCGCCTCGCTCGATGTCGCCGTCGTGGAAATCAGCTCCTTTCAATTGGAAACCACCGACTCATTTCGCCCCCGCGTGGCGATTTGGACCAACTTTAGCGCCAATCATTTGGATCGCTATCCGGACGTGGCCTCCTACCGCGCCGCCAAGTTGAGGATTTTCAAAAATCAGGAAGCGGATGATTTTGCCGTGGTCAATGCCCGTGAAAAATTGCCCCGGTTGGAGGCCCGTCGCATTACGTTTGGCACGGAGTCGGGGGCGGATTTTTCCCTTGATCGGGATGGAATGATCGTACACCGGGGACGTCCGCTGCTGGCGATGTCGGAGACCCGGCTTCGCGGGGATCATAATGCGGAAAACATCATGGCCGCCTTCGCTGCGGGATTTTGTCTTGGTGCCGATGCCGTTGGCATGATCCCGGGGGTCAGAGATTTTGTTCCGCCGCCGCATCGCTGCGAGTTTGTGCGGGAGGCGGATGGAGTGACGTGGATCAACGACTCCAAATCCACCAATCTTGACGCCCTTTCCCGGGCTTTGCGCGGGCAAACCGGCGGACTCATTCTCATTGCCGGCGGCAAAAACAAGGGGTTTGATTTTGCGCCGCTGGCATTGCTGGTGAAGGAACGTGTGCGCGAGGCTGTTTTGATCGGAGAGATGCGTTCTTCCATTGCGAAGGATTGGGCTGATGCCGCACCGTGTCGTCTTGCCGACAGCCTGGAGCAGGCGGTTGAAGAGGCCCGCGCTGCGGCGCGCCCGGGCGACACCGTGCTGTTTTCCCCGGGAACCTCCTCGTTTGACATGTTTCGAAGCTATGAGGAACGCGGCGATCTTTTTAAAAAATTCACCCATCAAATAAAATCCACCAACCACCAATAAACATCCCATGAAAATACCATTGTTCACCAAAATGGCCGCACGCCCGCGGTCCCGTAAAATTGTCCGCGCCACCGCTGCGCGCACCGCAGATGGAGTCGAGGACGAGTACTACGAGCAGGAGCCCAATATGAAGCTTTCGCACGCCTTCATGGTTGTGCTCGTGCTGCACGTTGTCGCCGTCGGGGGCATCTATGCGTTTAATAAAATTCATGCGGCCCGAAATGCCGTTCAGGCGGCGACTGCAGCTGCCAAACCCGCCGTTGCTGCGGCTGCGGAGCCGGTCAAGCCCGCGCCGCCGCAGCGGATGCCTGGCGACGCGGATGAACCGTTGCCGTCCATGGGTGGCAGCATCACTTCGGTTGCGACCTCTTCTGCTGCTGTTGCAGCGGTGCCGTCCACGCCGACGAAAGTCGCCGCCAAGCCGGTTGTTTCTCATAAGGAAACGGCGGTTGTGGAGACCGCCGCCAAGGTTCCTGCAGCCAAGGCTTCCGCTGCCTCTTCGGATTACAAGGTGGTCAAGGGTGACAACCCCTATTCCATTGCGAAAAAATTGGGGGTCAGTCAGGAGGAGCTGCTCAAGCTTAATGCCATTGACGATCCTCGGAAGCTGCAGATTGGGCAGGTGTTGAAGGTGCCGGGAAAATCCCGCTGAGGTTGCACCATGCGTCGGGCCACGGCTTACATCCTGATTGTTTCCGTGCTCAGCCTCTTGGCGATTGGGATCGTCATGCTGCTGAGTACGGGAGCTTTTGCAAAGGACAGCCGTGGCGACATGTATTTCTTTGTCAAACGCCAGGCGATGTGGCTGGGTGTGGGTGGGGTGGCACTGTTGTGTGCGGCACTGCTTGATTACCGCTGGTGGGCGAGGCTTTGGCCCTATGTTTTCGGCGTGTCGGTGGTCGCGCTGATTCTGTGTTTCATTCCGCCGGTCGGCATGAAGATCAATGGTTCGTGGCGGTGGGTCAACCTTGGTGTTGCGAGTTTTCAACCCAGTGAACTGGCCAAGGTGGCGGCGCTGTTTTTTCTCGCCTGGTGGTATCACCGGCATGAGGAGGCGGCGACGGAGTTTTGGCGCGGATTTGCAATTCCGTTGGGCGTGGTGGGTGTTCTGATGGCGTTGATTGTTCGCGAAATTGATCTTGGTGCCACAACATTGATAGGGCTTGCCGCCTTGGCTGTGATGTTTGTGGCGGGGAGTGGATTGCGCTGGCTGACGATTCTGTTTGGGGTTGGCTTAAGCGGACTCGTTTTCGCCATTTTCAACATTGGTGAACGCTTGGATCGCCTGAAGGCGTTTTTGGATCCCGAAAAATACCGACTCGATGAGGGTTTGCAGCAATGGCAGGCACTGCTTGCCTTTGGCGCGGGAGGAACGGGTGGGGTTGGTTTGGGCAATGGACGGCTTAAAATGCTCTATCTGCCCTACGCCCATACGGATTTTATTTTTCCGATGATTGGTGAGGAGCTCGGACTGCGTTTCACTTTGCTGACGGTGTTTCTCTTTTTGCTGATTTTGATGTCCGGAGTACTCATTGCGATGAATTCCAAGGACCGTTTTGGGATGCTCCTTGGCTTTGGAATCACGGTCATCATCACCCTGCAGGCGGCCGTCAATATTGGCGTGACGACCTCCATGTTGCCCAACAAGGGAATGCCCATGCCGTTCATCAGTTACGGCGGCAGCAACCTTGCCATTTCCATGTTTCTCATCGGCATTCTGCTGAGCATCCACCTTCGCGGACGACGGGAGCCGAAGACTCGCGTCCGCGTCATTCCCACCGTCAGTCCGGCGGTGCGGTTTTGATGCCATGAAATTTGCCATTGCATGTGGAGGAACCGGCGGACATTTGTTTCCGGGGCTGGCTGTGGCGGAGGTTTTGCGGGAGCGCGGGCATCAGGTTTTGATTTTTGTCTCGGAGAAGGAAATTGACGCACGCGCCCTCGGCAACCGCCCGGGATTTGTGGTCGAAAAACTTCCATCCGTCGGCATGCCTCCGCTTTTTTCCTTGGATGTGATTTCGTTTTTTCGACGCATGATTGCGAGTTTCATGCGATGCAACGCCGTCTTTCGCCGGGAGCGTCCGAACGCGGTTCTTGGCATGGGCGGATTCACCGGTGTTGCACCGCTTGTGGCCGCGCGGTGGCGGGGAATTCCCGCACTTTTGCACGAGTCCAACGCAATTCCCGGCAAGGCGAATCGTCTGGCGGCGCGTTTTTGCCGAAAGGTGCTTTTGGGATTTTCCGAATGCGCGAAACATTTTCGCGGGCCGGTTTGCGTGACGGGAACGCCGGTTCGGCGGGAATTGACCTTCGATGTTCCATCGCGGGCGGAAGCGCGCCGCATTCTTGATCTCAATCCCGATCGCACGACCCTTCTCGTCATGGGCGGGAGCCAGGGCGCATCCGGAATTAATTCCTTGATGATGCGGGTGGCACCGCGTCTGGCCGGCGCAAAAATTCAGATCATTCATCTTGCGGGAAAGCGTAGTGTGGAAGAAGTGACGGCGGCTTATGCGGCGGCCAACGTTTCCGCCAGAGTTCTGGCATTTTGCGATCGGATGCAGGAGGTTTATCCGGCAGCAGATTTTGCGGTTTCCCGATCCGGGGCGGCCAGTCTGACCGAACTTTCGTGGTTTGGACTGCCTTCGGTTCTGGTGCCTTATCCCCACGCGGCGGAGGATCATCAGCGACTTAATGCGCAAATTTTCACCACAGTGGGCGCGGCTCGGATGATTCTTGAAAACGAAGCTGCGGACGCGGAGTTGTCGGCCCTGCTGCTTTCGCTGCCGGAGTCTTCGGCGGAGTTTGTGCGCATGGCGGAGGCCGCGCGCGGATTGGCACCGCGTGACTCGGCCTGCAAGGTGGCGGAGGTGCTTGAGGAGGTCGCGGCATGATGAATACGGAGGAGCTTGCGAAAGAATTGCACGGCGCGCCTTTGAGGATTCATCTCATTGGGGTCGCGGGATCGGGAATGAGTGGCATTGCCGCGCTTCTGCTTGCGCTGGGGCATCATGTGAGCGGGTCGGATCGTACGGACACCCAGGAGGTGCGCCGACTTCGGTCGCTGGGGCTTGATTTTCACATTCCGCAGCGTGCGGAGGATACGGAGGGCGCGCAGCTTGTCATTTATTCCTCGGCAATTCGCAGGGGGAATCCCGCCTTTGACGCCGCCGTGCGGCGGGGGGTCCCGATGGTGCGGCGGGCGGAGGCGCTGGCTGCGCTGATGCTTGGAAAAAAAGGCGTTTTGGTCTGCGGCATGCACGGCAAGACGACGGTTTCCTCCATGGCGGCACATGTGCTGCGCGCCGCCGGTGCGCATCCTTCGCATTATGTCGGGGCGGAAATTCCGATTCTCGGCACCAATGCCCGTTGGGATGCGGGCGGAGAGCTTTTTGTAGCCGAGGCGGATGAAAGCGACGGCACCATTGTTCTTTACCGGCCTGAACACGCCATCGTGCTCAACATTGAGGCCGAGCATCTCGATCATTATCGGAATTTGGCGGAGATTGACGCCGCTTTTGCGCAAATGGCGGACCGGACGACCGGCTCTGTTTTTTACTGCGCCGATGATCCCGGAGCCTCGCGGGTTTGTGCGGGGCGGAAAAACGCGGTGTCCTATGGAAAAAGTGGCATCTATTCCTATGCGAATTTTGAGGCGTCCGATTTTGTTTCGACGTTTTCCTTTTGTAAAAATGGAGCAGAGCTGGCGCGTGTGAAGCTCAATGTTCCCGGCGAGCACAATGCGCTCAATGCGACGGCGGTTCTTGCGCTTGCCGCCGAGCTGAACTTGGATTTGCCGAAATGCGTCGCGGCCCTTGAAACATTTCGCGGTGCACGCCGGCGTTTTGAAATTGTGCATTCCTCGCCCAATTTCCTTTTGGTGGATGATTATGGTCATCATCCCACGGAAATTGCCGCCGTCATTCGTGCGGCGCGCAGCGCGGGACGCCGCCTTGTATTGCTGTTTCAGCCGCATCGTTACACGCGCACGCAGGCTTTGAGTGCGGAGTTTGGGGAGGCTTTGGCGCGCGCGGATGCCGTTGTGGTGACTGATGTTTATCCGGCCGGTGAGACGCCGCCTCCGGGAGTCACGGGACGATTGATTGCCGACGCTGTGATTGCGTCCGGGGGTGTCACTGTGATTTATGAGGCGGAGAGGAAACGGGCCGGGATGGAAGCCGGGCGGCTTTTGCGTTCGGGTGACATGCTTGTGACCCTTGGGGCCGGCAACATTCATGAACAGGGTGCTGCACTTGCGGCTGATTTGCGGACGCTCGAAATGCTGCAATCCGCCATGGGGAGCGGTGTGGCGCGGCTTTACGAGCCGATGAGCAAACACACGACGATGCGTGTGGGCGGACCCGCACAATTTTGGCTTGAGCCGGAAACCGAGGATGGCTTTTGCGATTTGGTTCGCAAGGCGCATGAGGAGGGGATTCCGTTCATGGTTGTCGGGCGCGGATCGAATCTCATCGTGCGTGATGGTGGATTGCGCGGGGCTGTGGTTCGTCTGCGTGCGGGTGTTTTCGGGGAATTTAAGCTGGAGGGGGATGTCATACGGGCGGGAGTTGGGGTTAGACTCAAGGCACTGAGCGGGGCGGCGATCACGGCCGGAATTTCCGGCTTTGAATGGATGGAGGGGATACCGGGCGATGTCGGCGGCTGCCTTCGCATGAACGCTGGCGCCATGGGGGTGGAAACCATGGAGCGGGTGGAGCTTTTGCGCTATGCTGATTCCGAGGGAAACATATTTGAGAAGTCGCCCCGTGACTTTGAGGTTCATTATCGAAGCGTTCCCTTGTTGCGCTCGAATTACGCCCTGGCCGCCGTTTTTCGCGGGGTTTCCTCCGATATGGACAAGGTGGGACGCCGTACGCGTGAATTTGCGGGCAGACGCCGGGCTTCACAGCCGGTGGGCGCCAGCGCGGGCTGTGTGTTTCGCAATCCGCCGGGCGGCGGTGCCGGGCAATTGATTGATTCCGCCGGACTAAAGAATCAACGTGTCGGCGCGGCGCGTGTTTCGGATGTTCACGCCAATTTTATTATCAACGAGGGCGGAGCCAGCGCGACGGAAGTTCTTTCACTCATTGAACGGGTGCGGGATGAGGTTTTTAAGCGTCATGGCGTGCGCTTGGAGACCGAAGTGCAAATTATCGGGGAGGAACCGACATGACACGGAATCTTAAAAACCTGCACATGGTGGTGCTCATGGGAGGCCCGGGTTCGGAGCGCGAAGTCTCGCTGCGCTCCGGAGCGGCGGTGGCGTCTGCCTTGCGGCAGGGAGGCTATCGGGTGAGCGCATTGGAAATTGACGGTGAAGGCTTCGAACTTCCTTCCGACGTCGGCCTGTGCGTGAACATGGTTCACGGCACCTTTGGCGAGGACGGCGGATTGCAGGCGGTTTTGGATGCGAAGGGGGTTCCTTATACGGGGGAGGGGGCCGAAGGAAGTCGTGTGGCATTTGACAAAATTGAAAGCAAGCGGCGTTTTGACCAGGCCGGCATACCGACGGCCGGATGGGAGGTTGTCGCGGCGGGCTCTCGTCCGCGTTTGCCTTTGCCACTGGTGTTAAAGGCGCCGCGTGAGGGGTCGAGTGTGGGGGTTCACATCGTACGGGTGGCGGAGGAGCTTGACGCGGCTTTGGAGGATTGCGCGGGATTTGATCGCGAGATTCTTGCGGAGGAATTTGTGGAGGGGAAGGAGCTGACGGTTGGCGTCGTTGGCGGGCGTGCGCTGGCCATTGTGGAAATTCGACCACACGGGGGATTCTATGATTACGCGCACAAATACACCAAGGGAGGATCGGAGTATTTTTGCCCTGCGCCCTTGGACGAGGATATCGCGCAGCGGGTGAGGCAGTGCGCCTTGGACGCTCACCGTGCGCTGGGCTTGGAAGTTTATTCCCGCGTGGATATTCTGTTGCGTTCCGACGGCTTGCCCTGCGTGTTGGAGGCCAACACCATTCCGGGCATGACCGAAACCAGTCTGTTGCCCAAGGCGGCGGCGGCGGTGGACATGACATTTTTGGAGCTGTGCGAGGAGATTGCCCGGCTCTCACTGCAACGCTTTTGAACCAATGAGCTTCTTTCGACGAAAAAAAACACGCGGTCGCCGTCCTTCACGCAAGCGCCGCAATCACCATCTGCTTGAAGTCACTGCCACGGCAGCGACGACACGTCGTCGGCGCAATCAAAAGATTTTGCTTCACGCTGGGGAGGCCGCCGTGGCCGTCGGTCTGCTGGTGTTTGCGTGGATCGGCATTCGCACTTTGATCAATAGTCAGCTTTTTACCAACCCCAAGTATCAGGTACGCGTCATCGAGGTGGACACCGACGGGGTCATGACGCGTGAAGTTGCGCTTGCCAAAGCCGGAATCAAGGAAGGGTTGAATATTTTTTCGCTCAATTTGGAATCCGCCCAGCGCGTGTTGTCCTCCATTCCGGAAGTCAAGAGCGCCCATGTGGAGCGCATCCTTCCGGACACCGTGACGATAAAAATTGAGGGCCGTACTCCGGTGGCATGGATCGCCCCGCGCGACACCGGGGAGGATCCAACATCCATGGAAACGGCCTGTCTGGTGGACGCATCCGGCGTGATGATGAAGTCTGAACCCTTTTCGCCGGGACATGCGCGGCTTCCGGTTGTCTATGGCGTGCCGACCGAGCAATGGCGTCCCGGCGACCGCGTGGAATTGCCGGAATTGCTTGCCGCGCTGGAACTCTTCGCCCGTGCCGCTGAGCGCATGCGCCCCGATGTGATTTTGCGTGCTGCCGATGTCAGCAGGGGTTGGTGCATTGAGGCGTGGGGGGATCCGCAGACACGTTTCAAATTTGGACTGCATGATCTCCCGGCGCAATTGGACAGGCTGCAACTCATCATGACCCATGTGGGCCGGACATCACGAAAGATTGCCACTGTCAATCTCATGCCAGAACGCAATACTCCGGTGACTTTTCAGGATGATCCCCCGGTGGCCCCGCCTGTTCCGGAGGTCGTCAAAAAGAAGTCAAAACGTTGATTATGGCCCGCTCCAATCTTCATGTCGGACTTGAAATCGGGACAACAAAGGTCGCCGCGATCATTGCGGAAACCCGCAGCGACGGCCTTCTGCGCATCATCGGCTGCGGCGAGGCGCCTTCGCGCGGCGTGCGCAAGGGCGAGATTGTGGACATTGGAAAAATCACCCTGTGTCTGAATGACGCCGTTTCCGAAGCCGAAGAAAAGGCGGATTGTGAAATTTCCGATGTTGTCGTGGCGGCGACTGGCTCCCATATCGAGAGCATCAATAATCGTGGAGGCGTCCCCATTCCGGAAGACCGCGATGAAATTGAGGAGGAGGACGTTCAGGACGTGGAACAGAACGCGCTCGGTGTAAGCATTCCGCAGACCAATGTGTTTTTGCACACCATTGTTCAACGCTATTATGTGGACGGCCAGGAGGGTGTCGCCAGTCCATTGGGCATGATCGGGCGCAAACTTGAGGCGGAATATCACATTATTCATGGCGCGCGGACGCGCATTCAAAACAGCCTCCGCTGTGTTCAGGAGGCCAATCTCGAGGTGGTCAATGTCGCTGCAAGCGCCGTGGCCGTGGCTGGTGCCGTCCTGGATCAGGCCGACAAGGATGCCGGTGCGCTGGTTGTGGACATAGGCGGAGGCACGACGGACTACATCATGTATCGCGAGGGGACGGTACGAAGCAGCGGCGTTCTCGCCGTCGGCGGAGACCATATCACCAATGACATTTCCATCGGCCTGCGCGTTCCGACCAAATTGGCGGACAAGCTGAAAATCGAGTCGGCCAATGTTGCGCCCGGTTCGACATCTGCAGACGGGGTGTTGACATTGGAAGATCCGACATATTCCGGCGATCGGATTGAGAGGCGTTCCCTCAATATCGTGGTGGAGGCGCGCGTGCGCGAAATTTTCACATTGTTGAAAAAGCGGATTGGATTTGAGCGGCATGCTCCGTTCATCGGCAGTGTGATGATCACCGGGGGCACGGCTGAATTAAAAGGTATCGCCGAGCTGGCGACGGATGTTTTTGGCGTTCGGGCCCGGATGGTCTGCGCCCGCCCGCTGATGGGCCCCAGCGCGTTGTTTGAGAGTCCGCGGTTTGCCACGGCTGTTGGTCTTGTTTTGTATTCGCAGGCGGTTCAGGAAGCCATGGGTGAGGCGACTATTTTTGATCGCGTGCGGCGCAAGATCGGCAGGCTTATTCCCGGCTTATGATCAATCTTGGTTCCAATCAACGCTTGTCCGCTCCGGTTGCTCCCGTGGTTTCCTGCAAGGTTGTCGGCGTGGGGGGGGCGGGGTTGCGGTTGCTTGATGCATTGGGTGATTGTCCTGCGGAACTTGTCGCCATGCACACCGATGCGCAGGCGCTGATGCAATCATCCGCTCCGCGCAAGCTGCAAATCGGACGCCGATTGACCCGGGGGCTTGGCTCCGGCGGCGATCCGAAGGCCGGTGAGTCTGCTGCGCTGGAACAGGCGGAGGAGATTCGCGCCGAGTGTCAGGATGCTCAGATTGTCATGGTGTGCTCGGGTTTGGGCGGGGGCACCGGCTCGGGTGCCGCGTCCGTTGTTTGCAGGGAGGCGGCGGAGGCCGGAGCGCTTGTGCTGGCTGCGGTGACGCTGCCGTTTTCCGGCGAGGGGGAAAAGCGCCGCGCGCACGCTGAGGAGGCCCTTTCCCGGCTGGGGAGTCATTGTGCGGCGGTTCTGTGTTTTGAAAACAACCGCCTCGGGGAGGTTGCCGGTCCGGAGGCTCCGCTGGCCGAGGCCATCCCGGCGGCCAACACGATGTTGGTGACCGCCGTTGATGCCGTCCTGCGCCTGCTTTCCCTGCCGTCACTCCTGCATGTCGGACTGGATGAAATTATTTCGCTTTTTCGTGATACGGCCGGGAGGTGTCAGTTCGGCCATGGTGTTGGACAGGGGGAGGATCGCGCGATTTCCGCCGTGGAGCAGGCGTTGCAAAGTCCGATGTTGGAGCGCGGGGCGACGCTTGCCCGTTCGGGGAATGTTCTGGTTCATGTTTCCGGCGACGCTTCCCTGCGTTTCGATGAAATGCAGCAGATTTTGCAGGAGGTTTCGCGCCGGACGGATCCTTCGGGGCAGGTTTTTCTCGGTGTCGCCGTTGATCCTTCCGTCACGGACGAAGTTCGGGTTTCCATTTTGGCCTCCCTGCATGCGAGTGCAGAGCCGGCGACCGGTGCAATCGCCGACGGGGAGGAAGTTTTGGAGCCTGACTTGATGGGGATAAAGTCCGCCGCATCTTCCGAAAAACGGGTGGACAGGCGTTCGCGCACGGATCAGGAGGAGCAGGTGGAGTTGCCGTTGGATCAGGCGGTGAAGGGACGCTTTAAGGATCTTGTCCCGACCTTGGTGGAAGGCCAGGATCTTGACATCCCCACCTATATTCGAATGCGATTGCCTTTGAAGTAATTCCAGTAAATTTTACGTCATGAGACCTGATCGCTTCACTCAGAAAATGCAGGAGGCGTTGAACGCCGCTGCGGACATCGCCGGCAAACTTTCGCAGCAGGAAATCACCGACGAACATTTTCTGTTGGCGCTTCTCCAGCAGCCTGACGGCGTCACCGTTCCGCTTCTCCAAAAGGTTGGCGTTTCCACCTCTCGCCTTGCGGAGCAATTGCAGGCGGATCTTTCCCGGCGAGCCACGGTATCCGGCGGAGGCGCCCAGCCGCATCTCGGCAATTCCCTTCGCAAGACACTCGATGCGGCCGAGGGTGTCATGGCGCAGTTGAAGGACGAATACCTCAGTGCGGAGCACTACCTTTTGGCATTGTCCAAATCGGGGGATGCTGCCGGACGTTTGCTCCAGGAAAACGGCGCGACGCACGATGCCTTGATGAAGGCTCTTGTCGAAGTGCGCGGCTCGCAGCGTGTCACGGATCAGAACCCCGAGGAAAAATATCAGACACTGCAAAAATACGGACGCGATCTCACCGAGCTGGCTGCGCGGGGAAAGATAGATCCCGTGATCGGGCGCGATGATGAGATTCGCCGCACCATGCAGGTGCTTTCCCGCCGCACCAAAAACAATCCCGTCCTCATTGGCGAACCCGGCGTTGGAAAAACCGCCATCGTCGAAGGCCTCGCCCGCCGCATTGTCAGCGG
>JACTMZ010000079.1 GCA_014584375.1 Verrucomicrobiota bacterium | reverse complement strand
GGCTGCGCGGATGGCGGGTGATTTTTAAAAAATAAAAAAACCGGCGGGAAACCGCCGGTTTAATTTTTTGGTTCGCAAATGGCGCGAAGGCGTTGTGGAAATCAGATCAGCGCCTTCAGCCGGGCGGTGAGGTCGGCTTCGCCCTGGAGGCCGACGACCTGCTCATGCACCTCGCCGTTTTTGAAAAACAGGAGGGTGGGGATGGAGGAGACACGGAAGCGGCTGGCGACTCCCGGCGATTCGTCCACATTGACCTTGGCAATGAGAGCCTGACCGGCGAGGGCGTCCGCAATTTTATCGAGCACCGGGGCGATCATGCGGCAGGGGCCGCACCATGGAGCCCAGAAATCCACGAGCACCGGTGTGGCGCCCTTGTTGATCTCGGTGTCAAAATTGCTGTCGTTAAGTTGCAGGATGTGTGCGCTGGCCATGGTTTTTTTAAATACGATTACAGGTAGGTCCAGATCTGGATGCCGAAGGCGGCTAGAGCCACAACAGCGGCTGCGATGGCCAGAACTCCTGTGAGTTGATCCGGCGCCTCCGCAGTGCTCGCCGTTTTATCTTCGGCTTTGGTTTTGATGGCCGGGGCCGGTTTTGCCGGAGCGTCCTGCGTCAGTTTTACCGTGGCCTGCGGCACAGCGGCTTTGGCTGGCGGGGTGACGCTGACCTTGGCTGTTTCCTTTTTGGCGGCTTCACCCGGCTTGAGCGCCGTCGGCCCTGCCACGGCGGGTTTGGGTGTGGATGGAGCGGGAGCGGCAGGTTTTTCGGCGGCGGGAGCGGGAGTCGGCGCTGCGGGTGGCTTTGGAGCGGCGGCGGGAGCCGGGGCCGGGGCGGCAGGTTTGGGAGCCACGGCGGAAGGCGGTGGGATTGCGCCTGCGGGAGCCGGAGGCTTCGGGATGGAAGCGGGTGCCGGCGGTTTCGGAATACCTGCAGCAGGTGCGGGAGCTGGAGGCTTCGGGGCGGAAATTGCGGGCGAGGGAGCCGACGGTGCGGCGGCAATCGAGGGGGCTCCGGGCGGCTTGGGAGGCGCGGAGACTCCCGGCGCGGGCGGCATGGCGGGCTTCGGCGGCGCAGGCATTGTGGGAGGAGCGCCTGCGGCGGTCGGAATGGGTTTGGGTGGAAGATTGATCATGGCGGCTTCGCGCGGATTGGCGGCGGACGGTGTGCCGTCGCGATTGGGCGGAAGGACGATGCGGACTGTCTCTTTTTTCGGCTCGTTCATAAACGGAGGAAACTTCTTGGTTGTTTGGATTTGACGCCGGAAGGCTCGTAATGCTTGCCGGTGATAACTGACAGTCTGATGTGTCGCAGGGAAAGTGTCAATGTTTCCGCGTTGTCGTTTGTGCTCCCGGTTTGAAGATTCGGAAAAGCGGCGCAAAGGGGCGCAGGATGCCCGGGGTTTTGCGCGGTGGTTTGGCGTCCGGTCGGGCGGCCTCCTGTGTGGGTGTCGGCGCAACTTGCGGCGCGAGGCTTTCGTCCAGCGCGACCTGGTCGCCGAGGGAAGGCAGTCCTTCGGTGATTTCCACGGCGAGGTAGGGCGGGCGGATTTCCTCGGTGGCGGTCAGCAGGGCGGTGCGGCTTTGTTCGCGGAAGGAGAGCAGCCGGGTGCCGACGGCCACCCTTCGGGGAGCGCCGGTGTCCACCAGGGCGAAGCCGTAGGAATTGTCCACCATGACAACCTTGCCGATCCACGTCGGCAGGGTGGCTTCGGGAATCGCTGGCTTTTTTTTGCCCAATAACGCGCAACCGCCGAGAGAAAACGCGATGGCGAGCGTTGCGGCGAATTTTGCAATTTGTGAAAATTTGGCCTGGTTGCTCATGGTGAATGTCGTTTCTGTGTTTTTATCAATTCGTGATAAAGCGTGCCGTAGGCCGCCGTCACGCGGGGCCATGTGTATGGCTCGGCGGATGCCCGGGCGCCTTCCGTCAGTTTTTCCCGCAGGCTGGCGGATTCGGACACTTCGCTCATGGCGCGGGCGAAGGCGGATTCGTCGCCGCTCGGAATGAGCAGGCCGTTTTCCCCGGATTGAATCACATCCCGGATGCCGCTGACATTTGTGGCGATGATGGGAAGGCCTGCCGCCATGGCTTCGAGCAGGGCGGAACTGAATCCTTCCAGCAACGAAGTCAGGACAAACGCGTCTGCCGCCCGGTAAAGATCCACCAGTCCCTGTGGTGGCATTACGGGAATTTCCGAGCCGTTCGCCGGTGCGCCGAATTCAAAAAAACTGATTTTCCCGGCGAGACCCGCCGCCTCGGCATCCGTTTGCAGGGCGGGAACGCCGCGTCCGGACGCCAGCAGGTGAAACTTGCGATCCGGGTGGGCTTCGACGAGGCGGCAAAAGGCCTGAAAAAGCGCGGGATAATTTTTTTGCGGGTGGTTGCGCGCCACGCACAGGAAGACGAAGGCGTTTTGAGGAATGCCGAGGGTCGTCCGCAGTGCCTCGCGATTTGTGCCGACGACGAAACGTTCGGCATCCACTGCATTGGGCAGGATGCGCACGCGGTTTTTGTCCGCTCCGAGGGCAGCGAGGTCGTTTGCCATGCTTTCCGACAACGCGACCGTCATTTGCGCGCGCGGCAGTTTTTTTCGCAAAATCGCCTCAACACGCGGTTCGTGTCCGCGTCCGGGCAGTCCGTTCACATCATC
>JACTMZ010000112.1 GCA_014584375.1 Verrucomicrobiota bacterium | reverse complement strand
GGTCCGAGAGCCGCCGCAATGCGCTCCGCCTGGGCTGATTCCCGGGCGTCCGGCCCGGAGCTGATGATCAGCTGCCGGACACGCTTGAGCAGAGCCCGCCCGACGTCAATCCACCGCTCCTCCGGCCACGCCTTTTTTTCCCAGCGGGTTCCCGGATGGATCACGGCGAAGTTTTCAAAATTTGCCGACGGTTCCCAGGGTTGCATGGCGTCCGGCTCGAAGCACAGGGGCGGAATGATTTTGGGCAGCGGCAGAATTTCCTGCACCGTCATGTAATCCCGCTGTACTTCGTGGAATCCATAGCGGCGTCGCGTCGCAGGGCGGTTGAATGCAATTTTCCAATGCCTGGGAAAAACCATGGCCGATGTTGTGGTGGTTCGTCCGCGCGCGCCGCTGAGCGTGACCATCCACCGCCCCCGATCCCCGCCTCCAAGTTCAAAGGCGTGTTCAAAGCGCGCCGCCCGCAGTTCGCGCAGCAGATGCAGATCGCCGCCCCGTCGTCCCCGGCGGGCTGCGCCGCGCTCGGGAATCATCGCTGTACACAAACGGTCAATATGCGGACAGCCCGCGAGAATTTCTTCGCATCCGCCGCGAACGACGACCCAGATTTCGGCGCGGGGCAGCACCTGTTTGACCGCTGCCAGCGTGGGTGTGAGCAGCAGTGCGTCGCCGATGTGGCGAAGTTTGACGAAGAGCAGACGCATCATCGTCGGGAAAGACGCGGCAGCGCGCTCACCAGACGCGGAATCCGAAAATGATAAAGCCCTTCGGCTTTTCCGGATTGCGTTCGTCCCAGGATGTCAGATAGCGCCCGTCGCCGTATCCTTTGGCTGCGAGCGGATTGACGAGCTGCCAGGGTTGCTTCATTTGGAAAACGGCGGCGACGGCGCCTTCGATGTTGGAATCCGGATCCAGCGGCGTTATCGGCTTTTGCGGGGCGGTGATTTCGCGGCGGGGCTGACGCGGGGCGACGAAGTCCTGGGCCAGGCAGCTTCCGGCCGCGATAAGAATGATACAGGTGACAAAAATGCCGCGCATTCCTATCGTTTAATTCCCCCGTTCATTGCGGGCAATCCTGAAAATCGCACTCGCTTTTCCGGCGGCATCCGCGAAATCATTGTCCCCTCGATGGATTATCTTGAAAAAGCCCGCCGCGTTCTTCGGATTGAGGCGGATGAATTGAGCCGCATGTCAGACCGGCTTGACGGCACGGCTTTTGGCAAGGCCGTTGAAATTCTCAAGGCCTGCATTGACGGCCACGGGAAAATCGTTGTCTGCGGCGTTGGCAAATCCGGTCATGTCGGGGAAAAAATCGCCGCCACCCTCACGAGCACCGGTTCGACGGCGGTGGTGCTCAATTCGCTCAATGCCCTTCACGGCGACCTCGGCCTTGTTTCCGACGGCGATGCGGTTCTGGCTTTCAGCTACGGCGGCGAAACCTCCGAGCTGGTGGGACTTTTGCCGCCGCTGGCGCGTTTCAATGTGAAACTTGTCGCCATCACAGGCCGCCCGAATTCCACCCTCGGTCAGGCGGCGGATGTCGTGCTGGATGTTTCGGTCAGTCAGGAGGCCTGTCCGCTCAATCTCGCGCCGACTTCCAGCACTACGAGCATGCTGGCCCTCGGGGACGCCTTGGCCATGGTTCTGCTCGAAGCGCGTGGATTTCGCCAGGAGGATTTCGCCCGCTTTCATCCGGGAGGCAGCCTCGGACGCATTTTGCTCAGTCGCGTTAAACAAATCATGCGCAAGCCCGACCGCCTGGCTTGCGTGACGGCGGAAATGCCGGTGATTGGGGTGTTGAAGGAAATGACAAAATGCCGCACCGGTGCGGCTGTGATTGTCGGGGATGACGGAGTGCTTTGCGGTGTGTTTACCCACGGCGATCTGGCGCGTCATTATCAGGCGCATTCGGATTTGGGTTCGCTGCCTGTCGGACGTTTCATGACCAAGTCTCCGGTGACCATCGGCGGCGACAAGCTTGCGGCGGAGGCCCTGCGCGTGCTAAAGACCCATCGCATAGACGACCTCATCGTGGTGGATAATGACAACCGCCCGATCGGCGTGATTGATTCGCAGGATCTTTCCCGTCTCCGCGGCGTCTAAAACAACAAACACATACAAAATCCCATGCCCGCCGCCAACGACCTCCGAAAAGGAATGGCCATCAAATACAATGGCAACACGAACATTGTGCTGGAAGTTCACCATCGCACGCCCGGCAACTTGCGCGCGTTTGTTCAGGCCAAACTTCGCAACATCAAAACCGGCAACTCCGCCGATGTGCGCTTCAGCTCGACCGAAAAGGTGGAGCTGGTGGATTTGCAGCGCCGTGAACTCGAGTTCAGCTACAAGGATCACGAGGGCTATCATTTCATGGATCCGGAAACTTACGAGACGCTGGAGCTCGATGAATCGCTTCTCGCCGAGGCCAAGGATTACCTGGTGGAAAATCTCAAGGTCGAAGTGCTCTATGCCGAAGGCCGCGCCGTCGAAGTCGAACTTCCCGCGTCGGTCACCCTGAAAGTCACGGTGTCCCCCGAGGGATTGCGCGGTGACACGGCCAGCAATGTGCAAAAACACGCAACGCTTGAAACAGGCCTTGTCGTCAATGTCCCGCTGTTCATCAAGGAGGGTGAAATGGTGAAAATTGACACGCGCACGGGCTCCTACACGGGGCGCGCCTGACGCGTCCCTGCTCCTCATGACCAGACGAGCCGGTCGCGGGGATTCAGCGAAAAAAAAGCGCCTCAACGCCACGTTTGTCGCGCCGGCGGACGCCGTCATGGTCGTTCCAGTGCGATGGGTCAAATTTATCGTCGGACTTTTTTTGCTCGCGCCGTGCTATGTGCTCACTGCCGCGTTTTTTCGTTCCCTGGTGGATGCGTTCACGGTTCAACCCGAGGGACGCCTGTCATTTTGGATGACTCCGGAGTTTTGGTTTTTCAGCCTGGGCATGATTTGCTGGTTGATCATTTATTTTGGGCTGCCGCCTGGGTGGGTGAGGATCTATGTTTACGGGCATGAGCTGACCCATGCGATTGCGGTGCGGCTGATGGGGGGGAAGGTGGATGATTTTCACTTCGGTCGTGATGGCGGCCACATCATTTCCTCGAAGATCAACACCTGGATTGCGCTGGCGCCGTATTTTGTTCCGATTTACAGCGTGTTTGTCATTGTGACCTACGGATTGGTTGCTGTCTTTGTGGATCTCGAGCCGTATCGGGGAACGGCTGTGGGTGTTCTCTCGTTCTTACTGGGCTTCACCTGGTGTTTTCACGCCTGCCTGACGATTTCGATGATTCCAAAGGGGCAATCCGACCTGCATTACGGCGGAACATTTTATTCGCTGGTTGTGATTTATTTGATGAATCTTCTCGTTTTGTCGCTGCTTCTTTGATGCGGGCGGGATCAGTTTGTCGTTTCGGCTTCCGGCGCGGCTGATTTCGGGCGGTGGACGGCCTGGGAGCGAAAGGCGTAGCCGATGGTCGTGATGTGGCTGTTGAAATGACGGTAGCTGTCGAGCAAATCCAGGAAGTATCCGCTGGCGCCGATGACTGCAGGGCTGGCGCCGAGCAACCGCTCGTAGTGTTCCTTTTCGGCCTTTCGGCACCATTTGTTGAGTGCCTCCTTGCCGTCCAGAAAGTCGTTGATTCCCGACCCGCCCCGATTGATCAGCATCCTTTGAGCCACGGTGAAACGCAGAAGAACCCGGCTTTGCAATTCACGCAGGACTTCGTGATCGGATGCCGTCAGCGGCAGCGATTCGGCGGATTGCTTGCGAAACACCTCGCACATTTTCTTTTCAACAATGTCCCCGGCGCTTTCGAGTTCGTTGGAAAACGTCATCATGGCAAAATGCCATTGCGCCTCTTCCGGGGTGAGTCCGCCTCCGACGCGGCTGAGGTAGTCCTTGATTTCGCGATAATATCGGTCCACGCAATCGTCCTCCCGCGCCACCTGTTCAATGAGGGCCGGACTTTTTGTTTCATATCCCCGCCAGAAATATTCCAGCATGCGCTTGACGCTGTCGCTCATGGCAAGAATTTCGCGTTGGGCGTTGGTGAGGGCGAACGAGGGGCTCTCCAAAACGGAGGGATCGAGATAGGACTCCTCGGTCGGCAGTCCGGAAACCGGTGTCGGCGGCGGGGCGATCATCCAGCGCACCAGACGAACCAGCGGACTTGCGAGGGGGACAAAAATCAGCCCGACGGCCAAATTGAAGCCGGTGTAAAACATGGCCGATTGGCTCATGATCGGGCCCGGCATCAGGGCGAAGACATGCGCCGCCAGTCCCGGCCACAGCACCAGCGGCAGGGCGAGGGGCAGTTTGGCCAGAAGATTTGCCACGGCCAGCCGCCGTCCTTCCAACGTGGACCAGCCTGCAATCAGCGAAGTAAGCCCGATTCCGATGCTCGCCCCCAGAATCCAGGGAACCATCAAGTCCGATCCGAATAGCCCACTGCCGCCCAGGCCCATCGCAAAACCGATGCTGGCGGTGGAACTTTGCACGGCCAGTGTGAAAAGGGAGACGAGCAGAAAGACGAGCAGGGGATGTCCTGCAAACAGACGCACCCATTCGCGCATTTCCGGCAGCGCGTTGAGTTGATCCGCCCCGTTGCCAATCATTTGCATGGCCAGAAAAATAAAGCCGAACGCCAGCAGACACTGACCTGTCCCCCGCAATTTTTCACGGCGAAGGAACAGAAAGCCGAGAACGCCCAGGAGGATGAACGCCCCGGCATAATCCTGCAATCGCAGGGCGATCAGCTGCACGGTGATGGTGATGCCCATGTTTGCGCCAAGCAGCAATGCGAGCATCCGGCGGGCCGAGAGTTGTCCGGCATCCATCATTTGAATTGTCACCATCGAGATCGCCGTCGAGGACGGCGCCAGCGCCCCCGCGACCGCCCCGGCTCCAAACGCCTTCCACCGGTGCTCCGTAAGCCCCGAAAGCCAGATGACCAGTTGCCCGCCGAAAAGCCGGTCAAATCCCTTGCGCAAAAAACGCACGCCAAAAATGACCAAGGCAACCCCCCCGGCTATCTGCAAAAAAATCATGTGATTTTACCCATTTTGATGCGCGGGGACGGATGTGTTTCGTGCCAGGAACGCCATCCGCAAAACGACTCGCGCCGCTGGGGCGCAGGATACATTCCGCCTTTCTGCGAATCAATATTTGCGAGCGGGGGGTAAAAAATTCCTGGCGAATATTTTTGCGGATTTGGCGGTCTTTGCCTTGCAGCGTGTTCATCCGCTGCTAGAGTTATCGGGCTCCAGAGCCCCATTTATTTCATGCCTGATCAAGAATCTACACCCTCGCAAGAGGCCAAGCTTCATTTTCTCGATTATTGGAGGGTGATTCGCCTCCGCCTGCCGATTATCACGCTGGTCTTCCTGCTGGTTGTCGTCACGGCGGGTGTCACCACGTATTTTCTGCCGCGACAATATCAGTCGAATGTCATCATCGAGGTGGAGCAAAACGAGCAGAAAATCCGCATTTTCACCGAAGGTTATCAGGGTGGCATGGGAATGGATCCGCGCTTTGCCACCACGCAGTTTCAGATCATTCAGCGAAAGGAAATGCTGTATCCGGTCATTGACACGCTGGACTTGGTGCGCCGGTGGAGCGAGGACGGCATTCGCAGCAAGGAACAGGCTTATTTTCGCCTGCGCAATATGATTGATGTGCGCGAGGTGAGAAACACCAACCTTTTACAGATCAGCGTTGAGAGCACCGATCCGCAGGAGGCGTCGGATCTCGCCAACACCATTGCGCAGGAGTATCAGCGCAAGAGGATTGACGAGCAGCAAAAGGTTCTTTCCCGCTCGCTCGCCACATTGGAGGACGAGGTGTCCAAGCAACGCGCCAAGGTGCAGCAGGCCGCTGAGGAAATGGGGCGCATCCGCACGGAACTCGGCATTACCGACCTGAATCCCGACAGCCTCGAAGATCCCCTGCAGGCGCAGGATAAGGTGCTGCTGGATCAGGAGGCGCTCGTCAATGAAGCGCGCGTCAGGACCTCCACCCTCCGAACCAAATACCAGCAAATTGAAAAGCTGTCCGGTGATGACCTGATGCGTTCCCTGCCGACATTGGAGATTCAGGATCAGACGATCATGCAGATTCTCCCTCAGTATCAGGAGAGTTCTTCGGAACTGGCCCGCGCCATGCAGTCGGGGCTTGGTGCCCGTCATCCTCAGATTCTTTCGCTCAAGGCAAAGACGGACACTTACAGGCAGCAGCTTTCAAATCAGGTCAGCAGCATTCGACGCACTTTGGCGGCGAATTTGGATATTACCGAGAAATCGCTGGCCACCATGGAGGAGCAGCTGGAAAAATCACGCCTACAACAGCGTGAGGCGAAGACCCGCAACTCGGAATATGCGCGGGCCAAAAATGATTACATCCAGGCCAAAAAAGTTTTGGAAGCTGCTGAACTTCGTCTTTCCACCGAAACCATGCAGCGAAGCATGCCGATGAACCCGGCGCGCATTTGGGAAAAGGCCGAGCCGGCCTCCTTCCCGTCCAAACCGAAGGTGCTCCTCAATATGGCTCTCGCCGTCGTGGTCGGCCTTATTGTCGGTGTCGGCCTCGCCTTTTTCCTCGAATATCTCGACACCAGCGTCAAAACCATGGAGGACGTTGAGAACTATCTTCAAGTCCCGGTTCTGGCCGTGGTGCCCAAGGATATTCAGCTGCTCATGGAGCATCCCGAGGCCACCGCTGACGCCGAGGCCTATCGCATTTTGCGCACCAATGTGGAATTCAACCGCCACTCGCCGGATGCCAATACGATTACTTTTGTGAGCGGCGGCGCAGGTGAGGGTAAGTCCACCACGCTGGCCAATCTCGCCTACACGTTCGCCCAAGGCGGCTATAACACCCTTGTGGTGGACGCCGATTTGCGGCGCCCGACGCAACATCGGATTTTTGGCGTGGACGGTGACAGGGGGCTGACTGATTTTCTCACGACGGACATTGATTTGGAGGATGTCATCCAGACTCTCTCATTGCCCAATCTTTTCATTTTGCCGAGCGGCAAGCTGCCCTTTGATGCGGTGGGAATCCTGAATTCCCAGCGCATGATGGATTTGATTGCCCAGGTGAAAAATCGTTTTGACGTCGTCTTTTTCGATTCTCCTCCGATTCTTGGAGTAAGCGACGCCTCGGTTCTGGCGCGTGCCGTGGATCTGACTGTTGTCGTCGTGCAGCACCGCCGCTTTCCGCGAGCCATGCTTCAGCGCGTCAAACAGGCCGTGATCAATGTCGGCGGCAACATCCTTGGCGTTGTCCTCAATAATGTGGATGTCCGTCAGGATCAGTATTACGAGTACTACACCAATTATTATTCCTATTACCGTCGCCCGACTGCGGAGGGAGAGTCTCTTTCCAAGAAGGGGGATGGATCTGGGAAAACGGCGTCCGCCGATCGCAAGGCGACGCATGCGGGACATTCCGATGATTATTAAGCTTCGATTCGCATTTTGTGTGGCGGTGTTTTTATTCACCACCGCAGTGTTTGCGCAGGATTCCGGCCCGGTTTTCCGAACCGGTGACACTTTGGAATTGCGCATTGGCGGCGTGCCCGCCGAGGAGGTGGGTGTGGTTACGGGAACCTATACGATTGACGGCGAGGGGTACATCAATCTTCCCCATATCGGCAAGGTTCGTGCAGCGGGTTTGGGGCAGGCTGATTTGCAACGCTCCATCGAAGGCGCTTACAAAAGCGGAGAAATTTACACAAATCCCTCCATCACCGTCACCGTGCCGACCACCTTGCGTTTTGTGAATGTGAGCGGCGATGTGCGGCAGCCACGTCGCGTGGAATACACGGCGGATCTCACCGTGCTCGGCGCAATCAGCGCCGCCGGGGGATTCACGGATTACGCGGATCAACGCAAGGTGCGTCTGCTGCGCGCCGGCAAGGTGCAGATTGTGGACGTCAAGGCCGTTCGCTCCAATCCGGCCATGGACATCCGCCTGCTTCCCGGCGATCAGATCGAGGTTCCGCAGAGTTTCTGGTGAGCTTCCTGCGGAATTTCTCGGGCTTGTATGCCGGTTAAAAAATCAGCGCCCAGCGGGACTTTGCGCGTCAGCGAACGCGAGAAGGCTGTCGTTTTGGAATTAAAGGGGCGGTTGGACGACGGATCGGTTGCAGGTTTTTGGGACGAGGCGCTGGCGGCGGAGAAGCGTGCGGCGGGAGGAGTGACGGTGGATTGCTCCGGGGTGGATTACTGCGGCGGTGCCGGATTTGCGCTTTTGATAGCCATTGAGGAGGCGGCTGGAGAGCGGGGGCATGTGATGCGATTGGAAGGATTGGCACCGAAGTTTCGCGCGTTTTACGACAAAATTGACCGTGAAAAATTGGAAAAGCCCGCTGTTCCGGAGCGTGAAGACGGCAATTGGATCACCGGTCTTGGGCGCGCGACGGCGATGCGTGCGGCGGGCTGGCGCGAACAGACGGAGTTTGTGGGCGAAACAAGCGCTGGTTTGCTGGCCCTGGGTGCAAATCCGCGCGGGCTGCGATTCCGCGAATGGTGGATCATTGTGGAAAAGGCGGGCACCAATGCGCTGGGCATTGTCATTCTGATCAGTTTCCTCACCGGTATGATCATCGCGTTCCAGGCGTCCATCCCGATGGCGCAGTTTGGGGTGGATATTTTCGTGATCAATCTTGTCGCTCTGGCCATGGTGCGGGAGCTGGGGCCGATCATGACGGCGATCATGCTGGCCGGACGCTCCGGCTCGGCGTTTGCGGCGGAAATAGGGACGATGAAAGTGAACGAGGAGGTGGCGGCTTTGACCACGATGGGATTGAGCCCCGTGCGTTTTCTTGCCGTGCCGCGCGTGCTGGCGGGCATTGCCGTGACGCCTGTATTGACCGTGTATTCCATGGTTGCAGGGGTGGCGGGTGGCGTGGTGGTGATGATGTTGCGTGGTTATCCGCTGGTCGCCCTTACGAACCAGTTGATATCCGCCGTGACGCCTCATGATATTTTCGCGGGATTGATCAAATCGTTTTTTCTCGGCGCGGCGGTGGCCGGAGTCGGATGTATGCGGGGACTTCAAACCGGTTCCGGTGCCTCGGCGGTCGGCGATTCGACGACCAAGGCCGTTGTCACCGGAATTCTCCTTGTGGTGCTGATAGACGCGCTCTTCGCCGTGATTTATTACCAGTTGAAATTTTGATTATGCCAACCGAAGAGCGCGCAATTATCGAGGTTTGCGGCATGAGCGCCGGTTATGCGGGACGTGTTGTGTTGCGGGACATCAATTTTCGCGTCCGCAGTGGTGAGGTGTTCATTATTCTCGGCGGCTCCGGATGCGGAAAAAGCACGCTTTTGAAAAATATGATCGGCCTTTATCCGGCCCTTTCGGGTGAAATTTATATCGGTGGGGAAAACATCGTCGGCGCATCCGGAGCCCGGCGTCAGAAAATTCTGCGGCAATTCGGCGTGATGTATCAGAGCGGCGCGCTGTTCGGCTCCATGACGCTTGAGCAAAATGTGGCGCTGCCCCTGGAGGAATGGACGGATTTGCCGCCTTCGGGCCGTTCGCTTTTGGCTCGATTGAAACTTCAACAGGTCGGCCTGGGGGAGTTCGCGGATTATCTGCCGTCGGAGATCAGCGGCGGCATGCAGAAGCGTGCGGCGGTGGCCCGCGCCATGGCGCTGGATCCGCGCATTCTTTTTCTGGACGAACCTTCCGCCGGCCTTGACCCAATCACATCCGCCGGGTTGGACGAGCTGATCCGTTCGCTCTCGCGAAATCTTGGAATTACGTTCGTCATTGCCACACATGAACTGGCCAGCATTTACGCCATTGGAGACCGGGCCCTCATACTCGAGCGCGGTGAAATTGTCGCCGAGGGAAATCCCAAAGAGTTGCGGGATCATCCGACCAATGATTACGTTCGCAGATTCTTTCGGAGAGAACCGGAGGGATCCAAGGCCGCCTGACTTATGAATCGCCACGCCAATTATTTTAAAATCGGTGTTTTTGTCATCATCGCATTTCTGCTGATCGCCGGATCCCTGATCTATATCGGGGCGGGGCGCATGTTTCGTCCGCGTTTTTATATAGAAACTTATGCGGATGGGACGGTGCAGGGGATTGATGTTGGATCGGCTGTGAAATTTCGCGGAGTCACCATTGGACGCGTCTCCAGCATTGATTTTACTTTCAATATGTACAGTCAGCCGGAGGGTCGGGAGGACGGACGACGTGATTATGTGGTTTTGATTTTGGAGGTTGAGAGTCAGGCCTTTCATGGTTTGACGAATGACCCGGACTTGAGTTCCTATGTGGAGAAGGCCGTCAAACAGGGGTTGCGGGTCATGATTCAACCGCAGGGCATCACGGGTCTGAATTTCGCCGAATTGGATTATCTTCCGGAGGACAGGCGTCCGCCGCCGCTGCCGATATGGTGGACGCCGGAGAATCCCTATATTCCCTCGGCGCCGGGCACGATTGCCAGCATGCTTGATTCGATCAATAGCATCATGGACACCGTCAAAGGATTGGACGTCAAGGAAGTGATGTCGCAATTGCACGAGGCTTTGGGAAAAGCCAATACAACCTTGGAAAAATTGACCGCCAGCATGGACAAGGTGGAGCCCGGACAGATCAGCGCCGACTTGCGCGCATTGATTGCGGATCTGAGAAAAAAGGTGAACGAGCTGCGTGTGCCGGAGTTGAACGCCGATGCGGCCAGGACTTTGGAATCGTTGAGGGCGGCGGCGGACGACGCGGGAAGAATGACGCAGAGGGCGCAGGTGTTGGTGGACAAGGTGCAGGCGAGCCCATTGTTGAATCCGGACGAAGTGGCGGCGATCGTTGGGGATTTTCGGGCGGCTGCCGCCAATGTGCGCACCCTGACCGAGAACTTGCGTGAATTTCCCTCGCAGCTTTTGCTGGGGGAACCGCCCAAGCGATCGCCGTTTGACCCGGCGGGCAAAACAAAATCCAAGCGATGAAAACAAGCCTCCGGTTTTTTGTCTGTGCAGTTGTGTGTTTTGCCGCCGCCTCGTGCTCCTTGCGTCAGCCCGCCGTGGTCATCCAGGATTACGCTTTGAAACTGCCTGCGCCGTCTGTCGGCCCGGCGGGTTCCCGCGCCATCACCGTGATGCCATTCACCGCGCCGGCGCAGGCTTCCGGCCAGATGCTGCTCTACCGGACGGGCGACCTGCGTTACGAGAGTGATTTTTACAACCGCTTCCTTGCGCCGCCACCGCAGGCGCTCGCCGGCGAGCTGCGTCAATGGCTCGCGGGAGCAAAGGTCGGAGTGGTGCGCGATCCAGGCTCTCCGCTGGCGACTGATTTCATTGTGCAGCCGCGCTTGAGCGAATTGTATGCGGATTATCGTGATATTAAAAATCCGCGCGCAGTGGTGGCGATGGATATTGTTCTCATTGGACGGGACGGCTCCGGTGACCGGCAGATTTTTCGCCGGATTTACCGGCGGGAGGTTCCGATGAAGGCCGTGTCGCCAACCGATGCCGTGGAGGGCATGGGCCGGGGGGCGGGACAAATTTTCGCGGAGTTTGCCGACGACGTGCGTCGCTCGGGAACATGATGAGCCGGCTGGTCACGCATTCGTGTTGCTGTGTCGGTCGCGGTTTTGAAGTAAGGTGATCGTACGATTCTAATGCAAGGATTCTGGGCAAGCTGGCTTGTTGGCGGTCTGCTGCTGACCGTTGCAGGAGCTGTTTTGCGTGCGTTGGAAATTTTGCTCGGGCGCATGCCGAACGAACGCACGGAGCAGTTGTGGGGCGGACGCGCGCATTCGCGTGAATGCCTGTTTGCGGTTTTCACCATGGGCGGCGCGCTGGCACGGGGTGGGGCGTGGTATGCGCTTTGGGTGGCTGGAATGCTGGCGGGAAGACAGGTCGCGGCGCCCTCCTGGGCCTGGGTGTCGCTTTTCCTTGTTCCCGCCCTGCTTCTCGAAGTCATTCCGGGTGCGATTGCGTCACGCCGTCCGCGTGGATGGGAACCACTGCTGAAAAAAGCGGGTGATGTGATTTTGCCCGCATTGCGTCCGCTTTACGAACGGTTGCAGCCGCTGATGTCGTCCGTGTCGCGCCGCGTGTTTCCGTGGTCCTTTGAGCCGCGTCTTCCGCCCGGGCCGGAAGAGGCGGAAACCTTGCTGCGGATGCGTGCGGAGGAGGGGGCGTTGACCGTGTATGAGGCGGAGGTTCTGATCGAGGTGTTTCGTTTGAGCAGCGCAACGGCACATCATTATATGACGCCGAGGGTTGATGTTGTTTTCGCCCGGGATGACATGACCAATGACGAAGTGCGCGCGTTGTTTTTGGAGCACAAATTCGTCCGGGTTCCGGTGGTGGGTGAGACGCCGGATGAAGTGGTGGGGTTGCTTGACAGGCGGACTCTCGGGCGCCTTCCGGAGGGGATGCGGTTTATTGAGGCTCTGCTGCCGCCGTCGTTTGTTCCGGAAAGCATGGAGGCGAGCGAATTGCTTGGCAGTTTTTTAAAAAGACGGCAGCCCCTGGCTGTGGTGCTGGATGAATTTGGCGGCGTCGAGGGTGTGGTAACGCTGGAGGATTTTATTGAGGAAATGCTTGGGAGCGCCGTTCCCAAGGCGGGATCCGGGCTTTATATTGAACGGATTGATGAGGATGAGTTGCTGGCGGCGGGAACGGCGCGACTGGACGACCTTGATGAATATCTCGGCTTCGATGTGCGGCAGGAAGGAATTGAAACGATCGGCGGCTATGTTGTGAATCAGCTTGGTCGTTTTCCGCAGGCAGGAGCCTCCGTGAGTCTTGGCCCGTGGAAGGTGACGGTGCGCTCGATGAGCCAGAAACGCGTGCGCGAAGTGACCCTGCGTCGGGTGCGCCAAAAAACAGGGGGGGCATTGCAGGAATGACAGTGTTGCTATTTGTCATGCTTTTGACAGCCTCCGCCATATTTTCCGGATTGGATGCAGCGTGGCAGGCGCTTGATCCGCTGCGTTTGCGTCATCGGGCCGACAAGGGAAATCGCCGGGCCGCCCAAATGCTCGCATGGCGCGCGGCGCGTCCGCAGGCGGATTTGGTTCTGGCCTGGACCTGCCGTGCGCTGGCGATGGGAGCGCTTGTGGTGTTGTCCGTCGAAACCGCCACGCGCGCCTCCGGAAAATTCTGGTGGGCGGCACCGCTGATTTTTTTGCCGATTTACGTCCTGTTTGTTCAAACGGCGCCGCGTCAAATTTTCCGGCGTCTGCCGTTTGCAATTTTGGCCCGGTTGTGGTGGATGGTTTCGTTGGCGGGATCTTTTTGGGCGCCCCTGGCTCGCCCGGTCGCGGCGCTGCTGCGAAAAATTCGGGAGAATGCCGCTCCAACAACACCCGTTGCGGAGGAAATCATGACCCTGGCGGCGCAATGCGAGGATGTCTCGCCGCTGGAGCGAACCATGCTGCGCGCCACATTGGATTTTCGCCGTCTTACGGCGGGCGATCTGGCCGTTCACCTGGAGGATTTTCCGCAAGTGTCGGCGGATGTTCCCCTGGGTGAAGTGTTGTCCGAGCGCGTGGCGGGCACGGCTCGGTACACGCTGGTGATGGGGGCTGACGGACTTCCGTTGGGAGTGATGTCCTGTGGGGCGGCGGCGTTGTCGGGTTCGATGAATGTGCGTGCGCAATCGTTCGCCCGTGCGATGTTGACATTTCCATCCAGGCTTTCCGCGTGGCGTGTTTTGAAGGATTTGAGGCGTTCCTCCACGCCGGTGGCTGATGTGAGGGATGAGGTGACGGGGCGCATTCTCGGTGTGGTGACCGAGCAGAGCGTGGTGACGAGGCTTTTTGGCGAATCTGTTTGAAGCGTGCAATCTCCGCGCAATGCGGGCATATTTTCCGGAATGTCCGCGCCTTATAATCGAAAAAATCCGTTTCCGGCGCGATTGCTTGAAGTGTGTCCGCTGACACGCTCCGGATCGGGAAAGGAAACGCTGCATCTGGCAATTTCCATCAAAAATTCCGGTTTGGTGTACGAGCCGGGTGATTCGCTGGGAATATTCCCAACAAATGCCTCGGATGATGTGGAGGATTTGCTCGCGGCGTCCGGCCTGAGTGGCGAAGAGATGTTGAATTTTCCCGAAGGGGAAACGACGTCCCTGCGGAATATTTTGATGCGTCATGTCACGCTGCGCGAACCCTCCAAGCAATTGTTGTCGGCGATTCTTGCCAAATGTCCGGACGCCGGGGATGAGTTGGCGGAATTTTTGGATCCGGAGGCAAAAATGGTGCTGGCTGATTGGATTGACGGACGTGAGGTTGCGGACATTTTGCGCGCCTATCCGGGCGCGCATTTTGAGGCGGGGGAATTGGTCGGGCTGTTGCGAAAGCTTCAACCTCGTCTGTATTCCATTGCGTCATCACAAAGGGCCTTTCCCGAGGAGATTCATCTCACTGTAGCCGTGGTGCGTTATGATTTGCATGGAAAAAAGCGCCGGGGGGTTTGTTCGACCTTTCTTGCAGATCGTGCGGGAACGGAGACGTTCCCGGTGTTTATTCACACGGCCAAACATTTTCGGCTTCCGGAGGATTCCGGCGCGCCGCTCATCATGGTCGGCCCCGGCACCGGAGTTGCGCCGTTTCGTGCGTTTTTGCAGGAGCGCGAGGCCCGGAAGGAGCCAGGCAAGGCGTGGCTTTTCTTTGGCGAACGAAATCGGGCAAGCGATTTCTTTTACGAGGAGGAAATGAAGCGCTGGCTGGATAATGGCGTCCTGCATCGGCTCGATACGGCGTTTTCACGGGATCAGGATCATAAAATTTACGTGCAGGATCGCATGATGGAAAATGCGCGGGAGCTTTGGAAATGGCTGGATGAGGGCGGATATTTTTACGTCTGCGGCGATGCGGAGCGCATGGCGAAGGATGTGGATGCGGCGCTGCGACGCATCGCTGTGGAAGAGGGCGGAATGTCGGTGGAGGATGCCGAATCCTGGGCGGATGATTTGAAAAAATCCAAACGTTATCGGCGGGATGTTTACTGATGAGTGCCGCTGACAGCACGCCCCTGCGCAAGGTGCATTTTATCGGAATTTGCGGAACGGCCATGGGCGCGTTGGCCGCCGCGTTGACGGATCGTGGTGTGACGGTGACCGGATCGGATGAAAATGTGTATCCGCCGATGTCCACGTTTTTGCAGGACAAGGGCGTCGAGATCATACGCGGATACAGTCCGTCAAACATTCCGGCGGATGCCGATTTTGTGGTCGTTGGCAATGCGATGAAGCGGGGAAATCCCGAGGTTGAGGCCGTTCTCAATCGCAAACTGCTCTACTATTCGCTTCCCGAGGCGTTGAAATTTTTCTTTTTGCGCGGAAGACACAATCTTGTCGTCACCGGAACGCATGGCAAGACCACCACGACATCGCTGTTGGCGTGGATTTTCGAGTCTGCGGGCTTGGAACCTTCCTGGCTTGTCGGCGGCATTCCGGAGAATCTCGGGCGTGGCTGTCGGCTGGGTGATTCAAGGCATTTCATCCTCGAAGGCGATGAGTATGACACAGCGTTTTTTGATAAGCGGTCAAAGTTTGTTCATTACCTCCCCGAGCTGGTGATTGTGAACAATGTGGAGTTTGATCACGCGGATATTTTTCGTGATTTGGAGGATGTGCTGACGAGTTTTCGCCGTCTTTTGCAGATTGTTCCCGATGAGGGCATGGTGTTGCTCAATGGTGATGATCCGAATTGCCGGGAGCTGGCGCGAAATTGTCCGGCGCCTGTCCTTGAGGTTGGATTTTCGCCTGATGCGGGCCATCGAATTCGTGATGTTCAACTCGGGACGAATTCCTCGTCATTCGTAATTTTCGGTGAAAAATTTGAACTGCCGATGATCGGCGAGTTCAATGTCCGCAACGCAGCCATGGCGGTTTCTGCGGCACATTTTTACGGCGTGCCGCCGGATGCGATGCGTCATGCGCTGAAAACATTTGCCGGCATTCGTCGTCGGCAGGAGGTTCGCGGTGAGGCGGGCGGTGTCACGGTGATTGATGATTTCGGCCATCACCCCACGGCCATTGCGCAGACGCTGGCGGCGATGCGTGTCAAATATCCGGCGGCAAAGCTGTGGGCGGTGTTTGAGCCGAGGTCGAACACCACGCGGCGTGCGGTTTTCCAGGATGTTTTGCCCAAGGCGTTTTCCGGTGCCGACGGTGTGTTTTTAGCGAAGGTGGCCCGGATCGAGCAGTTGCCGGAAAATGAGCGGCTGAATCCGGAAAAGGTGGCTGATGACCTGCGGCGGGCGGGCAAGGAGGCGCGCTATGAACCCGATGTCGCCGCCATTGTGGAGGGTGTTGCAAAATCAGCGTCTCCGGGCGATGTCGTCATTGTTTTCAGCAACGGCGGCTTTGAAAACATTCATGCGAGGCTTTTGGAGGCACTGGGCGCGCGCAGCTGACCGCCCGGATCACTCAATTACTATTGCCGGCGGGCGTCGAGGGAGTTGGCCCGCCATGCGCCGTCGCCCGGGCGGCAGACAAGTGCGGTTCCCGGGTGGCCGGAGTGTTCGTGATAGGAACCGGCAATTTCCTTGGCGATTCGTTCCGCTTCGGAATGATTTGCAAGTGCGACAATCGCTCCGCCGAAGCCGCCGCCCGTCAGCCTCGCTCCCAGGACTCCGTTCACGCCTTCGGCAATTTCCACGAGGAGATCGAGCTCCGGTGTGCTGTTTTCAAAATTGATGCGCGAGCTGCGATGGGACTCGGACATTAATTTCCCCAAAACTTCGGGATTTCCCGCCTGCAGCGCCTCCGTCGCGCGCAGCACGCGGTCGTTTTCCCCGACAATGTGCGCGGCGCGTCGGTGGATGAGATCCGGAAGTTGTGCGTAGTCGAGTGCGGCGGATGTCGCGTCCCGCAGGGCCGAAACGCCGAGGCGGCGCGCCGCTTCAAAGCAGCTTTCCCTTCGCTCGTTGTATTCGCCACCTGTCAAGGCGTGCTTCACGTCGGAATCAACGATGATCAGCGCCATGTCTTCGGGAAAGGGAATGGTGCGAACAGCCTCCGTGCGGCAGTCCAGAAAAACGGCGTGTTCCGCCTCGCCAAACAGCGATGTCACCTGATCCAAAAGCCCGCAATTGACGCCGACGAATTCGTTTTCCGCCCGGCGGCAAAGTTTGGCCAAATCCATGGGCTCGCGGTAAAAACCGGTCAGCTTCATCAAAAAGGCAGCCGTGGCCACTTCCAGCGCCGCAGAGCTGGACAGGCCCGCGCCCACGGGAAGCGTCGAGGTGAAATTCGCTTCAAATCCCGGGATGTCAGCTCCCGCTTCGGCAAACATTTTCACCACTCCAAGTGGATAGTCGGACCAGTTGCCCGAGGGACGGATGTCCGCCAGCGAAGTCGAAACCTCCGTCGCTTCACTGCTCCGCAGGAGAATGGAGCAATCTCCGCGCGCCGCACCGCTGATGGTGGTTCCAAGATTGAGTGCGGCGGAAAGGACGACGCCCTCGTTGTAATCGGTGTGATTGCCGAGAATTTCAACCCGACCCGGTGCAAAGGCGCTCAAAGACATGCCCTTCGTATAGCACATTTCGCGCGCATGGGAGCGTGGAATAACGGATTTTTTGAAGGGATGTTTTTCGATCTCGAAGGAGCCGCGCTTTTTTGGAGGGCGGGGATTGCCAAAAAAAACTGATTCCCAGTATTGCAAATGCGCCGTCGGAAGATTTGACTGCATGGTTTACTTTGTCCGCCACAAACCGGCGAGATTTGAAAAACAATGAACACATCGCACCGCGCCATTTTCGAAAAATTTCAAATTCCCGGCTCGTATCTTGACAGCCGTCCTTACGGATCGGGGCATATCAATGACACCTATGTCGTGGCTTTCAGTCAGGCCGGAACGCGGGTTCGCTACATTATGCAGCGCATCAATCACCGCGTTTTCCAATTTCCCGAGGAAATGATGGAAAACATTCTCCGGGTGACAAGCGAGCTGCAAAGTCGCTTGGCGGCGGCCAATGTTCCGGACATCTCCCG
>JACTMZ010000015.1 GCA_014584375.1 Verrucomicrobiota bacterium | reverse complement strand
TTCCGCCACCAGGCAAACCACGCCGCTGCAACGGCGAGTAGAAGCACCAGCGCCAAAACAGCTCCCAACGAGATGAGGAAATATCGCAGGAACTTCCGCCATGGCTTGCGCGGAGGATGCGTGGCTTGGGTCATGCTTTGGTGTCAGGCCGCCGGAGACGCGTCCGCATTTTCTCCGGATTGCGGGAGTTCCGCCAAAATTTTATCCGCAGCGACGCCGGCGGTGAGTCCGTATTTGGCCCGGAGGAATTCGACATTTCCGTGTTCGATGAAGTGATCCGGCCAGCCGATGCGAATGACGGGTGTGGTGATGCGGGATTCGGCGAAGGCTTCCATGAGGGCGCAGCCGAAGCCGTTGTGCAGGGCGTGATCCTCGAAGGTGCAGACGATTTCGGCGCCGCGGGCGAAGAATTCGATGGTCTGACGGTCAAGGGGCTTTATCCAACGCGCATTGATGACAGCGGCGTCAATTCCCCGCGCTTCGAGGAGATCCGCCGTTTGTTCTGCCATTTCCACCATGTTGCCAAGACCGACGAGAAGAACGCGGCGTCCATGTCGGAGAACCTCGCTTTGGCCGATCTCGAGAAGCTGCGGACGTTCCTTGGGCTTGGCGCCGACACCGGCTCCGCGCGGATAGCGAATGGCGCACGGGCCGGAATGGTAATGGGTCATGGTCCAAAGCATGTCCGCGAATTCCTCCTCATCCTTCGGCTGCATGAAAATCAAATTTGGAATGTGACGCAGGTATCCGATGTCAAAGAGTCCATGATGCGTCGGTCCGTCGTCACCGCTTAATCCGGCGCGATCCATGCAAAGGGCGACGTTGAGGTTTTGCAGCGCCATGTCGTGAATGATCATGTCGTAGGCACGCTGCATGAATGTGCTGTAGATGGAAAGGAAGGGCTTGAACCCCTGCGTGGCGAGGCCGCAGGCGAAGATGGCGGCGTGTTCCTCGGCGATGCCGACGTCGTGATAGCGGGTGGGATGCCGCTTTTGGAATGCGGAAAGACCGGTGCCGCTTCCCATGGCGGCGGTGATGGCGACAATGCGGTTGTTGTGATCAGCGAAATCCGCAAGCCGCGCACCGAAAATTTGCGAGTACGTGGGCAGGGAAAGAGCCTCCGTTTCCCCGGTGTCGGGGCGAAATTTTCCGAGTCCGTGAAATTTGTCCGGCTGCTCGATGGCGGGTTGGTAACCTTTTCCCTTGGTGGTGAGAATGTGCAGAATGACGGGTTCGTTTTGAGTTTTTAAAAACTCAAGGGTCTGGGTGAGAAGCGCGGTGTCATGGCCATCCACAGGCCCGTAGTACCGGAAGCCGAGATCCTCAAAGATCACGCTGGGAAGAAGCAGGCTTTTGACTCCGCTTTCGACCTTGTGGGCAAGATCGCGTGCCCCTTTGCCGCCGAGGGATTCAACGAGTTTTGCGGCACGCTCGTGCAGATGGGCAAAGGCCGGATGTGCGGTGATTTTGCTGAGATAATTGGAAACGGCGCCGACATTTTTTGAAATGGACCATTTGTTGTCGTTGAGGATGACGATAAACCGTTTGGTTGTGGCGGCGGCATTGTTCAGGGCTTCGAAGCTGACGCCGCAGGTGAGGGCGGCGTCACCGGCCACCACGACGACATGTTCATTGGAGCCTCGAAGATCGCGCGCCGCAGCCATGCCGAGCCCGGCGGAGAGGGCTGTTCCCGCATGGCCGGCGCCATAGGCGTCATGCTCGCTTTCGCTGCGAAGGAGAAAGCCGTTGAGGCCGCCGTATTGGCGGATGGTGTCGAGGCGGTCGTTGCGCCCGGTGAGCATTTTGTGGACATAGCCCTGATGACTCACATCAAAGAGAATTTTGTCCGTCGGGGAGTCGAAGGCGCGGTGCAGGGCGATGGTCAGTTCGACCACGCCGAGATTGGGGCCGAGATGTCCGCCGGTGCGCGAAACGTCGTGAATGAGTTTGGCGCGAATTTCCGCAGCCAGGCGGGAAAGATCGCCCTCCGAAAGGGCCCGCACGTCAGTTGGCCCCTGAATGTGTGGGAGCAGGGCGGATTCAGGATTCTCCGCGTTCATTGAAATTTTCCAATGTGATGTTTCCGTCGGACTGTCGGGTGATGAGGCGCACCTTTTGTTCGGCATTTTCCAGTTTTTCGCTGCAGAGGCGCGAGAGTGTGACGCCTTCTTCGTACAAGGCGATCATTTCATCAAGCGGCAGTTTGTCCTCCTCCAATTTTGCAACGATCTCATCGAGGCGCTTCATGGCGTCTTCAAAATTGACGGGTGCCTGAACTTTTTTTGATGTTGTCATTTGGAATTTTGGGCTGCGGATGACCAGCGGTCGCGATTGGAATAAAAGACGCACTCGTTGTCTATGGGCAGCGGGGTGAAGTATTGCAGTGGGAAGCGGGAGAGATCGGCGGTACGCATGATGAATGCGGCCCAGTCCCGGTAGCGTCCCCTGGCGATTTCGGTGAGGAAGGGACGGTTTCCGGAAACCGGGGTCAAATAGAGTCCGCCAATGGGTGCGCCCAGATATTCGTAGTCGTGGATGAGATTAAATTGTTTGACTGTGGCGGGCAGGAGGAGTGAGGCGCGCCCTCCGTACCAGGCGGTGGCCCATGGCATGTCGGAGCACATGATTTCGCTGGGTTCCAGCCAGCTGCTTACGACGCTG
>JACTMZ010000073.1 GCA_014584375.1 Verrucomicrobiota bacterium | reverse complement strand
GGTAAGGCTTCCCGACAAATCCAGGATGCGCTGCCTCCCCATGAAACCGGCCAAATTGCCGGCAGAGTCCACTCCGGCCCACAGATTGGGGCTGCGAAAAGCGTGCTCAAAGCTTCCGTTGCGAATGATGGAGGTTGGTTTGGATGGTGGCGGCTGTTGCGCCTGCAGGGCGACACATGACAGTAAACAGGCTGCAACGGAAAACCGGAGGAACTTCATGCGTCGAAGCTAAACGGATTTTCCGCGTTTTGCGAGCAGTCAGTTTTATGGCGTTCGCGGCCGCTTTTTGATGGTGTATTGACCTGAAATTGGGTGGGGGTGGGTTTGTTGTGGTTTGCATTCGTCGGGAATGCGAGGAAATCAATGGACAAGGCTGTTGCGCAGGCGCGGCATTGCCAAACACGGGAGAAGGCGCAAGATTGTTGCACGGTTCGCGTGAGGTGCCTCGGCGCTTTCGCGCCCTCCGCGAAAATACGCAGATGCCAACGGACAGCAGACAAACAATTCGCACTACGGGAAAAAGGCTGCGGGATGCGCTAAGTCAGCTTCTCAAGTCCGAACAGGGGCCGCGTGCTGTCACGACGGCGATCCTGTTGATTGTGATGATTCTCACCATCAACGGGCTCAATGTGATCAACAGCTATGTCGGACGGGATTTCATGTCGGCCATTGAGAATCGTGATTTGCACGCCTTCCATCAGCAGGCGCTGTTCTATGCCTCGATCTTTGTAATGTCCGCCATTGCGGCCGCCTTTTACAGCTTCATGGAGGGAAAGCTCGGCATTCTTTGGCGTCAACAGCTCACGTGGCGTCTGACCGAGGCCTATTTGAGCGAGCACACATATTATCGTCTTAATTCCGCAACCAACGGCGTGGCCAATCCCGACCAGAGAATCACCGAGGACGTGCGGGCTTTCACCACCACCACGATTTCCTTTGTCCTCCTGTTTCTCAATGGCACGGTGACAGCGCTGTCGTTCTCCGGAGTTTTGTGGAGCATCAGCCCGCGCCTGTTTCTTGTGGCGGTTTTGTATGCCGTGGTTGGCAGTTTGCTGACCATTTATCTGGGCCGGCCTCTCATCGGACTGAATTACAATCAGCTTGATATGGAGGCGAATTTTCGCGCGGATCTTATTCATGTTCGCGAAAACTCCGAAACAATCGCCCTTGCGCATCGTGAGGGGCGGTTCAAGACCCGGCTGCAGGGGCGGCTGAATGCGCTGACGCAAAATTTTCACCATCTGATCCGGGTCAATCGCAATCTCGGTTTTTTCACCAACGGCTACAATTACTTCATTCAGTTGATTCCTCCGCTGCTCATTGCGCCGATGTTTATTGCGGGGAACATTGAGTTCGGTGTCATCACGCAGTCCACCATGGCGTTTGCCACACTGCTCGGTGCGTTCTCGCTGATTGTCACGCAATTTCAGTCCATCTCGGCATTCACCGCCGTCACGACACGACTGCAGACGCTTAGTGACGCCATTCATCAATGGCGCGAGACGAAACTTTGTGCCATCGCCACCGAGGAGTCGCCGAACTTTGTCCGTTATGAAAATGTGACGATTCGCACAGCCGACGAATCGCAGATTCTCATTGAAGATCTCAATGTGGAAATTCTGCGCGGAGCTTCGATGCTTTGTACCGGGGATGATGATGCACCGAAGGTGGCGTTGTTTCGCGCCACCGCCGGAATATGGGGATGTGCGTCCGGAAAAATTCTGCGTCCCAGTCTGGATGACATTCTTTTTCTTCCGGAGCGTCCGTATCTTCCGCCAGGAACCCTTCGGCATATTTTACTTCGCTCGGGCATGGAATCCGTGACGAAGGATGACGAAATTCAAGCGGTGCTGCGTCAGCTTGATTTGGACAAAACGGTTGCGCGCATTGGCGGCATGGATGCGTCTGTGGACTGGGACAGCAGCCTCTCGATCAGCGAAATGCACCTGCTTTCCATTGCGCGGATTTTTCTCGCGCGTCCGACCTTCGCCTTCTTGGATCGTCCGGAGAGTTCCGTTCCGAAGCCGCAGGTTTCCCGCATTCTTGATGAGTTGACGGCCAACGGGATTGGCACGGTTGTTTTTTCGCAGGGCAACGGGTTTCAGCACAAGTTTGATTCCGAACTTGAAATCATGACCGGCGGCAAATGGGTGTTGCGTCCCCAGGCTGGATCCGTTCGTCACTTGAATGATCCGGATCTCAAGGATTTGAGCTGCTGACGGATTTTATTTATGCGGCTTCCAATAAATTTAACAGACAGGCGGTTCATTCGTTTGGAAAATTCCGGCGGCCTGCACATGGATTTTTATCCTGACGGTTCTTTGCATCGGGTCGGAATTGGCGATGTGATGATCAATCTTTTTCCCGCGAACGGGGTGGAAGCCGGGCCGGTCGGAATTTTTTTGCGAAAACTTGGAGGCGATGTGGCGGCGACGCCGCTGTTTGGGCCGGGTGCTCCGTCGGCTTGCGGCGGCGGAGGACGTGAGTTTGTGTCTGCGGGGGAGTGGTGCGGACTTCGGTTTATGGTGCGACTGCGTCTTGCGGAAGCCGCCCCTGCGTGGTTTTGGCACGTGGAAGTGCAAAACACAAACGCGGAGCCGGTGACTTGTGATCTTGTTCACTCGCAGGATGTGGCGCTGGCTCACGAGGGCGCTGTTCGGCTGAATGAATTTTTTGTCAGTCAATATGTGGATCACA
>JACTMZ010000177.1 GCA_014584375.1 Verrucomicrobiota bacterium | reverse complement strand
GCCTTACTTTTGTCGCGGTAGGCAACGAGGCGGGAACATCGTCGAAGAGGGGGAGGTCTTGGAGCTGCTGCAAATTCTTCCGCTGCTCCTGCACCTTTGGTAAATGGCCGCGATTCGCGTCTCGAAATCAACGCCGGATTCAGCGCTTCATCGTGGCTCCGAACACACCGCTGAAAAGCTGGAGCTTGTCTTTCAGCAGCTCATACACGCATTGATCGGCGGCGTTGCCCTTGTTGAGGAAGTTCACTACCACCACGTCATACTTCCGGTCGTAGCGATGGCATCGCCCAACTCTCTACTCGATGCGCTGCGGATTCCACGGCAGATTGCAGTTCACCACGAGCAGGCATTCGAGGGGAATTCCCGTTTATTTTGAAAAAAATCGGGGCGACAGGATTTGAACCTGCGACCTCCTGGTCCCAAACCAGGCGCTCTACCAAGCTAAGCTACGCCCCGGATTCGACACCCAATTTAACCCGACTCCGGCGATTGTCATCCTCTTTCCCCGCCCATCGTGTTGCGAGTTTTCATCCGGGCGACATTATGCCATTCTTCGCGATACGCCATGAAGTTTCGCCCTCTCACACTGCTGTGCCTGATATTGGGGGCCTGTTCCTCCGTCAGCATCGTCGAGGAGCGCGAGGCCGCCGCACTGGCGCCGACCGCCCTTCCAAAAGTTTTATGGGTGCGTCCGTTTGAAGTGCCACGCGACGCGGAGTTTGACGCCGCCGAGAAGGCGGGGGACGAAAACCCCAAGGCGACCATCGGACATCTTGTCGCCCGGGGAATTTTATCCCGCTCGGAAAAATGGATCGCGCCCGGCGAATTGTTGGAAAAAACGAAGGCGACTCCGACGTCGGGATTATTGGTCAGCGGCAAGGCGCTTCGCGTGCGTCAGGGGAGCCGCGCCCTGCGGCTGGGAATCGGCTTTGGCGTCGGGCGCACCCGCATGGCGACAACGGTAAAGGTTTTCAACCTGGATCGCTCGGCGACCAAACCCTGGCTGACTTTTGAAACAGCCGGCGGCAGCAATTCGGAGCCGGGTCTGGTCGGCCTGCTCATCCCCTCCCCGGTATGCGTCCCCATCGCGGTAAGCCTTGTCGGCGGCGCCGCCGCAGCGGGAGGAATCACGGGCAAGGGAGTGACCGATGATGCGACGAGAACCGGGCGCACCATTGCCGCCGCCATTCACGAACGCCTTGCGGCAAAAGGTCTGATAAAAAAAAAGGCCACTGCCAAAAGGCCGGGAAAAATTCGCACGCCTGTCGGAGCCGTGAGTCTGCCACCCATGGAGTGAGCACATCGCGACGAAATTTTTTTCGACAAACTTCAACATGGCACGCCGCCGGCTGCGGATGCAAAATCGAGCCATGTCGTCCGCATCCGCCTTCCATGTGATGACCAAGCCGATCGGTCCGCTTTGCAACCTGGACTGCGCCTATTGTTTTTACCTCGAAAAGGAATCGCTTTTCCCGAAAAACGAAAACTTTCGGATGTCCGATGAAGTTCTCGAGGAATACGTGCGAAAATACATCACGCAGCAGGATGCTCCGGAGATTTCCTTTGCGTGGCAGGGCGGGGAGCCAACGCTGCTGGGCGTGAATTTTTTTCGAAAGGCGGTGGAGTTTCAACGCCGCCACGCGGACGGCAAAAAAATTTTCAATGCCTTCCAGACAAACGGTGTTCTGCTGGACGACGAATGGTGCGCCTTTTTTGCCGAACACCGGTTTCTTGTGGGGCTGAGCATTGACGGCCCTCCCAAACTCCACAATGCGCTGCGGGTAAACAAGCGGGGCGGCGGCTCCTACGACAAGGTCATTCGCGGCCTCCGTCTTCTGCAAAAACACGGCGTCGAATTCAACACCCTCACAACCGTCAATCGCGTCAACGCATCCAAACCGCTCGAAGTATATCGTTTTTTAAAAAACACCGGCTCGCGCTTTCTGCAATTCATTCCGATCGTCGAACGTCTGCCGGATGCCGAGGCGCGCGCGCTTGGGCTTGATCTTGCCATGCCTCCCCGGGCGGATGAGGAGGGAACCGTGCGGCTGCCGGTCACCGAATGGAGCGTCGAGCCACGGGCCTACGGCCAGTTTTTATGCGCCATTTTTGACGAATGGGTGCGGCAGGATGTCGGAAAAACCTTTGTTCAGCTCTTTGATGTGACCCTGGGGAACTGGATGGGAGTCGGGGGCGGGCTGTGCTATTTTAGCGAAACATGCGGAACGGCGATGGCCATGGAGCACAATGGCGACGTGTATTCATGCGACCACTACGTCTATCCCGATTTCAAACTCGGCAACATCCTCAACGCCTCGCTCGGCGACATGGTCACATCGGAATTTCAAAAGCAATTCGGTCAGGCAAAAAAAACGACGCTTCCCGCATATTGCCGCGCCTGCGAAGTGCGCCACCTCTGCCACGGCGAATGCCCGAAACACCGCTTCCTGCGAACACCCGACGGCGAATACGGACTCAATTACCTCTGCACCGCGTATAAAAAATTCTTCAATCACTCGGCACCCGCCATGCGGCAAATGATGACGCTCCTGCGCGCCGGACGTCCTGCGGCGGACATCATGACCGCACCCCAAACGGCATGAATGCCGCTTGAAAATTTGACAAAAAAACTCCGGCGAGAGGCGTGCAAGACGCCTCTTCGCCGGAGAATAAATGTCACTTGTTTGTTCCAGTCTTCGCAGAACCCTCGGGTGCCGTCTTCTTTGCCGGCGTCACGGTATCCACCGCTTTTTTCGCTCCATGACTCACGCCGGTGCCGACGGTATCGGCCGCATCCACCGTCGTGTCTGCAACGCCCTCGACAGCCGAAGCCCCTGTTTTCACGGTTCCGCCTGCGGCGGTGCCAACCGTTCCCGCAGCGTCACCCGCTGTCTTCAAGGTTCCGCCAACCGCAGTCCCCGCTGTTTCCGCAGTTCCTTTCACCGCTTCCTTCACGGCGGATGTCACGCCCTTGACCGGATTGGGATTAATAAGGGCTTTTGTCGTATCGACAACCGTTCCACCAGCGGCCTTCACCGTATCTGCAGCGGTTTCCACGGCTTGCCCGCCGGTTTTCAACGTTCCCTTTCCGGTATCCTTCACGGTATTTCCCAGATCTTTGGCCGTTGTTTTTGTGGCATCCTTGGCCGTTTGCCCTGTTTTTTTCGCAGCGGTTGAAACCGTTTTGGGCGTTGGGGAGGGCGAGGCTTCCACCGGCGGATGCTTCGCTCCCGCATGGGCGCTGACCGCGATTGCTGTGGAGGCGATGGTGGCGAGGGTGACTTTGAAGAGCGGGGATGTTTTCATAATGAAGGTCAATTCTTCGCGCCACGATAAAAATACGTCAAGGTTCAAAAACGCATTTTTCCAAGGCGCGCTTTTATTGACTTGCCCGAAAACCGGAATCAGGGCGTCATGGCCCACCATGCTTCCCGATCCCCTGCATCCCGTCGTCGTTCATTTCCCCATCGTGTTTCTTCTATCCGGATTGTTGCTGGCCGTCGGCGCTGTTTTTATCCGGCGTCGGGGACTGGCGTGGATCGCCTTTGCCATTCTGGCCCTGGGAGCGGCAGGGACGGTGGCGGCGGTGGGAACGGGGAATGATGAAGCGAGTCGTGCGGGCGGAATTTCCGAAGCCGCCGAGGATTTGCTGGACGAGCATGAAGAGTGGGGCGAGACGACCAGAAACGTGGCACTCGTCACCGCCTTGGTCGCCCTCACGGCAGCCGGCGCCGCCAAGGTGCGCTTTGCGGGGAGAGGGCTCTCAGCCGCGACAGCGCTTCTCGCGGGATCTGCCGTTTTTTGCACAATGCAAACCGGCCACCTCGGCGGTCAGTTGGTTTACAAACACGGCGTCGGCATCAGCAAAGCCGCCAAATCCGGCGGAGCATCCCCGCAAGCTCAACAGAACCCGACCGACGACAGTCAGGACGAAGACGATCAGTAACGCGGACGACTACGCCAAAGAAGCGAGGCTTTTGGCAAGGCGGCTTTTACGGCGATTGGCCGTATTGCGATGAATGGTTCCTTTTTTCACCGCACGATCCAACTTCGAACTCAGCACACGAGCCTGCTCGGCCGCAGCCGTCTTGTCCTTCGCCACAACGGCGGCAGTCGCTTTTTTGGAAATTGTCTTGAGCGCCTGCGTTGTACTGCGGTTGCGGGCGGTGCGCACCTTTGTTTGGCGCGCGCGTTTGGCGGATGATTTGATGTTGGCCATGAGGAAAAGGGCGTTGTTTGTCGTGCCAGGGGGGAGAATCGAACTCCCGACCAAGGGCTTATGAGTCCCCTGCTCTACCGCTGAGCTACCCTGGCATACAGCGGCGGCGCCGTTCGGACGCCGAAAAGGTTGCGTAATCTGCCGTTCATTGACGCACGGTGCAAGAAAAAAGGACGGACAAAACGATTCGCGATTCCCTTTTTGCAAAAAACATCCGCCCAAACAATGCCTGCTCCAATGACCGCCGCTCCATCAAAAATGCGCCATGACGCTTCTTTCGCGTTGTCCGGCGACCGGAACGGACTAGGATGGGCGGGTTATGGCAGATCAATTTAAAGTGGCGGTGTTAAGCGGTGATGGAATCGGCCCGGAAGTCATGGCGGAAGCGCGACGCGTGCTGGAGGTCATCGCGGCCAAGTTTTCCATAGGATTTGATTTCAAGGACGAGTTGGTCGGCGGCGCGGCGATTGATGCCACGGGGGCCGCCCTGCCAAAGCAAACGGTGCAGACATGCCGCGAGGCGGACGCAATTCTTTTCGGATCAGTCGGCGGCCCGAAATGGGAGTCACTCCCCGCCGAGCAACAGCCCGAGCGGGCTGCGCTGCTGCCCCTGCGCAAGGCGTTTTCGCTTTTTGCCAACCTGCGCCCGGCGGTTTGCCTGCCGGAACTGACCCACGCCTCGCCGGTGCGTGAATCCTCCGTCGCCGGGGGATTTGACGTTCTGTGCGTTCGCGAGCTGACCGGCGGACTTTATTTCGGCGAGCCCAAATCGCTGCAAAAGGAGAATGGAGAATGGGTGGCCGTGGATACGATGATTTATCGGGAAAGCGAAATCGAGCGCATCGCCCGCGTGGCGTTTCAGGCCGCCATGCAACGACAAAAACGCGTGACGTCCATTGACAAGGCCAATGTGCTGCAAAACGGCATTCTTTGGCGTCAGGTCGTCGAGCGTGTGTCCAAGGAATATCCCGAGGTGAAGCTCAATCATCTGTATGTGGACAACGCGGCCATGCAGCTGATTCGCAATCCCAAGGGATTTGACGTCGTTTTGGCTGAAAATCTTTTTGGCGATATTTTGAGTGACGAGCTGGCCATGATCGCGGGATCGCTCGGCCTGCTGCCCAGCGCCAGCCTCGGTGCATCGCGGGACGACGGTCGCTACTTCGGCCTCTACGAACCCAGCGGCGGCTCGGCTCCGGATATTGCGGGTCAGGGCGTCGCCAATCCCATCGCCCAAATTCTTTCGGCAGCCATGATGCTGCGTCACTCCGCCGGACGCGAGGACGCGGCGACGGCGATTGAGGAGGCCGTACGACGCGTCATTCGCGGCGGACTGCGCACAAGGGACATTCACACCGGAGACACCCGCCTTGTGAATACGGAGGAAATGGGAAGCGCTGTTGTGGCGGAACTTCGGGCATAATGCTGTTGCGGGCAACCGCGTTTCTCCACACTATATTTCCCTTCACCGCCCACCGTGAATTTTCGAAAGCAATCAGCACCCGAAGTCCCGGGGTTTCAAATCGCCCCGATGGTGGACATTGTTTTCCTCCTGCTGATTTTCTTTCTCGTCACCTGGAATTTCGCACGGCAGGAAACCGAGCTTGATGTCAAGGTTCCCACGGCGAAGGAAGGCAAGGAGTCACGCCGCGCGGTCGGCGAGGTCATTATCAATGTCAAAAGCGACGGCACAATTTTGATGAACCGGCGGGTCATGACGGGCGAGGAACTTGGCAAAACGTTGAAAAAAATTTCGGAGCTTTATCCCGATCAGGCCGTGATTCTGCGGGGTGACGAATCCGCTGACTACCGGCATATTGTGGCGGTGTTGGACATCTGCCGTGCGGCAAACATCTGGAACGTGGCCTTCGCCACCGGGCGACACGAATGATGCGCTGCTTCATCGCCCTAGTTTTCCTGGCTCTGGCACCGCTCCTTGCGGCTCAAGAGCCGCCGGTGCGACGTGCAATTCCCGTGGCCCCCGCCGCTCCCGCGACTCCCGCCGCTCCCGCCGGTGCGCCGGCATTTGATGAGCCGGAAGTCCGCCGTGCCACGCCAGTGACTCCCGCACCGCAGCCGAGTGCCGTTGAAGCGACGCCTTCCGCCCAGACGCAGTATGTGCCGGAGTCGGATGGAGAAATTCGCGTCGCGCCCGCCCTGGCCGGCCTTGATCCGGCCGCCGTCGCCATCGAACAGGCCAACGCCTTCTACACTCGAAAAATGTATGATCTAGCGGTGACGAAATACGGGGAGTTCCTCGCTCTTCGCCCGGTTGGAGCCGAACGGCAGGCGGCGCTTTTTCGCATGGGCGAAAGCCTGCGCGCCCTGGATCGCAAAGCTGAAGCCAACTCCGCCTACAAACGGGTGCTCGCGGAATTTCGATCGGGAGACTTTATCGGCCCGTCCGCCTACCGGCTCGGCGAAGCCCAATATGCGGCAGGAAACCTGCCGGAAGCCGCCGATTCGTTTGCCCTGGCCGCACAAAATGTGCGCGATCCAAAATTGCGACTGGCCGCAAAATTTTTTGAAGCACGCTCGTTGGATGGCTCCGGACGCCGACTCGAAGCTCTCTCGGCCTACCGTGAAATCGCCGCGCAGACACAGGACAATCCCTATCGCGAACGCGCCCTTTTTGACCTGGCCGATGCGGATGCGCAAAGCGGACTGACCGACAGCGCGTTTCGTCAATTCCGCGCACTTGCTGAATCTGCGCAAAGCACCTCCGTGCGCATTGGTGCGGCGGTAAAGGCGGGTCTGCTCGCCATTGACGCCAAGGATTTCACCTCGGCGCGTCCGCTGCTTCAGCAGGGAGCGTCCGACAAAAGCATGCCGACATGGAGCAATGCAGCCGAAGCCGGCCTGGTAAAGCTGGAATATGAATCCGGCGACTACGAAGCCGCCGCCCGGCTGGCAACGAAAATTCTGCCGCAGCTTCCCGAAGCCTCGAAGCCGGGCATCCTTCTGCTCGCCGCCAACGCGCAACGGGAACTGGGAAAACAAGCCGAAGCGCTCGCGCTCTACGACCGCCTCACGTCGGAATACGCATCGTCCCAGGCCGCCCGCGAAGCCGGATTCCAAAGGCTGGTCTGCCTCGTGGCGCAAAAGGACGAGCGGGCTCCGGAGCAAATTGACAAATTTCTCGCATCGCCGGGAGATGCGCAGGAAAAGGCGAAAGCTTCGCTGCTGAAGGCGGAGCTGCTTTTCGGTCAAAATCGTTTTGCGGAGGCGATTCCCCTCTATGAAAATGCGATTGCGGCGGAAGGGACGGAAAAATATCGCGGCGACGCCCTTTACAAACTCGCCTGGTGTCAATTTCAGGAAAAAAAATACGATCAGGCGGTGTCCGTGCTCACTCGTTTCCTCACCGAATTCCCGAGGCATCCGCTGGCTTCAAGTGCGCTGGCTCAGCGTGCACGCGCCCAGGTTGAAACCAAACAACCGGAAGGGGCGCTGGCGGACTTCACCGAAATCATCAGCCGTCACCCCGAAGCACCGGAACGGGAAAATGCCATGCTGCAACAGGCATTCCTGCTGGGAGAATTGAAACGCCCGGCGGAAATGGCCGCCGCTTTCCAACGGCTTCTCGCAGAATATCCCGATTCCAAATCCGCGGCATCAGCCAATTTCTGGATCGGCTACGTCGCCTTTGACTCCAAAAAATACCGCGATGCCATCCCATCGCTCGAAGCCGCACGAAAACAGGATCCCAAAACCTACGGCGAACGCGCGACGCTCCGCCTTCTGCTTAGCCACTATTTTTTAGAGGATCAGGAAAATGCGGCCCGTGAAGCGGCCACGCTCGGATCAGACAAGGTGCCCGCCGATGTGCGCGAATGGCTCGGGCGCACAGCATTGGCTTCCGGAAATTACAGCCGCGCCGTACAATTTCTCCGTCCCATGGCGGAGGCGCCCGACGCATCCGACGAGCTGCGCCTGACGCTGGCCCAAACGCAGGTGAAGGCGAAAGACTTCGAAGGTGCCCGCGCCACATTGAACAAGCTCCTTCCACGCCTGCATGAACCGAAGACCAAGGCGTCAGCGCACCTTCTGACAGCGGAAGCCCTGCTGGGATTGCAATTGGGCGAAGAGGCCAAAACACACGCCGAGGAAGCGCTCAAACTTCAGCCCGAAGGCCGCCTCAATGCCGAAGCACGCCTCGTCAATGCCCGCGCACTCCTCGCACAGGGACGTAATGAAGACGCCGCCCGCGCCTTTATGGCGGTGGCTTTGCTCTACGACGAAAAGGATTTGTCACCACTGGCCCTGCTCCGCGCGGAACAGGCGTATCGCAAGGCGGGCAACGTCATTGACGCCGACAGCGCCCGCAACGACCGGTTGCGGCGTTACCCCGATTTTAAGGAGCAGGAAAGCAGCCAGCCATGATGCTGATTCCACCGCCGGGAAATTTCCGAGCCTTCATTTTCGATTGCGACGGCACACTGGCCGACAATATGCCGCTCCATTACAAAGCCTGGAGCCGCACGCTGCGCGAACATGACGGCGAATTTCCCGAGGATCTCTTTTATCGGTGGGGCGGTGTCCCCACGGCGGAAATCGTCCGGCGACTCAACGCCAAATTCGGACTCTCCCTGGACGCCGGAGAAATCACCCGGCGCAAGGAGGATCACTATCGCGCGATGATTCCCGAAGTGAAGCCCAAGCCCGAAGTGGTCGCCCTCGTGCGTGACCGCCACGGAAGCATCCCCATGGCTGTCGCCTCCGGCGGTCATCGCGATCTCGTGGAACGCACTCTGCGCGCAGTGGGCATTTGCAATTTGTTTGAAACCGTGGTGGCCGCCGAGGATTACAATCATGGCAAACCGCATCCGGAGCCATTTCTCATCGCCGCCGCCCGACTCGGCGTCGCGCCGGAGCATTGCCTGGCCTTCGAAGACACCGACGTCGGCGCCTCCGCCGCCCGGGCCGCAGGCATGCAGTGCATCCTGGTTTAAAAGCAACGCAACTTGGCTTGATTCCAAATCTGCTGTATGCTTGCCGTCATGAGCAATACATCGCACTCCGACATCACCCCGCTGACCGAAAGTCTCAACCAGGTTCTCGCCGACAGTTACGCGCTGCTTTCCCTGACGCATCTTGCGCATTGGAACGTCGAAGGCCCCGGCTTTTTCGCCCTGCACACCGCATTCCAGACGCAATACGAGGAAATGTTCATCGCGGTGGATGAAATCGCCGAACGCATCCGCGCCCTGGGCGCCTACGCCATCGGCGGTCTTGGAACCCTCGCCGCGCGGGCCAATCTCAAGGAATTTTCCGCCCCCATGCCGCAGGAAAAATATGTGAAACACCTCATCGCGGGACATGAAAAGGTCGTGTCCGACGCAACCAAAGCCCGCGATCTCGCCGACAAAAAGGGGGACAAGGAAAGCGAGGATCTGATGATCCATCGCATCACCACGCACGAAAAATCCCTCTGGATGCTGCGCAGTTTTCTCAAGGACTGAAAATCGGGACGAAAGTCCCCGATGATTTGATTTTCACGCGAATGCGGCCATTCGCGCGACGCATCCGCTCATTTGAACAGCTCCGACGTAATCACGTTTCCGAAAATGATCCCGCGTGATTTTTTCACACAGGATCCCGTTGTGTGCGCGCGGGCGCTGGTCGGTGCGGAGCTGATTTGGGGGGCATGCCGGGGAATTGTCGTGGAATGCGAGGCTTATTCGTCGGTGGGCGATCCCGCCAGCCACACGTTTACACGTCCGTCGGCGCGCGCCTTCATCGCCGCGCATCCAGCCGGCACGGCCTATGTGTATTTCAACTACGGCATGCATTGGATGCTCAATGTGCTGGTCAAGGGCCGCGTGGACGGCTTCGTTCTCCTCCGATCCATCGAACCGACGCGGGGACTCGCTGCCATGATGCGGCGGCGCGGAGGCCGGAGCGGACGGGAGCTAACGGGTGGCCCGGGACGTTTGAGCGCGGCACTCGGAGTGACCGGACGTGATCACGGTCGGGATTTTTGCAGTTCGGCACGACGCGGATTTGTCGCGAGGGACACGCGGGATGAATTGGAGATTATTGCGGACGGACGCATCGGAATTTCACGGGCAAAGGAATTTCCATGGCGCTTTTCCATCGCAGGAAATCCGTTTGTGAGCGTCGCCCCAAAAAAAACCAAGCCGCGGAAATGAATCCACGGCTTGGCGGTTAAAGGGAAAAAATCCCCCCCTTATCACCGGTCAGCTTACTTGCTGTAGCTGACGGGAGCCGGAGCCGGCTTCGGCTTGCTGGCGCAGGCGCCGAGGCTAAGCGAGGCCGCCGCAACGGCGATGATAGCGATCACTTTCACGATAGTCATTTCTGGATTTCACCCCCTTCTGTGCAATTTGCAGACTCACAATGTGGCACACTCGAACAAACGGACAATGAAAATCTCCAAAAACTTCAAAGATCACTTTTTTGATCATTCGACACAGGGATGATTTCCACCGGCGTTCCCGGCGTCACCATGTCATGCAGGGCGATCATGTCGGCATTGCGAAGCCTGACGCATCCATGACTGGCGGGAACGCCAATGAGATCCTCCTGATTGGTGCCGTGAATGTAAATGTAACGGCTCCGCGTGTTGCGGTTTTGCGGATCAAGTCCGTCCAAAATCAAAATCCGAGTCAGCACATGATCCTCGGTTCCGCCCGGTGGCGCAATCTCCCCGGTGTTTTGACGGGCCCGAAAAATTGTTCCCGCAGGCGCTCCGTCTCCAATTTTTTCGCTGATGACAAAACGACCCGTTGGCGTTTGGAAACTTCCCTCTTCAAAGCCAAGGCCAAACTGCGATGTGGAAACGGAAAATTCCGCAAAAATCACGTCGCCATCCATCACCCGCAAAGTCTGATCGCCCACATTCACAAGCACCCTGCGCACGGCATTTTCCCGCTCGGTTCCGGTTGTCTTGATCCTCATATCATGCCGATGGTAAGCTGAAGGTTCATCTATGGGCAGGAATTATCATGTGGCTATCGCCGGCGCAACCGGCGCGGTGGGTGTTGAAATGCTCCGTGTATTGGAACGGAGAAATCTGCCGGTCGGCAAACTCACCCTCTTGGCATCCGCGCGCTCGGTCGGGAAATCACTGGATTTCAAAGGTGAAAAAATCGCGGTGCAGGAGCTGACACACAATGCCTTTGACGGCGTGGATTTCGCGCTGTTCAGCGCAGGCGGGGGAATCTCAAAGGAATTCGCGCCCTCGGCCGTCAAGGCCGGCGCCCTGGTAATTGACAACTCGTCGGCTTTTCGCGCGGATCCACAGGTGCCGCTCATCATTCCGGAAATCAATCCGGAAGCGGCAAAGGCGCATCAGGGCATCATTGCCAACCCCAACTGCACCACGGCCATCACACTCATGGGCCTGTGGCCGCTGCACCAGGCATTTGGAGTCAAACGCCTGTGGGCCTCCAGCTACCAGGCCGTATCCGGCTCGGGCGCAAAAGCCATCGAGGAACTCAAATTGCAAGTGGAAGCGCTGGCCCGAGGCGAAACGCCGCCGCGCGCGGTTTATCCATGGCAAATCGCATTCAATGTCATTCCCCAAGTGGACGTCTTTTTGGAATCCGGCTACACGCGGGAGGAGATGAAGATGGAAGGCGAAGGACGCAAAATCATGGGTCTGCCCAACCTGCGCGCCTCGGTCACCTGCGTGCGCGTGCCGGTCTATCGCGCCCACAGCGTGGCAATCAGCGCGGAATTCGAACGCCCCGTTTCCCTCGCCGCCGCACGCGCCGCGCTGGAAAAGGCGCCGGGACTGCGCGTGGTGGACGAACCTTCGCGGCACGGATATCCGGTGCCCCTGAATGTCGCCGGCAAGGACGACTGCGAAGTCGGACGCCTGCGGCTTGATTGCGCGCTCGACAACGGGCTTTCCTTTTGGATTTGCGGTGATCAGCTTCTCAAAGGCGCAGCCCTCAACGCCGTGCAAATCGCGGAACTGATGGCGGGAGTGTAGGACGAAACGGACAAGGGGCTGGCGATGAATCCGTGGATCCTTGCCGCTCGCCCACGCACGCTCGGAGCCGCATTTGTTCCGGTCGCAGCCGGTGCGGCACTGGCGGTTTCCGTCGGCACATTTGACATCATGGCGTCATCGCTGGCGCTGATTTGTGCAGCGCTCATTCAGATTGCCACGAATTATTTTAATGACGCAATTGATCACGCCAAGGGGGCGGACACGGCGGAGCGGCTCGGTCCGACGCGCGCCACCAACGCCGGACTGCTTTCCCCGCGCGCCATGATGTGCGGCGGCGGCACCTGTCTGTTTCTTGCCGCGCTCACGGCGATTCCCCTGCTCCTGCGTGGCGGCTGGCCGATCCTGACGCTTGGCGCGGCAAGTCTCCTGCTCGCCTATCTCTACACCGGCGGGCCCCTGCCTCTCGCTTATCTCGGACTCGGTGAAATCTTCGTTATTTTATTTTTTGGAATCGCCGCCGTAGCGGGCACATTTTATCTCAATGCGCTGATGTGGACATACGCCGCGCTGCTGGCCGGAATTCAAGTTGGAACACACGCCAGCCTGCTTCTTGCCGTGAACAATCTGCGCGATTTGGAGGGCGATCGCATTGCGGGGAAACACACGCTTGCCGCGCGTTTCGGTCTGAACTTTGCACGGCGGGAAACAGCCTTGTTGACACTCTCGCCCTTCGTTCTCAACCTCGCATGGCTGCCGTTCGGTAATTTCTGGGCCTTTGTTTTTCCACTTCTCTCCCTTCCCCTGGCACTGCGTCTAGCCCGCGCCTGTCTCATCGCCACACCAAGCCGTGCCGTCAATCAACTCCTCGCCCAATCCGCCGCACTGCATCTGGCCTTCGGACTTTTGCTGTCGCTCGGCTTGGTGTTGCCATGAAAATTTGGACGCATCCCTACACGCTTCAACCCAGGGCCAATCCCGCCCGGGCGGCGCACGCTCCACGACGCGGCGTACTTGTCAAAATTCAATTCGACGACGGCACCACAGGCTACGGCGACCTGCATCCGTGGCCGGAATTTGGACAACCCGCATTGGAAGACCACATTGCTTCACTGGCATCAAAAAAACCCACACCGCTTGCCGCAATCACCCTGCGTCACGCCCGCGCCGATGCTTCCGCACGGCATGCGGGTGTGTCGCTGTTTGACGGACTTCCCAACATCCGCAGTCACGCGCTTTTCACAAACTGGACGACCTCTCCGCGAGCAGCTTTCGAGCAATGTGCCGAAGAGGGATATGAGGCCATCAAACTCAAGATCGGACGCCAACCCGAACACGAAATTGAAGCCCTGAATGCTCTTGTGGATTTGCCCCTACGCTGGCGGCTCGACGCCAATGGCGCATTTAAAAACACAGCCGCCGTCGCCGCTTTCATTGCCCGACTCTCCCCCACCATCCGCGCCAAAATCGAATTCATCGAAGATCCCTGTGCGTATGATCCCACGACGTGGACTGAATTTTCCGAACGCATTCCCCTTGCATTGGACTGGAAATGTCCGCCAACACCACCCCCATGGCCCGGTGCGCACATCCTGATCATCAAGCCCGCCTCGCAGGATGCGTCGTCTCTTGCAGCACAAGCCATACAAGCCGAAATGGAAATCGTCGTGACCCACAGCATGGATCATCCCCTTGGGCAGGCTGTCGCCCTTTGGAGCGCAATGAACCTGAAAAAAATCCATGGCAATTCCATTCGTGCCGGTGGGCTGCAAAATTTCGGGCTGTATCAGCCGGATGAATTCAACATGCGCCTTCCCTGCCACGGCCCGTTCACAAAGCCTCCGGTCGGCGTTGGATTCGGATTCGACGATCTCCTCGCCGCACTGCCTTGGGAACCGCTGGAAACACTCGTTGGGAAAAGCTAACGTCCAAACATGATTTCCAAAATCGCCAATGTTTTCTCCTCCTTTGGCGAAGCCATGCGGCGATTTCCCTTTGTCATCATCGCCGCATTTGTCGGCGCTGCGGCGGCTCTGACGCTCAACCATGGGCCTTCGGACAAACATTTTCAAAAAACCTGCCTTCATATCATCCTGCTTGCGCTTGCCGGATTACCGCTCTTCACCGGAACCGGTTATCTGAACATGATGCGTCCAAACCTGCGACGGGCAACGGACGCCGCATCGCTGTTCATTTTGGCCTGCATCTGGTTTCTTATTCCGTCGGAAAATGGACCTTTCGTTTTCATCTATAATTTCGGCGCCGTGATGATTGCCGTGGCGGCCTTCGCCAGTGCTGTTCCGGGTTTGGGCGGCGAAAAAGCCTGGTGGCGCATCAATGTCGGCACCGCTCAAGCTTTGATTCTTGCAGCCATAGTCAGCGGAATCGTTGGCGCCGGATTGCAAACGGCCATCTTCAGCATCAAAGCACTTTTCAACGTTGATACCGCCAGCCTTCACATGGACGCCTTTTTGATCACGGCCCTTCTTTTCGCGCCACTGGCGGTGATCGCGCTGCTGCCGGATGCATCCAAAAACGAGCCACTTCCCCTCGAAAATTTTTGGAAAAATCTCGGTCAATGGGTTCTTGCGCCGCTCGGACTTCTTTTTATCGCCATCATCGCGACGTACGCGGGGCGAATCCTCACGCGATGGGATCTGCCGGATGGCATGGTGGCAATGCCCGTTCTGGCTCTGGGCGCCTATGGCACGGCGGCCATGTTTCTCCTGCAACCCTGGCGAAAATCTCATGCGAC
>JACTMZ010000104.1 GCA_014584375.1 Verrucomicrobiota bacterium | reverse complement strand
GTATGATTGAAAATGTCAACAAGTTGTCAAAAATCGTCATTCACTGGCGGCTGACAAATTGCTCATTCTTCGGGTGTCATGAAAACAAGGAAAAGACGCGTGGCAAAAAAGCGGCATGTGATTGTGGGAACAGGCGGACGCTCTTTCATGTTCGCCGACGCTTTGTTGAATCTTTACAAGGACAACTGCGTTTTATCGGCGATTTGTGATCTTAATCCGCTCCGAATGGAATATCACAACCGGCGCTATCAAGAGGACTGGGGAGCCGGACCGGTGCCCATGTATGCCGCTGCGGATTTTGACACCATGCTTCGCAAGGAAAAACCGCACACGGTCATCGTCACTACGATGGATCGGACGCATCACGAATACATTATTCGCGCCATGGAGGCGGGGTGCGATGTGATCACGGAGAAGCCCATGACGACCGATGAAAACAAGTGTCGTGCCATCATGGAGGCTGTTGAACGGACGGGACGCCAGCTTCGTGTCACGTTTAACTATCGCTATGCTCCGGCGCGCAGTCTTGTGAAGCAGCTTCTCATGGAGCAGACAGTCGGTGAAATCAAATCCGTGCATTTCGAGTGGTTGCTCGACACCCGGCATGGAGCTGATTACTTCCGGCGCTGGCACAGGGACAAGCGGAATTCCGGTGGATTGATGGTTCACAAGGCGACGCATCATTTTGATCTCGTCAATTGGTGGCTTGGGAGCGAGCCGGAGGTGGTTTTTGGCCTGGGTTCGCTGGCTTTTTATGGAAAGGCCAATGGCCAGCGTTTTGGCAACCATCGGCCCTATACGCGCAGCACCGGATCTCCGGCGGCCAAGGGCGATCCGTTTGCCCTGGATTTGCGCGACGGTGCGATACTTCAGGGCCTTTATCTCGAACCAGAGAAGGAGGACGCCTACATCCGCGATCAAAATGTGTTTGGGGATGGTGTCAGTATTGAGGACACGATGAATGTCATGGTCGGCTACAAAAACGGTGCCCAGTTGTCCTACACACTTACGGCCTATTCGCCTTGGGAGGGATTTCGAATTGCCTTCAACGGAACCAAGGGACGGATTGAGCTCGATCAGTTCGAAACTTCCTACATCAGCGCGGGCAACAGTCACATTGGCGACGGCGTCACGCACAGTCAGCGGCTGACCGTTTTTCCGCATTGGGAAAAGCCCCGGCATATTTCCATACCGGAGGGCAAAGGCGGTCACGGTGGCGGCGATCTGCCGTTGCTGGCGGATCTCTTCTCTGCCAAGCCGCCGCCGGATCCGTTGGGGCGCGCCGCTGGAGCGCGCGATGGCGCGATGTCCATCCTGACCGGCATCGCCGCCAATCGTTCCTTCGCCACGGGTGAAGCCGTTCGTATCGCCGATCTGCAGGCGTTTCCCTATTCCTTTCGGACGTGATGCAGACGGTGGAGGATGCGGTGAATGATCGGTGCGCTGAGCAGCGCCACGGTGGTCACCACGACGAGCGTGCTGCAGAGCGCATAGAAGGATGAAAACAATTTGAGGGAATGCGGCGAACTTCTTTCGGTGTAAAGCGGGCCTGCTCCACTCATCAACATGCTTGATTCAAGAAACGCATCCACGAGGGGAAGATCGGAAACGATGATGTAACCGACAATTCCGATGGCGAGGAAAAGCACCACAATTGCCCCCGTGAGCAAAAACTGACGGAACATTCTTCCGACAAAAACACGTCGGGAGGCCAATGGCTCCGCATGATGTTCCCAAGGCATGACTCATGCAGACGCTACGCGAGCTTCCCCCATCAGACAAGACCTGGAGAAAACAGGCATGAGGTCCCTGCCTGTTGCCGCAAAAGTTTTGACACCGAAGGAAAAGGAGGATGTCGTTGAATCCAAAAGTCAGAGAAGAGCTGCTTCCTCGGTTGAGGCAGAGGTATGCCGGGAGGCGCAAACAGGGGCGAGGCGTGTTGCTCGATGAGCTGTGCGAGGACGACGGCTTCAGGCGTATCCCTTGAAGAATCGTGACATTCCCGTTTGGTCGGAAAGGCCACCGGAGATTTGCTCCAGTTCGTTTTCTTCGATGTCTTCCGATTCCTGCAGCACCCTGGGAATCACGAGATAAAATGATTTGGGACTTTCCTCGAAAACGCGAATTTTCACATTTTCGCCAACCGGCAATCCCAGCTCCCGGAGAAGCTGCTCAGGCCGTTCCAAAAGTTCCTTGCGGAATCCCGGCTCAATCATCGCCCGTTCAATGAGGTAATCCTCAATCTCACGCCGGGTCATATCGGCAAATTCCGGAAGGTTTCGCGTTTTCATAATTTGACTGCGCTATTTTATGTCATTTTCTTCAGCCCGGCCACCGGTATTGGACAAGCGGTGGCTTTAACACGGACAAACGGCGCGGGCTCAACTTTTTTTGGCGAACAACACATGTCGGACCGCCGAAAGACAGCGGCGGCTGATTGGAATTCGTTCATCGCTTTTGGCCATCCGCAAGACACTGCCTTTGTCGGATTCCTCCAATCCGCGAACCTGATTGGCATGCACAATCGTATTTCGGTGAATTCGTAAAAAGGGCGGCATGGGCAGAATCTGCTGCCATTTCGCAAGCGAGCGCAAAACAAGTTCGCTTTTGTTGTTGTCCAAGGTGACGCGGGTGTAATTTCCAAATGCCTGAATCCAGTGGATTTCATCGAGCGATACCCCGTGACGTCCCCGTTCGAAAGGAATCAAAATTCTGCCATCCGCCTTGGGCGGCTGAGGCGCGAGGGAGGGCCG
>JACTMZ010000033.1 GCA_014584375.1 Verrucomicrobiota bacterium | reverse complement strand
GCAAGGGCGCCGAAAAGAAGCAGGCAGACGGGCGTTAGTTTGCGCATAAGCCCTCGGAGCCTAAAAAACTTGTGGAATGAAGCAAAACAAAATCGCGCGCACATTCAGTCGCCGTATCCGTGTGGATGCTCCCGATGCCAGTTCCACGCGCTGGTGACAATGGCCTCGACTCCTTGAAAACGCGGCTCCCACCCGAGGACGGTGCGTATTTTGTCCGATCCGGCGATCAGGCGCGGTGGATCGCCCGCACGGCGCGGCCTTTCCACCGCCGGGATGTCCCGACCGGTGATTCGACGGCAACAGTCAATCACTTCGCGCACCGAAGTGCCGCCGCCGGTGCCAATGTTGAAAAAATCACTCTCCGTCCGATCCAGCGCGCGAATGTGCGCATCCGCCAAATCAAGAATGTGAATGTAATCGCGAATGCAGGTTCCGTCGGGCGTCGGATAATCCGTTCCGTAAATATCCACCGATTCCCTTTGCCCAAGGGCGACTTTGAGGATGTTGGGAATCAAATGCGTTTCAATGCGATGATCCTCGCCGAATTTTTCCGATGCCCCCGCTGCGTTGAAATAACGCAGGGCCGTGAAGCACAGGCCATGAATTTCACCATACCAACGCAGGATGCGCTCAAACATCAGCTTGGACTCGCCGTAGGGATTGATCGGACGCTGCGGCGGCGATTCGTCAATCGGCATTTTTTCCGGAATTCCAAAAGTCGCGCACGTTGAGGAAAAAACGATTTTTTTCACGCCGAGGGTTGTCATGGCGTCGAGAAGATTGATTCCGTTGGCCGTGTTGTTGCGGAAGTATTTCGACGGATTGGTCATGGATTCCCCGACCAGGGCGTTGGCCGCGAAGTGCATCACCGCCTCGGGGGCGGCCTCCCGCATGGCTCGCATCACCGCGTCGGCGTCGGCCAAGTCCGCCTCGTAAAATATCGCGCGCGAATCCACCGCCGCACGGTGCCCCTCGCTCAAATTGTCGAACACCGTCACCTCGTGCCCTCGATCCAGCATTTGCTCCACGCAGATGCTTCCGATGTATCCGGCCCCGCCGGTGACAAATATTTTCATCCCCATCGTATAACCGCCAAAACACGAACGTTCAATCCGTCTCACCCACCGCTTTGGAAAACCACTTTTTTTGTGTGCAAAAATCAAGGCAATTTCCGTGACGTATTAAAATTACTGGAATAATTTTCATATTCCATTTTCTCCGCACCGTCGTGAGTTGGCGCGGAAAAGCAATCAATGTCCGCGCCGTCTGTCTCCAGCCCACAGGAATCGCCGCATCATGCGGATCGCATGCGTTGTGGAACGTTGGTTTATACGAAGGCGGGGCTTTTTGCGCTCTTTGGCTGGCTGCTGTGGGGGGATTTTTGCTTCCACCTGATGCAAACCATCACGCCCAGCATCATGCCTTTGGTGCTGCGGTCCGAGGGTGCCCCCAATCTGCTGATTTCCCTGACCATTTCGACAATCCCAGCGCTGTTGAATTTCGTGATGAATCCGATCATCAGCACTTACAGCGATCGCTTCCGCAGCAAAGGGGGGCGGCGAATTCCCTTTCTGCGCTGGGCCACGCCATTTGTCACGATTTCCCTGATTCTTATCGGATTTTCTCAAAACATCGGACGGATGTTGCACGGCGTGCTTGTGCATTGGTTCCCCGATCTGCCGGCCTCGGTGATGGTTCTCGGAACCATTTCGATACTGATGACATCATTCGTGTTTTTCGATTTGTTCATCGGCACGGTTTTTTGGTACCTGTTCAATGACGTTGTCCCCACCGCCTTCATGGGGCGTTTTCTCGGTTTTTTCCGGGTCGTCGGCTCGCTCGCCGGGTCGCTGTTTTCTTTTTTCCTCTTCCAGTACGCCGAGTCTCATACCTCCATATTATTTACGTCGGTGGCCATTCTGTATGGGGTGGCTTTCATGTTTATGACGTGGAAGGTCAAGGAGGGGGAATATCCGCCGCCGGATCCGGTTGAGCGCACCGGCCCGATTGCCTGGATTCGCCTGTTTTTTTCCCAGTGTCTCAGTCATAAAATTTATCGCCTGATTTTTCTATGGAGTGCAGTCGGGGCGTTTGGAGGTTCGATTGGAATGTTTGGAATTTTCATGTCGCAATCCATCGGATTGACGCTGGATCAGATTGGCAAGGTGGGCGGAAGCGCCGGCTTTGTCGGCATGTTTTTAATGTATCCCATGGGTGCCTTGGTGGATCGTTTTCATCCGCTGAGAGTCATGCTTGTGGGGAAGATTTGCTACTGCGTAACGACCTCGATTGGCCTTGTGTTTCTCGTTTGGGATTTCACGCCGCAAACCGCGCTTTTAATTTTTGCGGGGTCGGTCGCCCTTGCGATTCCCATCGGTGCCGCCACCACGGCGGCGGGTCTTCCCATGGTGATGCAACTTTTTCCCAAGGATCACTTCGGCCAGTTTAATGCGGCCAATGCGATGGCGGGTTGTGTGGGCGGCATTGTCGGCGGGCTCGCAGCCGGTGCCTTTCTCGATTTCCTCAAGGGATTCTATCCGGATGGCAGCCTTTTCTATTATCGCTTCATCCCCGTATGGCAGCTTTTCTTTATGCTCATCGCCCTCGGGGCGATGCTGCTTGTTCTACGCGAATGGAAACGCTTGGGCGGTGATGCTTCATACACTCCTCCCGAGACTTTCAAGCGGAAGGATGTCTGAAGCCGGGAACCGGAAACACCAGGGCCGACCAGTCTTCATCCAAGTCCACGCAAAATTCCA
>JACTMZ010000163.1 GCA_014584375.1 Verrucomicrobiota bacterium | reverse complement strand
GCGGCTGGGATCGGCCAAATATGCCGCACTGCACCGTTCCGGTCCGATTGCGGGAGTTTTTATCCATGTTCCCGAAGGACTTTCGGTTCCGCTGCCCATCGAAATTTTTCATTGGGTCGAAGGGAAAAACTCCGCCGTCTTTCCTCATACCCTTGTTGTTTGTGAACCCCGCAGTCGGGTGACGGTGGTGGACTGCTTCCGCAGCGCTGATGGCGAGTCCGCCTTTGCCTGTGGCGTCAATGACCTCGTGGCGGGTGAGGGTGCCCGGCTTGATTACATCGCCGTGCAGGAATGGAGTCCCTCCACCGTCGCGTTTCACCTCAATTCGACCGATGCGGGGCGGGATGCGTCCTGCCTCGGAATGCAGGTCAATCTGGGCGGACGCTTTGTGCGGGCCGAGAGTTACAGCCGGATGACGGCGGAGGGTGCGCGCAGCGACATGCTTTCGATCAACATCGCCTCCGATGCGCAGTTGATTGATCAGCGGACGTTTCAGGATCATGCGAAGCCACGGGCTTCCAGCGATTTGCTTTATCAAAATGTATTGACCGATCAGGGGCGGACGGTTTTTTCCGGAGTGATCCGCGTGGCACCGGGTGCGCACCAGACTGATGCCTACCAAAAAGTTCGCAATATTATGCTGAGTGACGAGGCCGAAGCGAACTCCATGCCCGGGCTTGAGATTGAGGCGGATGACGTTCGCTGCACGCACGGGGCGACAACGGGGGAAATTGACGAGAGCGAGCTGTTTTATCTGCTTGCACGAGGCATTCGTCCGGACGTGGCGCGGCGTCTGCTTGTCATGGGCTTTTTCCACACCGTGCTCGACCGGCTTCCCGAGGAAAAACTGCGGGAACATATTGCCGGATTGGTGGAGAAGCGGCTTGTCAGTGCATTGTCGGCGTAAGCGGGTGATTACGGAATTTTCGGAATTTTGCCGCCGAGCATTTTTCCGAAAAGCGCATTGAGGGATGACGCGGAAAGACGCAGGGGAACCGCGCCTTCGTCGGGTAGCCAGGCACCGTCGGGAAGTTTGTCTGCAAACTCCAGCTTTTCCACGATGATGTCGAGCGAACTGCCGGGAACGGTGAAGAGAAGCCGTGCGGGCTTGTAATCTTCACCAATCCATGTGCGCGCCGAAAATTCTCCTCCTCCGATTTGTTTGATCAGTTCGGGAAGCAGTGAAAATTCCACAATACGGCGTGGAGGCGTTCCCTCCTTCCCCAGATCCTTCACGTCAAAAACAATCGGAAGAAAGGCGAGGGTTTGCGCGTCAAACGCGAGGGGAATGAGCGGTGTCGGGGTGGCGTTGGGAGAGGGGGGCGCAAGATCGAGTCCCGCTGCCTGTGCAAGCACACTCATGGGAGCTTTCGGAACGGCCCACAATTCTTTTCCGTTGCGGCAGGCGGTGAGCCGGGTGTTGTTTCGAATGACATCCACTCGGATGTGATCCGGTGCCTGAATGGCGATGCGAAAACGAACGCCCTGGGCGTCGGCAAGCGGGCCGCTCCCGGCGCTGACGAGACATTCGGCAACCAGCGCGCCCGGACGTCCGTTGCCGCCGCCGAAAATCGAGGAGGAGAAGGGAGCCAGCATTTTGGCAAAGGCGTCATAGACCGGTTCCTCCGTGGCGTGAACCGAAGGCGCGCTTGCAAAGGCCGAGACCGCCATGGCAAGGATCACCGCAAAAGATTTTGTGGTTCTTGTCGCGAGAATCTTGCACGAGGCCCGGGGTGCTTTAATATGTGAACTTAATTGCATGGTTTTATTGATTCTGCCTCGATTTCTTGCTGCGGATGGATTGCTTTTTGCCTTCCAGGAATCCACGGTTGCCGGACGCGCGGTGGTTCTCGCGCTGTTCATCGCCTCGATATTCAGTTGGTCCGTTATCATCACAAAGTTTCGAATGATCCGCTTTGCGAAGAAACAAACCGAGCGATTTTTTTCGATATTTCGCAAGGACAGGCATCCGCTTCGGCTTTTTGAAATGGGATTGACCTATGAGGGTTCGCCGGCGTTCGAGGTTTACCGGGCCGGCTGTTCCGAGCTGGCGCTGCAAATGCTCGGCTCGACGGAGGTGGACGACACGTTTTCGGATCGTGCGGCAGTGGCGGATAAAATCACAGCTTCGCAAATGCGCGCGGTGAGCGTGGCCATGGAGCGCGCCGTAGGCGAATCGGGACTGCGCATGGAATCGCAAATGATCATCCTTGCCACGGCTGTGAGCGGCTCGCCCTTTCTCGGTCTGCTCGGCACGGTGTGGGGGGTGATGGACGCCTTTGCGGGCATCGCCATCGCGGGAACTCCGAACCTCGCCGCCATGGCACCCGGTGTGGCCGGCGCATTGGTGACAACCGTCATCGGCCTGCTCGTGGCCATTCCCGCCATGTTTGGCTACAATTTTCTCGTCACCAGCGTGCGTGCCTTGATTGTGCAGACGGACAACTTTGCGGCCGAACTTTCATCCGAGTTCGAGCATCGCTTTGTCAACTTTAGCCGAAACAACTGACCACCCATGCGCCGTTATTCGGACAAACAGCCGCTTTCGACGCTCTCGGAGATCAATATCACGCCGTTGCTTGATCTGGCGTTTGTGCTGCTCATTATTTTCATGATCACAACGCCGTTGTTGGAAAACAGCATGGATCTTGTTGTTCCATCGAGCGAGGCGGCAAACAAACCGGTGGATACGCAGAAAGTGCAGACGGTTTCCATTGATCGCAATGACACGCTTAAGCTCAATATGAATTCCGTCACTCCCATTGCACTGGAGCAGGAGCTCATTGCGCTTCGCAACAAGGATCCCAATGTTGCCGTGGTTTTGCGCGCCCATCGCGAGCTGCCTGTTCAGAAATTTATTTCCGTGATGGATATTATTCGGCGTGCGGGAATCACGAAGGTGGGGGTAATGACGCGCCCCGAGGAAGATTGACGGCATGGCCAGTCCTCGTTTTCGGCGCACTGTGGTTGTCGTGGCGCTTCTCCATGTCGCCGCCATAAGTGCTCTTGTTTGGTGGAGTACGCGCGAGGTGCGCGTGCAGCAGGCAAAGGCCGAAATAAGTTGGTTCAGCCCCGCGCAATTCGCCGCGCCGGAGATGGAGGAGACAAATGAAGAGGAGGAACAGGTCGAACCACCCACACCGGAACCCACGCCCGAGCCAAAACCCGAAATGACGCCGGAGATGGCACCGACAACGGATAAAAGTGACATCACTCTGCCCGCAGCCACACCAACACCGACGCCAACGCCAACGCCCACGCCGACACCCACGCCGACACCGAAGCCGACTCCTACGCCGACTCCCAAGCCCACGCCGACGCCAACGCCGAAGCAGACGCCCAAGCCCACGCCGAAACCGACTCCCAAGGCGAGCCCCAAGCCGACTCCCAAGGCGTCGCCAAAGCCGAGTCCGAAAGCATCGCCCAAGCCGAGCCCCAAGGCATCACCGAAGAGTTCACCCAAACCGAGCCCCAAAGCTTCGCCGAGCGCGTCACCTGCGTCTTCTTCCAAGGCGAATTCGGAGGGATCGAAGGGGGAGGAGGTTCGCAAGGCGGAGGCCGTTGATTCGTCGGGCGGCGGTTCTTCCGGCGCGGGGACGGCGGGCAAGACGGGCGCGGGGGGCGGCGGCGGTTCCGGTGGCGGCGGGACGGCGGATTTCGGAAGTTATCATGATCAGATTCATGATCGTTATTTCGGTTTGTGGGATCAGCCCACCAGCATGGCTGGCACGGCGAAGTTTGTCACAGCGCTGCGCATTCGCATTGAAGCCGATGGACGAATTTCCAGTTATAAAATTGTGAGGTCATCCGGTAATGTCCTCATGGATGAAAGCGTTCTCTCCGCCGCCTCGAAGGTTACGAAGATAGAGAGTCCTCCGCGGGAGTTGCTCTCCGGCGGTTCTTATGAAGTGACGATCAATTTTGAGCTGGAGTAGGTTTTGAAATGCACAAGCCGAAGGGAGATTGCGAATGAGAGCGGGCTTTATCTTCGCGCGCCGTGGAGACAGTCTGTTGGCATGAACGTTCGAAAAACGCAGATGGACGGCGTCCTGCTTGTGCAGCGCGCGGTTTGCGCTGATGAGCGGGGGACATTTGAGGTGGTTTGGAATGCGGCGGAATGTGCGAAATTCGGAATCCCGACGAATTTTGCGCAGGACAATCTCATTGTTACCCGTCGCGGCGTTCTGCGTGGAATGCACTATCAGAGCCGTTTGCCGCAGGGAAAACTTCTCACCGTTCTCGAAGGCGAAGTTTATGATGCGGCGGTGGACATGCGTCCGGATTCACCGACTTTTGGAAAGGCCTGGGGAGCGGTTTTGCGGGCGTCCGATCATGAAAGCCTTTGGTTGCCGCCCGGATTTGCTCATGGATTTGAGGCGTTGAGTGAGCGTGTTGTTTATCTTTACAAGGTCACTCAGCCGTGGGATCCGGAGCGGGCTCATGTGCTGGCGTGGAATGATCCGCACACCGCCATTCCTTGGCCGCTCGTTGCGGGGCAGGCACCGATTTTGTCCGAAAAGGACAGGGAGGGACGTTCGTGGGCGGATGTGTCTCGGGAGATGTCGCAACATTGTTAAAAACCGTTTCCGCCGGGCTGCATATTGTGGGACATTGGCGGCATGACATTCATCGTCTGCTTTCTGTGGATTTTTGGCGGCTTGGTTGCCGCCGCATTGTTCAGCCGCATCGCCTATGTTGTGACGCGTGAAATTACTTATGCGCCGTGGCTGGATTTGATCGTGAGTTTGTTCACGTGGATTCCCTGGGCGGCCGGAGCATGGATGGCCGGCTGGATGGGCGTTGGCGCGGCGTTGTTGGCCCAGTGGATTTTTCTCAACGCCTTTTGCGTGCTGGATCGGCTTGTGCGGGGGAAACCGGGGCCAACCTTGTCCTGTGCTCATGCGAAAAAACTCGGCTGGGTGAGAAATGAAATTGCGCTGCTGCTGACGACGCCCGCCGTTGTGGTGTTCTTTCTCGTGCGCGGTGCGGAAATTTTATTTTATCCGCCCATGGCGTGGATGGCGAAAATGCCGCCCTACAAGACACGCGAGTGGATCAATCTTTCACGTCATAAATTTGACGGACTTGTCGGGCATGATCTCGTTTGGTGTTGGTATTGCGATTGGATGACCGGAGTGTGGGCGCTCGGCAGCGAGATGCTTCGAAATGTCGAGTCGTTTTGGTGTCCAATTCGTTTTTGCGACGGATGTAAAAACCGCAATGTGGAGACTGATTTTCCCGATGTGCGCAAATGGTGCGCTGCGCAAGGGACGATGGAGGATGCGGTGAAGACATGGGAAAAACATTATGGCTCCCGCGACACGCACAGTTGGTGGGATCATCCGGAAAGAAAACGGGATCTTCCGGAGGCCTGAAAGTATTGAGGCGGCAAGCGGACGGACATGCTGATTTCGGAAATTTTCCATTCCATTCAGGGCGAGGGGGAGCTTTCCGGAGTTCCGTCTGTTTTTGTAAGAACGTCGGGTTGCAATTTGCGCTGCCGTTGGTGTGACACGCCTTACGCTTCGTGGCGTCCGGAGGGCACGGAAATGGATGTGTCGCGCATTTTGGAGGAGGTCGCCCGCTTTCCTTCAAAACACTGCGTCATCACGGGCGGGGAACCGATGATCGCAAGGGGAATTCACGAACTGGCGTCAAAACTCGCGGCGTCCGGACATCATGTCACAATTGAAACGGCGGGAACGGTGGCACCGGGAGACATCGTCTGTCATTTGGCTTCGCTGAGTCCGAAGATGTCAAATTCAACGCCCGACGAAAAGGATGCGGGAGCTGCATGGACGGAGCGTCATGAGCGAACGCGGAGGCGTCCGGATGTTCTCGCCGAATGGCGGCGTAAATGTGCGTTCCAATTCAAATTTGTCATCGCCACCGAAGACGATGCGCGGGAGGCCCTCGAATTCACGAAGGAAACACTGGCGGACGTGCCGCGCGAAAAAATTTTTCTCATGCCTGAGGCGACGGATCCTGTTGTTTTGGCGGATCGCGGAGCGTGGCTTTCGGAATTTTGCAAGGTTCACGGATTTCGATTTGGCGACCGTCTTCATATTCGGCTCTTTGGCAATACGCGTGGAACGTAAAGAAAGTGTCGGACATCCGGCGTGCAAGAGCGTAAGTTTTTCCCGTGTTTCGTATTTGCAAAATTTTTGAAATTGAGAGCGGGCATATTTTGTCCAGGCATCCGGACAACTGTCGTTTTCCACATGGTCACAGCCGCAGGGTGGAGGTGATTTTGGAGGCGGGTGGACTTGATGGGAACGGGATGGTGTGCGATTTCAAGGCGGTGAACGAGGCGGCGGGGGATTATCTTGCGTCGTTTGATCACGCCCTTTGCGTCAACACAAGCGATCCGATGTTTGCATCGCTGAGGTCAGCCTATGGCGAACGCGTCATTGCCTTCGAAGACACCGAGCCGACAACCGAAGTCATCGCCCGTCAATTTTTTCAGGAAATTCGGAAGCGCCTTGCCGAACATGCGATGCGTCCCGACGCGAAATATGGAATTCGTCCGGATGTGCGCCTCGCTTGCGTCCGTGTGTGGGAGACATCCACATCCTGGGCGGAATACGGGGAGCCGTGATTTTCTCCTGGAAATCGGGAGGTTAATATCCGAGGGCGTGGAGGGCGAGACAGGTGAGGTAGCCGAGGATTCCGGTGATGGGAAGGGTGAGCACCCAGGCCCAGATAATGCGTGAAACAATTCCCCATTTGACGGCGCTGAGTCGTTTGGTGGCACCAACGCCCATGATGGATGCGGAGATGACGTGGGTGGTGGAAAGGGGGATGCCAATGTGCGAGGCGATGCCGATGATGGCGGCGGAGGTTGTTTCGGCGGCGAAGCCGTGAACCGGCTGAAGTTTCACCATTTTGTGCCCCATGGTTTTAATGATTCGCAGGCCGCCGCCCGCCGTTCCAGCGGCCATGATCAGCGCGCAGAAAATCATGACCCAGCGGGGAACCGTAAATTCGGGTGTGTGCAGGAAATTCGCCCATTGCGGAAGACCTTCAAAGGCTCCGGAATTCGTTCCGGTGAAAAGCGCCAGGGCAATGATTCCCATGGTTTTCTGGGCATCATTGGAACCATGCGAAAACCCCATCCATCCAGCGCTGAGAATTTGCAGTTTCCCGAAATACTTGTTCACAAAATAGGGCGTGCAGCGTTTGAGGAGGATGTAGAGCAAAAGCATGAGCGCGGCGGCGCAGACGAATCCGAGGAGCGGCGAGGCGAACATGGGAAAAATGATTTTCGGCAAAAGGCCGGATGTTTTGCCATTGATGGTTTCCACCCAGTGCAAAACGCCCAGATTACCGCCGGCTGTGGCGACGGCTGCGCCGCAAAGTCCGCCCACGAGGGCGTGGCTGGAGGAGGATGGCAGTCCGAGCCACCAGGTGAAAAGCCCCCAGAAGATGGCGGAGACGAGGGCACCGAGCACGGTGACCATGTTGATGGCATTGGCGTCCACCAAGCCCCGCCCGATGGTGGTCGCCACCGCCGTGCCCATGAGCGCGCCGATGAGATTGAAACACGCCGCCATGAGGATCGCCTTGCGCGGCGTGAGCACCTTGGTCGAAATAACCGTGGCGATGGCGTTGGCCGCATCATGAAAACCGTTGATGTATTCAAATACTATGGCGGCCAGCAGAACGATGAGAAACAGGGTCATGAAAATCGGCGGATTTGTTCCGACGGACGGCGTGTTCGATGGGCGCGAAATTGCCTCCGGTGAAGCCGCATGGTTTGCTCAGGAATATTTGAGGGTGATTTGAAACACGATGGAGCCGGCGTCACGGCAGCGATCCACCGCTTTTTCCGCCAGCTCAAACAGCTCCTGCAAAATCATGGTTTCCTTGGCGTCATAGGGGCCTTCGTAGAGATCGCGCAGCAGATCGAGCATCAACTTGTCCGCCTCGCCCTCAATCTGCTGAAGACGTTCGTTTTCCTCGCGGATAAAGCTGAGGCGCGCGCCCTTGCGCAGTTGTTTCACCATGGAAACAACGGTCGTGCTTGCATTTTCAAGGAGCGCTGCCTGACCTTGAAATCCGGCGACCGGCAGGCGTCCGGGGTAAATGGAAAGGCGTTGCACGAGCTTTTCGACCATTTTGGGGATGCGGTAGAGCGCGTGAGCCAGGGCGTCAATGTCCTCGCGTTCGATCGGAGTGATGAATGTCTTGCACAGCTCTTCGTTGATTTGGCGGTTGATGCCCTTGTCCTTGCGGCGCGTCTCCACGATTTCATCGTGGTGCGAAGAGGAATTCGTGGAGCGGCAGGTTTGGAGATAGCTGGAAAGAAGCTTGGTGCTGGTGAGAGTTTCCTCCGCACTGGCCTCCAGCAAATCGTAAAATTTTTCGTCTTTCCCGAAGAGTTTCTTGATTGAGAACATAGGGCCGCACGAGCACTGGGCGAAAATGTGTGAGCGACGGAGGGCATTTTAGTCGGATTTTTAAATGATGGGAAGTGCGCGTCTTGAATTTTTTCGTCACGGATGTCTGGACAAACGCCGGGCTCTACAAACAGATTTTCCCGTCTATTCTCCTCTTCGATGTCCGACCTGCCGATAGATTCATTGCTGCATCCCGCGAGGATCGCGGAACTTTCGCGTCACGCCTCCATGCCGGCGCGACCGATTGAGGAAGCCCGCCTTTTGCGGGATGGAAAGGCGGCATTCCCGGCGATGATTGACGCCATTCATGGAGCACGTGTTTCCGTTCGTTTTGAGAATTTTATTTTTGCCGGCGACGCAACCGGGCGGCGTTTTGCACGCGCCTTGGGGGCGGCGGCGCGGCGGGGAGTTGAGGTACGTGTTTTGTATGATCCGGTGGGAACAATGATGGTCAAGGGCGGCTCGATTGCCCGGACTCTTGCGGCGGAAGGCGTGACGGCGCGGCCATTTCGTCCGGTTTCGCCGTGGAATCCGCGCACGTGGGTGCGCCTGCGTCATCGCGATCATCGCAAGACCATGGTGGTGGACGGGGAAATCGCCGTGGTGGGCGGACTTTGCATCAGCGACAACTGGTCTCCGCGTGATGACGGGGGGCGCAATTGGCGGGATACGGCCATGATGGTGCGAGGTCCGCTGGTTGGCGATGTGGCGGCGGCCTTTGATGCCATGTGGAATCGCGCGCCGGGTGGCGAGGTGCCTTTGGCAATTCCGGAGGAGCCCGTCACGGGACATGCCCCCTGCGGGTTTGTTGCGGCGGATCAACCAGGGGCGCACCATGTGGCGGGTGTTTACATTTGGATGGCCAAACATGCGCGGCGCAGCCTGGAAATCACCGATGCCTATCTTGTGACGCCCGAGCCTGTGGTCGCGGCGTTTGAAGCAGCCGCACAGCGCGGAATCGAAGTTCGATTTCTTTTGCCCGGCAATAACAATCACCCGATGGCCGCCGCTTCCGCTCGTCGCCTCTATGCGCGGCTGATGCAGGCCGGAGCTTCCATTTATGAATGGCGGGGCATGATGGTGCATGCCAAGACGGCGGTGGCCGATGGCGAAATCACCCTCGTCGGTTCGAGCAATCTGGATCCGCTGTCCATGACCCGGAATTATGAATTAAATTTGCTGGTGGCCGATGTTGTGACGGGTGCGGCCATGCGCGAGATGTTCGAGCATGATTTGCACGGAGCGCGAAAAATCGTGCCATCCGAATGGGCCCGCCGCCCCTTGTGGCAAAAAGCAGCAGAGGCCGCCGTGCAACTTTTTGACGGAAATCTTTAAGAGCCGTCGAGAGCCTCCATGTCATGGAGGGGAAATGCTCCGCTTTGGTTTGGAGGAATCGCCCAGAAAAAATGCGCCCGGCAGATTGATCTTGGGAAGAAAAGGTGATTCTTCGGTGTCGCGTGAAATGTCAGCTTTCCGCCTTGAGGCCCAGCACGTCCTGCATGTCGTAGAGGCCGGGTGGGCGGGTGGCGGCCCATTTGGCGGCGCGGAGGGCACCGCGTGCAAAGGTGTCGCGGCTGGAGGCTTTGTGGGTGAGCTCCAAACGTTCGCCGAGGGCGGCGAAAATAACCGTGTGATCGCCGACGACATCCCCGCCGCGCAGGGCGTGGACACCGATTTCATTTTCCGTGCGTTCGCCGACGATGCCGGCGCGCCCGTGACGGGCGGCTTCGACATAGTCCAGCTTTCGGACTTCGGCGAGAATTTCCGCAAGGTGGCGGGCGGTTCCGGATGGCGCGTCTTTTTTCAGACGATGGTGCATTTCGACGACTTCGAGATCAAAGTCGGGACCGAGAATTTCCGCCGCCCGGCGGGTGAGCCAGAAAAGGGTGTTCACGCCAACGCTGTAATTCGGGGAAAAAACGAGCGGGATTTTTTCAGCAGCCCGGCTGATCAGCTCGCGCTCGGGAAGCTCGTGTCCCGTCGTGCCGATGACGAGTGTTTTCCCGGCGTCCGCACAGGCTTTGGCGACGGATGCGGTGATGTGCGTGGCGGAAAAATCAATGACCGCGTCGCAGGAACCGAGGGCGGCTTCGAAGTCGTCTCCAGCGTCTGTTTCGACGGTGACTTGCAGGGAGGGATCTTCCGCTGCGCAGCGGATGAGAGCCTGGCCCATGCGGCCTTTGGAGCCGTGAATGCAGAGGCGGAGAGGGGCAGTCATGGCAGGAGATTGAGGTCGGCCAGGGTGTTTCGGACGATTTTGCAATTTTCGTCAGACATTTCCACGAGCGGCAGGCGCAATTCGGGCGACAGCTTCATGATAAGGGAGAGCGCGTATTTTACGGGTGCGGGATTGCTTTCGATAAAAAGATTTTTAAACAGCGGGTAGAGGCGGCGATGCAGTTCTTCGGCGCGGGCTGATTGTCCTTCCCGGGCGGCGCGGACGAGTTGACTGACCTGCGCGGGAGCGACGTTGGAGGCGACGCTGATGACTCCGACGGCGCCCACGGACATGAAGGGCAGGGTGAGCGAGTCGTCGCCGGAGAGGATTTCAAAGTTGTCCGGCAAAGTTTGGCGAAGCTGGCTCACGCGCTCCACGCTGCCGCCGGCTTCCTTGATTGCCGTGATGTTCGGACAATCCGCTGCGAGGCGCGCCACAACGGGAATGCCGATCTCGATGCCACACCGTCCGGGAATGCTGTAAAGAATGATCGGCAGTTTCGTCGCCTCCGCGATGGCGCGGTAGTGGCGGTAGAGCCCTTCGGGAGAGGGCTTGTTGTAGTAGGGAGCGACGATGAGAGCGGCATCGGCTCCGGCTTTTTCCGCATCCTGCGTGAGGGCGATGGCTTCATCCGTGGCATTCGATCCCGTGCCGGCAATGACCTTGATGCGTCCGGATGAGATTTCTATTGCGGATTTGATGACATCGCGGTGCTCGTCATGGGAAAGAGTCGGCGATTCCCCGGTGGTGCCGACGGGAACGACGCTGTCCACGCCGCCTGCGATTTGGGCTTCGATGAGCCTGCGGAATCCGTCGTGATCAATTCGTCCGTCGCGAAAGGGCGTGGCGAGTGCGGTGCTGGTGCCTTCAAACATGAGAGGAGTGAACTAGATGGCGATCGTGCCTTCAAAGACAAAATCGGCAGGCCCCGTGAGAGTGACCTGTGTGAAATGATTCGCTTTGCGCTGAAAGCTGACGGAAAGGGTGTCTCCGCCTTTCACGCGGACGCGAACGGGTGATTCTGCACCAGTGAGGGCGGCGATGGCCAGGGCGGAGGCGACGACGCCGGTGCCGCAGGCGAGGGTTTCCCCTTCGACGCCGCGTTCGTAGGTGCGGATGGCGAGATCCTGCGGTCCGGGCTGGTGGACGAAATTGACGTTTGTGCCTCGCGGCTGGAAATGGTGGTGCAGACGCAGGGCGGAACCAAGCCGGGTTACATCCGTGCCTTCGAGGTTGTCCACGAGAACGATGGCGTGGGGAACACCGGTGTTGATCGAATAGACGGTGAGTTTTTGCCCGGAAGCCTCCAGTTCCACGCCTTCCGAGAGCGGTCCGGGTTCGCTCATGCCGAGGGAAACCTGATCGCCTTGGAGTGTGGCGGTGATGAGTCCGGCGGGAGTTTCAAAACTGACTGCATTGTTTTTGACGGGTGCGATTTTATTGACAAAGCGGGCGAAGCAGCGCGCGCCATTGCCGCACATTTCCGCCTCCGCACCGTCGGCGTTGTAGTAGCGCATGCGCCAGTCGGCGGCTCCTTCGGGCTTTTCAACGAGAAGGAGTCCGTCGGCTCCGATCCCCCGATGCCGGTCGCACAGTTTGGAAATTTGCGCTCCATCAAGGAGGATGGCGCCGTCGCGATTGTCCAGCATGACAAAGTCATTTCCGGCGCCGTTCATTTTCGTGAATTGCAGATTTTGCATAATCTTATTCTCCCAGCCTGCGTTCGCCTGTCAATCGTCGGCGGTTTCGGCGTCTTCAAAAAGATCCAGTTGTGAGGCGAAGGCGCGGAGTTTGTGGGGGCGCTTCCGTTTCTCTGCGAAGGCGGGTTTGCCTTCCGCATTGAGTTCCGATTGTTCGAGGTTGGATAGAATTTCGCGGGCGCGCTTGAGAATGGGGGCTGGCAGTCCGGCCAAGCGGGCCACTTGAATTCCGTAGCTTTGATCGGCGGGGCCGTTGACAATTTTTCGCAGGAAAATCACATCGTCGTTCCACTCGCGGACGGCGACATTGCAGTTGACGACGCCTGGGCGTGTGCGCGCCAGGTCGGTCAGCTCGTGGTAATGCGTGGCAAAAAGGGTGCGGCAGCCAATTGTGTCGTGAAGGTGCTCCGCCACACTCCAGGCGATGGAGAGGCCGTCAAAAGTCGAGGTGCCGCGCCCGATTTCATCGAGAATGACGAGGCTTTGCACCGTCGCGTTGTTGAGGATGTTGGCCGTCTCATTCATTTCGACCATGAAGGTGGATTGTCCCCGTGTCAGATCGTCGCTGGCTCCGACGCGGGTGAAAATGCGATCCACAAGTCCGATTTCGGCGCTGTCGGCGGGAATGAAACTGCCCGTGTGGGCGAGGAGCACCAGGAGGGCCGTCTGCCGAATGTAGGTGCTTTTTCCCGCCATGTTCGGACCGGTAAGAATGACGAGCCGGTGCTTGTCGCCATCGAGTTCCGTGTCGTTCGGAACAAAGCGTCCCGCAGGCATGGTTTGATCCAGAACGGGGTGACGTCCGTCGTTGATTTTGATTGTCGCGCCGTCGGTCAGCTTCGGTCGTGTATAGCGAAAGGTCCGTGCGGTTTCCGCGAGGCCGGAGAGGGCGTCAATTTCCGCCGTGATGCGGGCGGCGTGTTGCAGGGCGGGGAGTTCCTCCAGGACGGATGTTCGGAGTTGTGAAAAAATTTCGCTTTCGAGGGCGCGGGCCCGTTCTTCGCCACCGAGGATGCGGCCTTCCATTTCCTTGAGTTCGGGAGTGATGAAACGTTCGGCTCCGGCGGTTGTTTGTTTGCGGATGTAATCGTCCGGCACTGAAGCGAGATTGCTTTTGGTGACTTCAATGTAATAGCCGAAGACGGAATTGTAGCGAATTTTGAGCGATTTGATTCCGGTGCGTGTGGCTTCACGCTCCTGCATTTCGGCGATCCAACGGCGTCCTTCAGTTCCAGCACGACGAAGTTCGTCAAGTCCGTCGTGAAATCCCTCGCGGATCATGCCGCCGTCGCGGGTGGTTGGCGGTGGTTCCTCGACAATGGCGGATTCGAGCAGGGAAACCAGTGACTCGAAGGTGCGCAAATTTTCCCCGAAATCGGTGAGGGGGGAATTTTTGTCCGTAGTCAGGGCTGTTTTCAAAGCAGGCAGGAGCGCAAGCGAAGTCCGGAGCGCCGCGAGGTCGCGTGCATTTCCCGAGGCGAGGCTTAATCGGGAGGAGGCGCGCTCCATGTCGCGCATTTCCCGCAGGATGTCGCGCACGGACGTCAGGAGGGGCGGCGTGTCATGAAAGGCGGCGATGGCGTCCTGTCGGCGAAGGATGGCTGCGAGATTGCGCAGCGGATGCAGAATCCATTCGTGCAGCAGGCGTGCTCCCATGGGTGTGAGCGAACGGTCCACCGCATCCCGCAGGCTGGTTCCCTCTGGATTGCGGGACTCGACGAGTTCGAGATTGGCTTGGGTGACTGCATCAAGCTGCACGAATTCTTCGGCGTGCCACGGCTTGGGCGGCGCAAGGTGCGCGGCGTCGCGACGCAGGCAGCGGGTGACGTAATGAAGCAGGGCTCCAGCCGCTCCGACGCCCACCGTCAATCCGGCGCAGCCGAAGCCGTCGAGTGATTGAACTCGAAAGTGATCCTTGAGGAGGTTCGCAGCTTCGATCGCATCAAAGGCAAAGGCGTCGTGAGGTGTGCCGGTCAGCGGGAGCCCGGGAATGGTTTCCCCGTTCCCCGGAACGAGAAGTTCGCCGGGACGGAGGCGGGAAAGCTGATCGGTCAGGAGAGCGGGGGTGTCAATCTCCGCAAGATGAAATTCGCCGGTGCTGAGATCCATCCAGGCGAGGCCGGTGGAGGATTTGCCGGGATTGACGGCGGCAAGGTAGTTGTGTCGGTTGTCCTCGAGTCCGAAGTCGTCAAGCGTTCCGGCGCTGAGAATGTGGGAAATTTCGCGGCGCACGAGTTTACCGGGAGTGACTTCGCCGACTTGATCGCAAATGGCCACGCGTTTACCCGCTTCGACCAGTTTGGCCACATAGGTGCGGGCACTGTGATAGGGAACCCCGCACATCGGCGTGTCGCCGCGTTTTGTCAGTGCGACATTTAGCAATCCCGAGGCCTCGCGGGCGTCGTCGAAAAACATTTCATAAAAGTCGCCAAGGCGAAAAAGCAGCAGGGTGTTCGGAGGAAGATCGCGCCGGATGTCCAAGTATTGGCGCATCATGGGCGTGAGTTTGTCGGGCGGCATGGTGTTTAACGTTAAGCCGGAAATGCAGGAGCTGTCACGGCGTGGATGCCGGAAAAAACCGTTGCGTCAGGCTCCCCCGCGTGATGCCGCTGTCGTTCACCGCGTCCACCGTGACATAATATTCAGCGTCGGTGTTGAGCCCTGCAATTGTTGCGCTGCAACCGCCGTAAATCTGCTGGTTCTGCGTCAGCCGATCGGGCCTGACGCCGTAGCGAATGATATAAAAATCGGCGTCGGCGGAAGGTTTCCATGCAATTTTTGCCAGGCGGCGATT
>JACTMZ010000030.1 GCA_014584375.1 Verrucomicrobiota bacterium | reverse complement strand
ATATTTCCCGAGGGAACGCGTTCCAGAGACGGACGGCTTCAGCCCGCCCAGCCCGGTGTCGGCATGATAGTCGCCAAAACCGGCGCACCGGTTGTGCCGATGAGGATTTTCGGTTCATTTGATGCCTTTCCCAGGGATCGAAAAACTCCGCGCCGCATTCCCATTACGGTTGTGGTCGGCAAGGCGCTATATTTTGAATCCGGCGAAGCCGGCGGACGCGATGCCTACCAAAAAACAAGCGACCGCATCATGAATGCGGTCGCCGGTTTAAAAATATGCTGAAAAGGAACCTTAGGGCAGTTCGGTCAGCGAGTTGTTGGTGCCGATGATATTCGTGTTTGTGGCATCCTGCGGGCGGGTGAAGATACCGCCGTCTCCGCCCTTGCGGAACAGGATGAATCCTTTGTCACCGTAGGGCAGGTTGGAGCTCGCGAGCGGCTGGCCCATGGTCAGATTCTTTGTGAAGACAAACGGCTGATCCGACGGACTGTTTTCCGCCGTTGCAACTATTTTAAAGGCAATGGTGGTTGCCGTGAAGTTGGTTCCGGCAGGCGTCACCTGCGGAGCCGAGAAAATTTTTCTCAAATCAGGCGCCGTCAAATATCTGCCATCAATCAGTGCCTGGCTGAATCCTTGCACCGTCAAGGCCGTTCCCGGATTGGTGGAGGAAAACGTCCAGGAAACGCCGTCTCCAGCAGTCGTCGTGTCCATGGACATGGTTTGCGTCGCCAGGTGCAGCTGGCGGGCGTTGTTGAGGGTTTGGGTCATTTGACCACGCACCAGGGCGCTTGTAACCGCCGGAATGGCCAGGGAGGCGAGAATGGCGATGATGGAAATGACGACGAGGAGTTCAATAAGGGTGAACCCACGTAGGGAACGTTTGATGGATTTCATGTAGCGAGAATCCTTAGCATAATATGTATGAAATACAATGAAAAAATTTCACCGCCCGATTTTTTTCATTGTCTCTTCGAGAAGGAAGCCGACGAATCCCAGCGGGGGCAGTTCGATTTGGATGGAGTGTCCGCGTCCCTGCCAGGGGATGGCGTCTGAGGGGATGCCGCCGTAATTTCCGATGTTGCCGCCGCCATAGACATCGGCATCGGTGTTGAGGATTTCCCGATAATAGCCCGCCCGGGGGACTCCAATGCGGTAGCCCCCGCGAACGACAGGAGTTGCGTTCATCACGAAAACAATGGTTTGCCCGTCGGCGGATTTGCGCAGGAAAGCCACGACGCTGTTGTTGGAGTCGTGGAAATCAATCCACTCGAATCCTTCGTGCGTGTCATCCAGCTCGTAAAATGCGGGATATGTTTTGTAGAGGTGGTTGAGGTGTTGGACCAGGCGGCGCAGGCCGGCGTGGAGCGGGGTTTGCGTCAGGTGCCAGTCAAGACTTTGGTTGTGACGCCATTCGCCCCACTGGCCGAATTCTCCGCCTTGAAAAAGCAGCTTTTTGCCGGGATGCGCCCACATGAGGGCGTAAAACATCCGCAGGTTGGCAAACTTTTGCCATGTGTCGCCGGGCATTTTGTCAAGCAGCGCCCTTTTGCCGTGGACGACTTCGTCGTGGCTGAGGACGAGGATGAAATGTTCATGGAATGCGTAGAGCAGTGAAAAGGTGATGCTGCCCTGGTGGTGGCTTCGGTAAATGGGATCCAGGCTCATGTAGCCGAGAAAATCGTGCATCCATCCCATGTTCCATTTGAAACCGAATCCCAAACCACCGAGATACACGGGCCGCGACACGCCCGGCCATGCCGTGGATTCCTCAGCAATGGTCATAATACCCGGGAAACGCTCATAGCTGATTTCATTGAAACGTTTGAGAAAGGCGATGGCTTCCAGGTTTTCGCGTCCGCCGAAGCAATTGGGAATCCATTGCCCGGGTTCCCGCGAGTAATCGAGGTAGAGCATGGAGGCCACGGCGTCCACGCGCAGGCCGTCAATATGATAGAGGTCGAACCAAAACAGGGCGTTGGCGATGAGAAAATTTCGCACCTCGTTGCGTCCGTAGTTGAAAATATACGTTCCCCAGTCGCGATGTTCGCCCTGACGCGGATCGGCGTGCTCGTAGAGATGCGTTCCGTCGAAGAGTCCCAGTCCGTGCGCATCCTTCGGAAAATGCGCGGGCACCCAATCGAGAATGACGCCGATTCCCGCCTTGTGGCAGTTGTCCACGAAATGACGAAATTCATCCGGATTGCCGAACCGGCTTGTGGGCGCGTAATAACCGGTGACCTGATAGCCCCATGATCCGTCAAACGGATGTTCGGTCGTAAATGCTCACCGGCTTTTTGTGCCATGCCTGCGTCGCACGGCGGCTCATCCAGTCGGCATCGGACCATTGGAAGCGGTCCAAATCCCAGACAATCGAGGCGGTTTCCAGTCCGTGCTGACCGAAAAAGGCGAACGGATCGCTTTTGAGAAAGATGTTTCCGTCCGGCCCCTTGATTTCAAATTTGTAATGCGTTCCCTCCGCGATTCCCGGGATGAAAATTTCCCAAACGCCGCTGTTGAGCAGCTTGCGCATGGCGTGAACCCGTCCATCCCAGTTGTTGAAATCGCCGACGACGCTGACGCGCAGTGCATTGGGTGCCCAGACGCAAAAGGAGACGCCGTCCGTGCCGTTGAGGCGGATTGGATGTGCTCCGAATTTTCTGTAAAGATCCCAGTGGTTTCCCTCGGCGTGGAGATGCAGATCGGTGTCGCCGAGGATGCGTCCGAAGGAATACGGGTCGCGCTCCTCCCATTTGTTGGTGCCGGATGTCAGGCGCAGGACGTAGTCAAATTCGCCGGTCCCTTCCGGAAGCACCGCTTCGAAAAAGCCGTCCGGATGAATCATGACGGCGTCAAAAGCGCGATCGGGGTTGTTGAGGTCGGCGATTTTCACCGAGTCAACGCCGGGTCTGAAGACGCGCGTCACGAGGCGGTTTCCCGCGCGACGCATGCCGAGGGTGTGAAACGGATCGTCATGACGCGCCTTCAAAAACGCCGTCAGTTCCCCGGGTGTGATGGTGGAATTCATGTTCGTGTGAACAGAATGCCGTCGCCGCCCCGTGCAGGGCAAACGCATAAAACGCAGCTGCCTCAGACCGGCGTCATGTCAGCGCAGCACCAATTCGACGGGGCAGTGGTCGGAGCCCTGGATTTGCGGGAGGATGCGGGCGGATTTGACGCGTGGTACGAGGGCGTTGGAAACAAGGAAGTAGTCAATGCGCCACCCAATGTTGCGCGGACGGGAATTGTTCATGTAGCTCCACCACGTGTAATGCCCATTGCCCTGGGTGAAGAGGCGGAAGGTGTCGGTGAAACCGGCGTCGAGGAGGGCTTGAAACTGCCCGCGCTCCTCGTCGGTGAATCCGGCATTGCGGCGGTTGGCTTTCGGGTTGGCGAGATCGTCCTCGGTGTGCGCGACATTGAGATCGCCACAAACGACAAGTGGCTTCTTTTTTTCGAGCTTTTTGAGAAAGGCGCGAAAGGCGGGCTCCCAGGAATTGGTGCGGTAGGCAAGACGCGTCAGGGCGCGCTGCGAGTTGGGCGTGTAGGTATTGACGAGAAAAAAATCGGGGTATTCGTGGATCAGGATGCGTCCTTCGCGATCGTGTTCGTCCTCGCCCAGGCCACTCGCGACGCCGACGGGTTTGATTTTGGAAAATGTGGCGGTGCCGGCATAGCCGGGTTTTTCGGCGCTGTTCCAATGCGCGTCAAATCCGCCGGGCCAGGGCGCGCCTTCAATCTGTTCCGGACGTGCCTTGGTTTCCTGCAGGCAGAGAATGTCGGGTTTGGCGGATTTCCAAAAATCGAGGAGTCCTTTGTTGAGAATCGAGCGAACGCCGTTGACGTTCCAGGAAATGAGTTTCATGCGAAAAATGCGGCGAAAAATTCCGCCGATGTTCCGTCCGTTTTGCCCGAATGACAAGAGCGCCGGGCGCGTCCGTGCTTTTATGACGGCGCATTGAGCGCCAATTTTGGCCTCAACCTTGAAAAACCGAATCCAGCGGCAGGTTTTCGTCCAGCCCCTGTGCGGCCAGCCATTCGTGATTGAAGAGGCGCGATTGGTATTTGGCGCCGGAGTCGCACAGAATGGTGACGATGGTTTGGCCCGGCCCGCCCGCGCGCGCGGTTCGGACGGCGCCGGCGATGTTGATGCCGGATGACAAACCGAGGAACAGACCCTCGTCGCGCAGCAGATGATAAATCAGCGTGAGTGCCTCCTGATCGGGAATGCGCCAGGCTTGGTTGACCTGTAGTCCTTCGAGATTTTTTGTGACGCGCCCTTGACCGATGCCTTCGGCAACCGAATCGCCGTCGTTGGTTTCCGTGTTGCCGTGGGTGAACCATGACCACATGGCCGCGCCGTAGGGATCGGCGCACACGATGGAAATTTGCGGATTTTTTTCCTGAAGAAACAAAGCTGTTCCAGCCAGCGTTCCGCCCGTGCCGACGGCGGAGACAAAAGCGGTCGCCTTGCCCGCCGTTTGCTCCCAAATCTCCGGCCCCGTGGTCTGATAATGCGCGCGACGGTTGGCTTGGTTGTCAAATTGATTCGCCCAAAACCATCCGTTTTCCTCGGCCAGCCGCCGTGCGATGTGATTGTAGTTCTCCGGATTCGAATACGGCTTTTCCGGAACGGTGCGAACGTCCGCCCCCAGGGTCCGCAGGAGTTGAATTTTTTCCGCCGATTGGGTTTCCGGCATCACGATGACCGAGCGATATCCCCTGGCTGCGCCGATGACCGTCAGCCCGATGCCCGTGTTTCCCGCCGTTCCCTCCACGATGGTCCCGCCGGGCTGGAGCGCGCCGGATTTCTCGGCGTCCGTAATGATCCCCAAGGCCGCGCGATCCTTCACGGAGCCGCCGGGATTCATGAACTCCGCCTTCGCAAGAATCTCGCATCCCGTTCGCTCGGAAAGGGCGCGAAGGCGAATCAACGGCGTTCGCCCCACATGATGATCCAGACCGAAGTGACGGAGTGCGGTCATGCGCCCACTTCGATCGGAACCCCTACGGAGTTGCCCCATTCCGTCCATGATCCGTCGTAATTTTTCACGTTTGAAAGTCCGAGAAGATAGGTGAGCACAAACCATGTGTGGCTGGAGCGCTCGCCGATTCGGCAATACACTACGGTTTTTTCGTCGGGTTTCAATCCCGCATCTTTCAAATAAAGCTCCCGCAGTTCCGCTGCGGTTTTGAAGGTGCCGTCGTCATTGACGGCTTTTTTCCACGGAACGCTTTTCGCTCCGGGAATGTGTCCGCCGCGCAAAACGCCTTCCTGCGGATAGTCCGCCATGTGGGTCACTTCGCCGCTGAATTCGCCCGGGGAACGCACGTCCACCAGCGGCAGTTTTGCCTCGCTTTGTTTCAGCGCGTCCTCGCGGAACGCCCGAATTTCCGCATCCTTGCGCTTCGGCGGAACCGGGTATGAGGTTTTCGCCACGGTCGGAACGTCTTTTGTCAGCTCCCGCTTTTCCGCCAGCCATTTCGCGCGTCCGCCGTTGAGCAGACGGACCTTGTCGTGCCCGAAAAGGCGGAAAACCCACAGCGCGTAGGCGGCCCACCAGTTCGCCTTGTCTCCGTAAAAAATCACCGTCGTGTCCGGCGTAATGCCGTTTTTTTCCGCCAGTTTGGCAAATTGCTCCGGCGAAATGTAATCCCGCCGCACTGGATCATTGAGGTCAGTCGTCCAATCAATATGCACGGCGTTGCGAATGTGTCCCGTGCCATAAACATCCAGTTCCTCGTTGCTCTCGACAATGCGGATGTTCGGATCATCCAAATGTTCCGCCAGCCAGGCGGTCTCCACCAAACTTTCAGGTTGCGCGTAGTTGTTCGTTTCCATGTTTTTTCTATGAACCGATCAGCATATGTCGTTATGCGATACATCGTCAAGGGCGAAATCGCCCGCCTGCGGTTGGAAGTTGCGGAGTTGATGAAAAACGGTGGGTGTTCTGGACAGGTTGGGTGTGTTTGGCTAGGTTCCACCGCCATGTTTTCGTGGTTTTCGCGTCGCGGTCGTTTTGGCAAGCGATCCAAACGCGTCGCCCGCCGCAAGGAGCGGGATACATTTCGCAACTCGGTGATGCCGGCGGTGTACTTGTTTGGCGCGCTGGGTTTTTTTGGCCTGATGGGGTGCATCATTCATTTTGCGCTGACGGACAGGCCGGATTTGTATCTCATCGGCGGCGCCTTGTCCCTGGTGGCGCTGCCCTGTCTGTTCGCTCTATACGCTTTTGTTCGCGGTCATCACAGCAAGGCGCTGGATGAGCCTTGAGGCCGGGCGGACGTCCGCCGTTTTCATCGAGTTTTGTGGGGAAACTGCGCCCGGCGGGAGTCGAACCCACAACCTTCGGCTTCGGAGGCCGACACTCTATCCGGTTGAGCTACGGGCGCGCGGAAGGGGTTAAATTAAGCCCAATCGGCGTTTGGGCTCAAGCGGCGATTGCCGTGCGGACATTGGGGGACTAAAATGCGGGACGTGATGGACATTGTTTATTTTGATTTGGAGACGCAGCGGACGGCGAATGATGTGGGCGGCTGGGATAAAAAGGCGGCGATGGGGATGACGGTGGGGGCGACTTACAGTTCCGGGCGCGATCGTTATTTTGTCTATGGCGAGGAGCGTGTTCATGAATTGGTGGAGCAGTTGCGATGCGCCGATCTTGTGGTTGGCTACAATGTGCTCAATTTCGATTATGAAGTGCTCATGGGGTACACCGTCATGGATTTGGCACACAGCGTGCCGACGTTGGATTTGATGGTTGAGCTGGAAAAAATCATCGGGCATCGCATCGGATTGGACGCGGTGGCGCAGGCGACGCTGGGCTGCGGGAAGACGGCCGACGGGCTTGACGCCATCAAGTGGTGGCGGGAGGGGCGCCGTCTCGATGTGGCGCGGTACTGCTGTTTCGATGTGAAGGTGACGCGAATGGTTCATGAGTACGGACGCGCCTGCGGGCATGTGTTTTATCATGATCGGATGGGAGGTCGGCGGCGGGTGGATGTGGATTGGGGCGAAACGACGCGGGGGAAGGCCGCTGCATGATTCAACCCATTAAAAGCGAACCGACCGTCTGGACATTGTGCTGGGTGGATGTGGATGAGCCGCTCCCGGTGGAGAATGACTTTTTTCTGCCGACCATTTTGCTGCTGGTCGGGCCGGAATTTGAACCGTTGGCTCCGCCGGAAATTTGCCCCGAGCTGGATCAGATTCAGGTCGAGGAATGGGTGTCGCATATTTTTGACGATCTCGGGGTTCCGGATGAACTGCTGGTGTGGAGTGCAAAGGAGTGGGTGGCGGAGGATTGGAAGATTTTCGGACGCGACTGGAAGACGAAGGTCAAAATCACCAAACCGCTTCCGCATGAGGCTCGGCTGCATTCGCAACTGGGCGCGGCGGAGGGCCCGGCTCCGACGCGAATCGGTCCGAATGCCCAAATTTCCGCCGGGCTGGTTCGCAATGTGCCGCGCCTTCACTCGCAGCGAAAGCGGCGGTCGGCGCTGGAAAAGGCGGCGGCTTTGGATCCAGCCAATACGGCGGCACTGATTGAGCTGGCGGATATGGAATTTCAATCCGGTCGCTACCGGCGCAGCCTGGAGCTGGTGTCGCGAATCGCGGAGACGGATGCGTCGCTAATGGAGCGGCGGGGGACGGATTGGTGGAGCGACCGTTCAACGCGTCCGCTGCTGCGCGCGCTGTTCGGGATCATGCTCTGCCAGTGGCATCTCGGCAACATTCCGGAGGCGGCGGAGGCGGGGCGGCGGCTGTTGGCGTGTGACGCACGGGATCACATGGGAGCCCGTTTTTACGTACCGCTGTTTCTTTTGCTCTCCGGCGAACAGGATGAGACGGCGGCGTTTTTTCGCCATTACGCCCGGCATTATCCGAAGGACATGCCCAATGCCTGGCTGAGCTTTGCCTGGGCGTATTCCCTCGGGCTCGAAGGGGATGATCCGGGAGCGCGCAAAAAATACCGGGAGGGAATGCTGGCCAATATTTATATTGCCGCAAGGTTGCTGGGTGAACGCCTGCCGCCGGAGGACATTTTTCATCCCAGTGAGCGTGATGAGCCTCATTTGGCCATGGAATTTGCGGGATCGTTCGGCGGGCTGTGGGATCGCGAGGTTTCGGCCATGCGCACCCTGCGGGATGCGTATGAGGAAATGCGGCCCGCCATTGCCCAATTGGTGGAGCATCGGGCGGCGATGTTGGATTTGATGGATCAGCGGTATGATCCCGATTATCGCGAAAAGTGGATGCGGATGCTCGATAAGGATGGGGAATTGGTGCGAAAATTCCTCATCGCCGACGATGGTTGACCGGAGTCAGTGGGGCGTCGGCGAGGGCGTCGGGGAGGGTGTTGGGGAATCCGGGGAGAGCTGGGGTGTGATTCGATGCGCGGGGGCGTCCGGCTCGAGTTCGGGCAGCGGCTCCATGGGAATGTCCTCCGGCAAAATGTTCAAATTGGGATCGGTGATCGGAATGTCCTCATAGTACTGCTGCGAACCGCCGCCGTCGCCTCCGGAATTCCCGCCTTTTTTGCGCCGGGGCTTTTCCACCTTCGGTTCGGGCGGCGCGGGACGAATGTCCTCATTGGCCATGTAGCCGACCTGATTGTCCTCTAGTTGGACGCGACTGTAGCCGAATTCCTTGCGCAGGAGCATCACTCGATCATTGATGCGCAGACTGCGGTCGGCTCCGCCTGCCTGCTGCGGACCCAGACGAAAAAATTGCGCGTAGTTGATCACCACGACCATGTCGCCAATGAATTTTTCCGCCGGCACCAAAGGCGTGGTTTCGCAGGCGGCAAAGATCACCGCCGCAAGGGCGCCGATCAATCGAAGCATGCTGAAACGCGACGTTTTCATGGAATGGGAAATACCTAGCACAAGCATCCGCTGCGGGCGAAGGGCATTTGTGGCTTGCAGCGACGAAACATTTTCAACGCCTTCGTGCGCTAAAATGTGTGAATGAACAGACCCGAGCGCAGCTTGGGCTCAAACCACGTGCTTTTTGGCGGCATGATTTGTCCCGCGTCGGCGATGTCCATCAATTGCCGCATGGTGACCGGGTGCATGGAAAAGGCCACCGCCGCCCGCCGGGCGTCCACCTCGCGCCGCAGATAATCCGTGCCGCGAATGCCGCCGGAAAATCGGATTCTTTGACTCGTGCGCGGATCGTCAATGCCGAGGATGGGGCCGAGGATTTTGTCCTGAAGCAGGTTTGCGTCCAGGCGTGCGGCGGGATCCGCCTCCTCGGGCACGTCGAATTCCAGCCCGAGCCAATGTCCGCCAAAGTACATGGAAACACAGCCGGGACGCGCGGGCGATGGCTCCGCTTTCGGCAGCAGACGGCACGCATGGCTTACACGTACGAGAAACTCCTCGGGAGAGAGTCCGTTGAGATCGGTGATCAGACGGTTGTAGGGAAGAATCTGCAGTTGTTCCTGCGGAAACATCACGGCGGGAAACCAGTTGTAATCTTCCTCGCCTGTGTGTGCGGGATTTGCCTTGCGTCGCGCCAACCCGACGCGTGCCGCGCCGGCGGAGCGGTGGTGTCCGTCGGCAATGTATGCGCACGGCACGGCGGCAAAGGCTTCGATGAGCGCATCGGCGCATTCCATGCGCCAGAGCGTGTGTTGCACGCCATCCGGCGCAGTAAAGTCGAAGTGCGGGGCGGAGCGCGCCGTTTCCTCCATGAGCGCATTGATTTCCGGCGTCGAATCAAAGGCGAGAAACACCGGCTCGATATGCGCGGAGAGCGCGGTGTTGAGGCGCACCCGGTCATCCTCCTTGTCCGGACGCGTTTTTTCATGCTTTTTAATCAGCCCGGCTTCGTAATCCTCCGCGTGGCACACGGCCGTGATGCCTGTTTGGGAATGTCCGCCCATGATTTGCCGGTAGAGATAAATTTGCGGGCGCACCTCCCGTGTCAGTTCGCCGTCGGATTGCATTTGAATGAAATTTCGGCGCGCCTGTTCATAGACTTCCGCGCCGTAAGGATCCGTTTCGTCGGGGAGGGTGGCTTCGGCGCGTACGGCGCGCAAAAAGCTGCGGGGCTGCTCGGCGATGATCCGCCGGGCTTCGGCGGTGTCGAGAACGTCATACGGCGGCGATGCCATTTCCGCCGCAAGATCAGCGCGCGGAACCAGTCCTTGAAAAGCTCGGATACGCATTGGTAAAACGCGCATCTTGAAGGCGTCGTCGGCTCCTTCAATCTTTTTCTGAAAACGAAGGCGCCTGCGTGTGCGCATAAATTTGCGAAAGCAGGCTTGATGGCGGTTGTGAATTGTGAGAAGGATGTTTCTTTGCCCAAGGCGCCCGAAATCACACCGTGCCCGGGCACCAAAATCATGGCAAACACCATTCTCGTCGGCGCCCAATGGGGTGATGAAGGCAAGGGAAAAATCATAGACTATTTGACCGATGAGGCGGATGTCGTGGTTCGCAGTCAGGGCGGCAACAACGCCGGGCACACCATTGTTCATGGGCGGGAAAAATTTGTCCTGCACCTCATTCCCAGCGGCATTCTCCGGCGCGGGAAAACCTGCGTGATCGGCAACGGTGTGGTCGTTGATCCGTTGGCCCTTGTTCGTGAAATCAGCGGTTTGCGTGAGCGTGGCGTCAAGGTAAACCGCAATTTGCTGCTTAGTGATTGCGCCCACCTGGTGATGCCCTGGCACCGTCTCCTCGACGAGCGGCGGGAGACCCGGCAGGGCGGCGACAAAATCGGCACCACGAAGCGCGGCATCGGCCCGGCCTACGGAGACAAGGCCGCCCGCACCGGCCTGCGCGTCGGCGACCTGCTCGATGCGTCCGCCTTTGAAAAAAAATTCAAGCTTCGCCTGCGGGAAAACAACGCCGTGCTGCGCTCGCTCGGCGCCAAGCCTGTTTCACTTCAGCCGACGCTGCGGGAATATCTCGCGGCGGCGGAGACATTGCGTCCGTTCATCGCAAACACGGTTGTCCGTCTGCATGACGCGATGGCGGACGGGAAGCGGCTTCTTTTTGAAGGTGCGCAGGGAACCTTTCTTGATTTGGATCACGGCACCTATCCTTTTGTGACCAGTTCAAACACCACGGCGGGCGGTGCCTGCACCGGATCGGGCGTGCCGCCGCATCGCATGGACACCGTGATTGGCGTGATGAAAGCCTACACCACGCGCGTCGGTGAGGGGCCGTTCACCACCGAGGATAAGACCGTGACCGGGCTGCTTCACGCCATGGGGCGGGAATTTGGCGCCACGACCGGACGTGCCCGTCGCTGCGGATGGTTTGACGCTGTGATTACGCGGTATTCGGCGATGCTCAATGGGATTGACGAGCTGGCCATCACCAATTTGGACGGCTTGGACAATGTTCCGCGCATTCGCGTTTGCACTGCTTATCGCCTTGATGGGAAAAAGCTGGCGTATCCGCCGACTGACGCCGCCGATTGGGCGCGCTGCAAACCGGTTTATGAGGAATTCCCGGGATGGATGAAGGACACGTCGAAAGCCCGGAAATTTTCGCAACTTCCGCCCGCCGCCCGCCGCTATGTCCGCGCCTTGGCCGATCTCACCGGAGCCCGGCTAAGCATTGTCAGCGTCGGCGCCGGGCATGACGAAACGATCAGACTGTGAGCAATCCGGCGGGAGTTTCTTCGGACAAAATCCCGCGTCATATTGCCGTTATCATGGATGGCAACGGACGCTGGGCGCGCGAGCGCGGCCTGCCCCGCATTGAGGGTCATCGGCGTGGATCGGAAGCCGTTCGTTCCTGTACCGCCGGGTGTCTGGAGGCCGGGGTGCGGCATTTGACTCTTTACGCCTTTAGCAAGGAAAACTGGCAGCGTCCGCCTGACGAGGTGAAATCCCTGATGGGACTTCTGGATCGTTTTTTGGCTGAGAGAACGGCGGAAATTGCGGAGCGCAACATTCGTCTTCGGGCCATCGGTCATTTGCAGGATTTGCCGGAGAAAACGCGCAAACGGCTTGATGACGCCATTGCCCGTTCGGCGGGCAACACAGCGCTGGATCTCACGTTGGCTCTCAGCTACGGCGCGCGCACCGAAATCACCGACGCCGTTCGCGCCGTGGCGCGCAAGGCGCAGTCGGGTGAACTTGATCCGGAGGCCGTCACGGAGGACGTTGTCGCCGCGCATCTTTACACGGCAGGGCGGCCCGATCCCGATCTTCTCATTCGCACTTCGGGCGAAATGCGCATTTCCAATTTTCTGCTGTGGCAATTGAGCTATACCGAAATTGTCGTCACGCGAAAACTTTGGCCTGAGTTTTCCAAGGAGGATCTTTTCGCCGCCATTCGGGAATACGCCGGGCGCAACCGGCGCTACGGCGGCGTGTAAAATTCCGTGCGCTCCGAAAACAAATCCCCTTCGCGCGTCTGGCTGCTTGACGGCGGACGCTGGAACCTCGGCGCATCACCGCCGGTGACGGATCGCGGTTTTCGCTACGGGATGGCCGTTTTTGAAACCATTGCGGTGCGCGGCGGAAATCCGCTGTTTGTGGACGAGCATCTCGCATCACTGGCCGAAGCTGCCGCCGTGCTGTTGTCGCTTCCGGGGAAAAGTATTCCGTTATCCCTGCCGGAATTCGGCCCTGATGACACGGGCGTGCTTCGCATTTATATCACCGCCGGTGACGGCTCGCCGACTGATATGACTATCGCGCCACGCGTGGTGGCGTTGTTTGAGGGGGTGAGCGGCGGGCATCCAGACTCGCAGACGGCCCGTGTGCATCCGGAACCCGTCGTGCCCTTCGGCGGCGGACGCAAAACGGCCAATTACTGGACGTCGTGCGAAGCCCAGCGTCTGGCTCGGGTGGCGGGATTTGATCATGCGCTGCTGGAGGATTTCTGCGGCCGTCTGCTTTCCGCCGCGTTTGGCAATGTGTTTTTCGTCCTCGGCGGAGAACTTTGCACGCCATCAAGCTCCCTCGCGGTGCGCCCCGGCGTGATTCGCTCCTGGGTCATGCGGCGGCATCCGGTTCGCGAAGTTGAATTTTCCGCCACACGGCTGGGCGAAATCTCTGAGATGTTTGTCACCAACAGCCGCCTCGGGATTATGCCGCTGTATTTTGGAAAAATTCGCCCAGGGCCGGTCGGGCGGGAGTTGCGCGATCTCGGCGTGTGCGAAAAGATTGCCCTGTGAAAACCGGCGTTCGCGCTAAGGAGCCCTTGTCGGGTTTCTCGCAGGCGGTCAACGCGTGTCGGGCGGCACGTCAATGGCTGGAGGCCCTGCAAGGCGGCGGCGCGGCCGTCGCCGGCAATGTCGCCGGGCCGGCGCAGGCATTTCTTGTCGCGTGGCTTGCCCGTGAAACCGGACGGCCCATTTGCGTGGTGTGCCCCGACGCAAGGCGGCAGGATGAATTTTTTCATGACATTACGTTTTGGGAGCCGCGCGCCCTGTTGATTCCCGCCGGTGAATTGTCGGTGAAAAACATCGGAGAGCCCGATTCCGATCTGGCGGCGGCGCGCCTCGCCGCCCTGCGCGAGCTGGATAAAAATCTGCCGCCTGTCGCAGTTGTAACGTCCGAAGGTCTGACTTGTCCGGCTCCGTCGCGAGGCGGGCTCGACGCGGGAATCCGACGCCTGGCGCGCGGGGATGCGTTGGTGCCGGAGGAATTTGCCGCCGATTTGGAAAAAGCGGGATTTGTCCGACTCGCCTCCGCTGCCGAACGCGGACAATTTGCCGTGCGCGGCGGAATTTTGGATGTTTTTCCGTGGCAGACCGAGTTGCCCGTGCGGTTGGAATTTTTTGGCGACACATTGGATTCCCTGCGTTTCTACGATCCGGATTCGCAACGATCGGTTGAGACGCTTGAGGAATGTGAGTTTTGCCTCGTCAGCGAAAGCGGGGACGGGAACTCCTCCGTTCGGGATTACTTCGGGAAGGATGCTGTCTTTGTTTTTGTCGGAGACGCGCCCTCGGCGGAGCCCGTGCAAATTCATTCCGGGCCGGTGTTGGCGGGGGATGGCGCATTTGACATCGCGGCTCACGAGCATCCCGGGGGCGATTTTGCCGCTGGAGACATTGTGCTCCTTGACCATCGCCGCCGGGATCTTTTCCGCCGTATTCGTGAGTGGATTGACGATGACTGGGCGGTGCTCATTGTTTGCGCCAGCGAAGCCGAAGAGGCCCGTCTGCGCGAACTGGCCGGAGGGGAGTTGCCGCCGGAAACTCCGATGCGGATCGGCTCGTTGCTTCGCGGTTTCACCATGCCCGATGCCCGGATGGCGGTGTTGACCGATGCTGAGATTTTTGGACGCGCCTCGGGACTGCGAATGCGTCGCGGCGGCTGGGGGCGCGCCAGGGCGGCGGCGGCGCGCCAAAGCTTGCGATTTGACGATTTTACCGAGGGTGATTTGGTCGTTCATCTCGATCTTGGCATTGCGCGCTACCAGGGTTTGCAAACTCTCGAGGGGAGTGAAAACGGGAGGGAGGTTCTTGTGCTGGAGTTTGCCCGGGGATCGAAATTTTACGCCCCCCTTGACCAGGGTTGGAAAATTTCGCGCTATGTCGGCATCGGACGTCGAAATCCGGCGTTGAGCGAATTGGGGGACGGACGCTGGCAACGCGCCCGCGCCCGAACGGAAAAATCCGTGCTCTCCTACGCGGCGAAGCTTTTGCGTCTGCAGGCCGAGCGTGAATCGCAGCCGGGCTTTGCTTTTCCGCCGGACAACGCATGGCAGGGGGAATTCGAGGGGTCGTTCGCCTTCAAGGAAACCCGTGATCAAATTCGCGCCATCGCCGAGACCAAGCGCGACATGGAATCCGTGCGTCCCATGGATCGCCTGATATGCGGCGATGTGGGATTTGGAAAAACCGAGGTTGCCATTCGCGCAGCGTTCAAGGCCGTGATGGGGGGGCGTCAGGTTGCCTTTCTCGCCCCGACCACCGTGCTCGCCCATCAGCATTGGCAAACCCTGCGCGAGCGCATGTCCGATTATCCGGTTTCAATTGATCTGCTCAGCCGTTTCCGCACGCCGGCGCAGCAGCGGGAAACCCTGGCCGGTCTCCGCGCGGGCACGGTGGACATCGTGGTTGGGACGCACCGCCTGCTCGGTCATGACGTGGCCTTCAAGCGCCTTGGCCTGGTCATTGTGGACGAGGAGCAGCGTTTCGGCGTTTTGCACAAGGATCGTTTCAAGGAGGCGTTTCGCGGTGTGGATGTCCTCACCCTTTCCGCCACGCCGATCCCCCGAACGCTTTATCTTTCGCTGCTGGGCGCACGTGATATGAGCGTCATTGAAACTCCGCCGCCCAGCCGCATTCCCGTCGAAACAGTCGTCTGCGCCTACGATGAACGTGTGATTCGCGACGCGATTCGCCGTGAAATGGCCCGGGGTGGACAGATTTTTTTCCTGCACAACCGGGTAAAATCCATCGGCGCCGTGGAGAAGCGTCTTCGTGAGCTTGTTCCCGCCGCCCGCGTTGTTGTGGGGCACGGGCAGATGCCGGAGGGCGAATTGGAGGAGGTCATGGAGACGTTTGTGCGGGGAGAGGCCGACATTTTGCTTTGCACAACGATCATTGAAAGCGGACTCGATATTCCCAATGCCAACACCATTATCATAGATCGCGCCGATCGCTTTGGGCTGGCCGATCTTTATCAGTTGCGCGGGCGTGTTGGACGTTCCAATCGCAGGGCCTGGGCCTGCCTTCTTTTGCCGCGCGAACTGCTGGGCACCGGCGACGCGCGCAAGCGTCTCGCCGCCATACGCCAGTATTCGGGCCTCGGCGCGGGGTTCCGCGTGGCCATGCGTGATCTGGAAATTCGTGGCGCGGGCAACATTCTCGGTGTCGAACAAAGCGGCCACATTCTTGCCGTCGGATTCGAGCTGTATTGCCGCCTGCTCAAATCCGCCGTGACCCAAATCAAGGAGGGCCGTCCATCCGATCTACCCGAAACGCAGGTGCATTTGGATTTTGTGGCGACCGACCCAGCGATTGCGGCGGACGGGCTGCTCCCTGCGTGGATTCCCTCCGATTACATTTCGGATTCGCGTGAACGCATCGCCGCGCATCGCCGGCTGGCGGAGGCAACGGATATTCGGGATTTGGATTCCGTCAAAAGCGATTGGCGCGACCGCCACGGGCGTCTGCCTCCTGCGGCACGGCATCTGCTCAAGCTGACGGCGGTGCGGCTTCGTGCGGCGCGCGCCGGGATTGACCTTGTGGAAACAGACGGCGACATTCTCCGTCTGCGCCGCAATGGCGATTTTGTAATGATCGGCCACAGACACCCCCGGTTGGATTCCCGCGATCCCGTCTTGAAATTACGCCAAATTCTTACACTCTTGCAGCAATTGTGATTTTCCGCATCCGCACCGTTCTTGTTGTCTGCGCGCTTTTTGCCGTCGCATCATCCTCCGTCGTGCGCGCCCAGCCCGCGCCGCGCGAGCGCATGGTGGACGGCGTGGCTGCCGTGGTGAACACCAATGTCATTACCTACGGGCAAATTCGCGAAATGCTCATGTTTCGTCAGCGTGCGCTGGCCGACAACATGGAGAGCGAGGAGGCACGCGCCAAGTTGAAGGAGTCGCAGGATGCCGCGCTCAAGGATCTCGTGGACAGGCAGCTCATTATTGACGAGTTCAAATCGCAGGGATTTCAAATTCCGGAATACGTGATTGATGACCGCATCAACACCATTATTCGCCAGGAATTCGGTGGTGACCGCTCGGCGTTTGTCCGCACCCTGCGCGCCCAGGGATTCAGTCTCACCCGTTTTCGGGAGGTTGAGAGGGAAAAAATCATTGTTCAGGCCATGCGTCAGCGGGCCGTAAAGTCAGATTTTGTCATCTCGCCGGACAAAGTTGAGGCGTACTATCGGAAAAACGTGTCGCAGTATTCTTCGCCGGAAGAGATTCGTCTGAGCATGATTGTTTTGCGTCCGGGTGATGAAAGTTCGGACAATCCTGTCGAGGCCAAGCGCACCATGGCGCGGGAAATTCGGGCGAAGCTTGCCGAGGGGGCGGATTTTGCCGGTATGGCTCAAATGTATTCCGACGACGGCACGAGCGAGCTGGGCGGGGACTGGGGATGGATTGACCGCAAGACGCTCAACGAGCAGCTCAACAACGCCGCCTTCGCCCTGAAGCCGGGTGAGTTGAGCGATGTGATTCAAATTGGTGACAGCTTTTACATTTTGCGCGTTGAAGCCCGTAAGGCCGCCACTACAAAACCCCTTTCCGAATTGCGCGAGGAAATCAGTAAAAAACTTTTCGAGGAAGAGCGTGTGCGTCGTCAGGAGCACTGGCTCGACGGCCTCCGCAAAAAGGCTTTTGTGAAAATTTATTGAGCGTGTCCGTCCGCCCTGTTCTTGGCATCACCACCGGCGATCCGTCCGGCGTCGGACCGGAAATCATTCGCGCCTGTCTGGCCGATCCCTCCTTGCCGAACGAATGCGACTATCGCGTGATCGGTGATGCCGAGGGTCATGTTCCCGGGCGGCCCTCCCATGAGTCGGCCCGCGCCGCATGGGACGCCCTCGAGGAGGCGGCGGCGTTGCTGCGATCCGGCACCATTGCCGGAGTGGTCACCGGCCCCGTGGCCAAAGGCTCCTTGGGCGAAATCGGTTTTCCATTTCCTGGACAAACGGAATTTTTTGCATCCGCCGCCGGTGTAAAAAACTTTGCGATGTGCCTCACCGGCGGCGATCTGACCGTCGGGCTGACGACCATTCATGTTCCGCTGCGCGATGTGCCGTCGCTTCTTCGTGCGGATGAAATTGTGCGAGTCGGGCGTCTTCTTGGCGCCTTCGTTCGGCGCCGCATCGGTCGCGCGCCGCGCATTGCCGTGGCTGGCTTGAATCCTCACGCGGGCGAAGAG
>JACTMZ010000050.1 GCA_014584375.1 Verrucomicrobiota bacterium | reverse complement strand
GCCATATACGAAGGCAGCAGGACAATTTTATCGTCCGCCTGCAAACCATGATGCTTCTTCCACCAAAGCACCATCGAAACGGAATGCGAGGGCGAAATGAAAGGCCAGCCCGTTTGAGCGTGATATTCCGCCGCAAGCGTGGCCTGCAAAAACTCGGCCTCTTCTTCAGCCCGCGTATCCGTCCAGCTGATAAACGATCCACGCGGCTTTCCATCCTTGTCACAAACGCAACACGTCTGCGCCTGACTCGTAAAGGAAACGCGCCGGATTGCTGATGGCGTCAATCCCGCCGATTGCAACGCATCCTGCACGCACCCCATGAAACACTCGGTCACCGCCAGCGGCTCCAACTCTGCGCGGGTGTTGGTGCGGACAATATACGAGAGTGGACGCGAGCCCTCGGAAATCCGCGTTCCGTTTGCATCAAACAACGCGACCTTGAAATTCGTGGAACCAAGATCAACGGCAAGAATGTGCGAGGGGGAGGATGTGCTCATGGTTCGATTTAAAAACAAACGGAACACCAGGCGTCCGCATCATTGTGCAAGTTCAGCATTTTCAAAGCTGCATGTTGTTTTTTATGCCAACGCCTCGGCCAATTTCAGCGTGGCCTCCACATATTGTGCGCCAACCGATGGCGGGAAAAGACTGTTTTGTGCCTCATAACCGCCGTCCGCCGCCGCTTCAGGAGTGACAATATAGCCATGCAATTCGCCATTGGAATACGTGGCCACAAAAAGCGGGATTTTGGCACGCTTCTTTGCTTCGAGGCCAAATTCGACGAAAAATTCTCCGGGCCACGCAGCCAGCAGGGACGTTCCCAATTTGATCACCTGCACTTCGCACCGGCTGTATTTTTGGCGCAAAACCTCCGCAACGCCGCTCTCCTCGGCCGTGGCCCACAGCACCAGCTTCTCCGCGCCAAACACCGTGCATTCCGCCGTGCGAATGGGGGCATGCCCTGCGTTGTCGGCTTTCAATTTTTCAAAATTGCGATTCGCCGCATCCAACACCGCCTGCGCTTCGGCAACCGGAGGAAATTTTTTCCCTTCCAGCGAAATCAATTCACTGCGTGCAGCAATGGGAAAGTCCGCGCTGAAATCACAAACCGCCTTCAGCGATTCCACCATTCGCCGCCCAAGCGCGCCACCAAGACGCTCGGCCTCGGCGAAGGTCTGACTGCGAACAACACGGCGCGGACTTTGATTGCCCGCCGTGCCATTGAGATAAACCGTCCCCGCACCGGGAAAAGCCTTTTCAATTTCCTGACGCGCATAAGCAATGAAATCACCGCTGATCAGCTTCGAGTCCTCGTGCAGCACCGTGGGATGCATGCTGTAAACGGACAAAACCGCCACCGGTTTGTGATCCTCGCGCCGCCTCACGAGCAGCAATCCCGCCTCGGGATCTTCAGCCCCATTCGCATCAATGCGATTGCCACCGGCCAGGCCCTTCACATCGGCCGTTGTCCATGCCGCCTCGCACGGTTGAAGATTGCGCCACGCTTCGGTGACTGCCGCGACGGCCTGATCGCGGACATATTGAAGGTACTCCGGATCGGGCGGCGGGACGACGCCGTCGGCCTTGAATAAAAAAAGATCCAACGTAACCGGCCCGGAATGAGTGTGGGTCGCGTGAAGTAAAATGTTTTCCGCCGGAATCCCCGTGGTGCGCGTGATGTGCTCACGGCATTCGCGGGTGAAATCCGGGCTGACAAAAATCAGGTCAAACGAAACCACCGCCACGGTGGACGCGCCATTGCGAAGCACAATGGCCGAAGCATAAAGCGGATCGTGAACGCCCGTAAAAATCCGCTCGACGTGCGGATAGCCGACAAGCTGAGTGGGTTTTTGCGGAGTAACCTCGCGGCGCGCAAATGCAGCCTCAAGCCCTGGATTCGTGTTTGATGATGTCATAGGTCAAAATTTCAATAGCCCAGATCCCAGCGGACTTCGATGTTGGCCGCCGCACTTTCGGACACCCAGACATCCGTGCGCGTGGTTTGCAGCACGGACTCGGGCACCAATGGCGTGACCGGCCCATGCAGGCAAAGGCGTGTGGTGAGCCTTTGCCACGAATGCGTCTTACTGCCCCCCACCGAAATGGCGTGGGTGGCAATGCGGTGCTTGGCGTTGAGAACCTGCGCCGGCCCGATGGTCGCCGCCTTGGGCGGAACCGCCGTCAAATCCCCGCTGGCCCCAAAACATCCGTGCAGCGAATTCTGCGCGATGGTCAGTGGACTCAGTGTGCAAATGCGCGTTCCAAAAGTTTTCCACTCCTCCAGCGAAGACGCAGCAAATTCCGGAGCATCCGGATCAACAAACGCGATGTGCCCCGTCCACCCCGGACCGACATAAGTGATGTCCGCACCGCCCAAATCGGCGATGATTTTGTCATAATCCGGCAGTGACTCATCGCTGAGCAAATGCACCTGCTTGTCCGGCGGACGCAGCGCGGGATCAATGTTGGCGATGAAAAATTTTTTGAAGGCATGACCGAATCCAAATTCCCACGTCTCCGGCGCAATGCGCCCATCCTGATCCGCGTATTCATCCATGTTGAACGTGTGGAGATTGCGACAGGAAATTTTTTCCCGGTTGATGATTTCCGCCACCTTCGAATAACTCGGCCACGGATTGGGCAATTGGGCATGATCATTACGAGCGGCTTTCCAGATTCGGAGGATTCGCGGATGCGCCGAAGCATGTCCTCAATCCACATTGGCTCAATTTCGGCATCCGGAAACACCTGGATTTTGTAATCCGGATTGGCGTGGCGCGTGATGTCCTCGCGGCGGATGGCCCGCACGCGGGCGATGGCCTCCTTGTCACGGAAAGGAATAAAAGCAGCAGGTTCGAAGGTGAATGTTGATGTGTCTTGATTCATAAATTGGATGGTGTGGATTCCTGAAACTCAATACCCCAAGTCCCAGCGCGTTTCGATGTTGGCG
>JACTMZ010000182.1 GCA_014584375.1 Verrucomicrobiota bacterium | reverse complement strand
ACTTTACACACCTAGTCGCTGGCTGCCTTGGCGCCGATGCTCCGTGTGGATCGTCTTCGGGGAGCCGCTGCCTCCGCCGGACAAACGGGGTGGCGGGGAATCTCGAACGGATTTCAGCCGTCGCCTGGGCGGAGTGTTTCAAGAAATTTATGAGCGCACCGTGCAGGACGAGCAAATTCCGGTCGAATGTCTGCCGCAAACTCCGCAGCGACGGAAAGGACGGGAATAAAACATGAGCTTCCTCCGCCGCTCCACAGCCCGCGTGGCAGACGCTTCAACCTGCGCTCTGCTCAACCTCGCCCAATGGCGCCACCGGCACAACGTCGTCACCCGGGAAGCCCTTGAACGCTACCTCACCGCCTGCGAACCCCTGGATCGGCCGCAATTTTACGCCGCCCCACAACTCATCCCCTTGGAGGAATCCCCCGCACTCCTGCGCTGGCGCACGCCGCACCCGTCCGGTCTGACGGAAAACGATCGGGCTTCCGCCCTGCTCTTTGAATGCTCCCGAGGCTGGTGCGCCCCGACCGTCCTGCTCCTCCACGCCCTCATGTCCGTCAGCGACGTCGGCTACCGGCGGCTGGCCGCGCGTTTCAACAAACTCGGATGGAACGCCGTGTTCATGCACCTCCCCTACCATTACGAGCGCCGCGTCCCGGGGTATCTCAATGGAGAGCCGGCCATGACAGCCGACCTCGTGCGAAACGGCGAAACACTGCGCCAGGGCGTCGGCGAACTGCGTCAGCTCATGGCCTGGCTGCGATTGCGCGGCTGCCGCGAATTCGGTCTTTTCGGCTCCAGCTACGGCGCATGGACGGGTGCGCTTCTCGCCCCGCTGGAGGACGACATTTCCTTCATCGCCCTCCTCCAGCCCATCGCCGATGTCGAGCACGCGGTTTGGAAAAGTCCGGCCGGCTCCACCATCCGTCGCCTTTTGAAAAAAAACGGCATCCACGAAGGCATGACTGCGCGCCACAAACATCTTTCATCCCCCCTGCACGCAACTCCCCGCACCCCTCCGGCGCGCATCATTCTGGCCAGCGGGGCATACGACCACATCGCGCCGCCGGATCGCGTGGAAGCCCTCGCCAAAGCCTGGGGCGGATGCCGCGTCATCACCAGCCCCCAAGGGCACTTCGGCTATGTCGCCGCACGCGAAATGTTCGAAGCCGTCGAAAAAATGATTTCCTGACACCCTCGCCACAGCCTCCCCGTTTCGCATAAATTGCCATCCATGCGCCCGCCTCTCGCCATCGTCACCACCGGCCCGGCCTCGACCCCCATTGACCGCGTGCGGCGCATCACGAATTTTTCCACGGGGGAAATCGGCCTCCTCCTGTCCGCCGCCCTCGTGTCGCACGGATTCGAAACACTCCTGTTTCGCGGAAAACACGCCGTCTGCACCGGCGACATTCCCGGCGCAACCGTTCGCGAATTTCTTTCCAACAGCGACCTCGCGCGTCTGCTTACCACAACAGCTGCTGAGCGCGGGGGCGAAGTGCGCGAATTTTTCCATGCGGCGGCACTGTCGGATTACGAGGTTTCGGCGCTGACAAATCCCGACGGCCACCCGATTATCGGGCACAAAATTCCCGGAAATCTCCCTCGCCTGCATCTCACCCTCGAACCCGCCGCAAAAATCCTCCCCAACCTGCGCCAATGGTTCCCCAACGCCCGCATCACCGCCTGGAAATACGAATTGGACGGCTCCAAAAATGACGCCCTCAACGAAGCGCGCCGACAGATCACCTCGGGATTCTGCGACGCATCAGCGGTCAATGGTTCGGCTTACGGCAACGGATTTGGACTGCTGACAAACGAAAAAAGCGTCCTCCATTTCGACACCCGCCGCGAATTGGCTGATTTTCTGGCATTACGGGCGGCAAAGTCCGTGAATCCGGTGTAATGGCGGATCAAGGGAAGTCGCAAGCCACGCAAAATCCGACGGAAAATCATTGGGTGAAACGCTCGTATGAACACAAGCCTCTTGAGTCAAGGCGATTAATTTTTAAGCGATATTATCGAAAAAAATCCTTTCCGACTACCTTGGGTTGTGGCCTCATATTGGGCCTTGCCCACATATAGTGGTGGGCAAGTAAGCCGATGATCTTTGGATTATTCGGCTGTCGTTACCCTCGACTGCTCCAAAACCATGATCGCATCCAAATCATCCCCACGTCCCGCATCCCGCAAATCCGCCGCCACACGCGCCGTTCGCCCGACCCCATCCAAGGCGACCGAACGCTCTCCTTCCGCCAAAAAATCCTCCGCTGGGCTCAAATTTGAGCCACATTTTCATACAAAAGCGGGCTCGCCGTTTGATCACGTCGAGTGGGACAAGCGCACAGCGGAGATCAATGACGACTCGGGCAATGCCATTTTTAAACAGGAAAATGTGGAGGTTCCGCGCTCCTGGAGCGCCTTGGCCACCAAGATCGCCGTTTCCAAATATTTTTATGGCGATGTTTCCAATGGAACCGATCCGCATCGCGGCGGACGCGAATCATCCGTTCGCCAGTTGATTCACCGCGTGACGCAGACAATCACCGATTTCGGCAAGGCTGGCGGATATTTTGCCGACGACGCCAGCGCGGAAGCCTTCCGCAACGATCTGTCCTGGCTCTGCCTCCACCAGCACGGCGCCTTCAACAGCCCCGTGTGGTTTAACGTGGGCCTGCACCAACAATACGGCATCGGCAAGGATTCCGGGGAGGGCAACTATTTCTTCGATCACACGGCGGGCGAGGCGCGCCGCGCCCCCACACAATACGAATACCCGCAGGCCAGCGCCTGCTTTATTCAATCCGTGGAGGACAACATGGAAAGCATCATGGATTTGGCCAAGAGCGAGGCCATGCTTTTCAAATACGGCAGCGGCACCGGCAG
>JACTMZ010000009.1 GCA_014584375.1 Verrucomicrobiota bacterium | reverse complement strand
ACGCGCTGCCACGCCGTGAGGTTTTCGTAGATTTCGCGTCGGAGCGCGGCGATTTTTTGCTCAATTTTGCGCACTTCGGGATCCACGCCCAGATCCTGACCGCTGGCTTTTTCCCGTAGGTTTCCCAGATGGGATTCCAGTTCGGCAATGGGTTTTTCGAAATCCAGCGGTTGTAGGTTCATGTTATTTGATTGTGACGGGAGTTCCGCGTCTGAGGAGCACAAAAATGTCGGCCATGTCGGGTTCGCTGAGGAGGATGCCCGGGGGCATTCCTTCTGCGGGAGTTTCGGCGGGTGCGGTGAGAATGGCGACGCCGGAGCCCGAAAGAATGATGCTGCGTTTGCCTTCGGCGTAATTTTTATCGCCGAAAACGAGGCGTTTCCCATCGGCTTCCACAAGGGTTTCGCGAACGGCTGACTGCGAGGGCGAGCCCGCAGGCGTGGAGGGAAGGCGGACGGAAAGCAGGCGGTAGGCGCGGAAAAATTCCCCGTGATTTTGGAGGGTCAGGGTTTGCGATTCGCGATCCACCGAGGCGGTGATTTCGATTTGCGGAACGATCAGATTCTGTCCGATCTGCAGCATGGTTCCGGAGAGATTGTTGGCGCGGGCGATCAGCTCGATGGAGGCTCCGTATTTTTTGGAAATTTTGTAAAGGGAGTCTCCCTTGGCCACCGTATGCAGGGTTTTGTGCGGTGAGGGTTCTGCGGAGAAGAGTGCGGCGGAGTTCAGGGCACCCAGGGCGTTTTTTGCCTCGGCATCCTTCACCGAGGCGGGGTTACTTTCGAGAAAAGCCATCCAGAGTTCCCTTGCGCGGGCGGGATCGGCGCCCTGTGTCTGTTTCTCGGTTTCCGCAAAGGCTGCCAGGGCGGGATCTTCACGGGATTCCTCACGCTTGGCTTTTTCCTCCATCTGCTGTTTTTCGAGGAGAAGCGCGCGCTGGGGGCCGATGTAGAGGTCGTAAGCAAACCACGCCGAGGTGCCGATCACGATGAGGGCGACAAGAACGATGATGATTCCGTGCAGACGATTCATGGTTCAGGTTCCAGCTTGCCGCTTTCGGGCGTTTAGATCAACCCGCGCCTTTTCCACTCGTCCACATTGCCGCCGGCCGACCGGCGGGCTGTATCCACGGCCAGCTTGAGCAGAGACACCTCCCAGGCGTCATCAATACCCTCAATGACCGCCCGGCGTGCGGAGCCTTCGGAGCGCACTTCCTCAACCGCGCGTGCCACCACGGACTCCACCTTTCCGCTGACCACTTCCTCATGCAGGTTGCTTTTGGTGAATTGGAAGCCGTAGCGAAGAAATTTCATGTCGCCTCCGTTTGTTTCAAGCCAATCTGCAAATTCACGGGCCTTTTCCCCGAAGCCTTCGAGCATGATGCGGGCAAAATGGTGTGGCGCCACGATGCGGGGGCGGTCTGCCTGCAGGGTTCCGCGCCGCAGGCGCACGCGGTTGACATCGTCCATCAGCTCGCTGATCAAAATAAAGTCAAACGCGGTCGAGCCGAAGGTTTCAATGAGGTTCTCCGGCTCAATGTGCGTTTTGGTGTTCTCTATGGCGTAATCGAAGCTGTCGCGATCCATGTGAACGCACAATCATAGCTTTTTATTTGCGGGATTCAAGATGTGCGCGGGAGGTTGTCATTGGACGCGCGCGCAATTCGCGGTAGATTCCCGGGTTTATGTCACAGGTTGCCAGTTCGCCGTCGCCGGCCCGCCGCATCAATCTTCGCACGCCCGAGGTGATGGAGGCCGTGCAGGCCGCCGTGGAGGCGCATTATTTTAGTCCGCTGGTCGAGCGTCTGCGCCGCGCGGAGGGGGCGGTGAAATTTGGTGACATGACGGTGCGTTTGGCCAAGCAGTTCGGGTTTTGCTACGGCGTGGAGCGGGCTATTGATCTGGCCTATGCCGCGCGCAAGGTTTTCGCCGACCGCAATCTCTACCTTATCGGGGAAATCATTCACAATCCGGATGTCAATGCGCAACTTTCCTCCATGGGCATTCGCTATCTCAAGGGACGGGGAAAAACGCTGGATCTCAGTCCGCTTAAGTCGGAGGACGTGGTGATCATCCCGGCCTTTGGAACCGAGACGGAGGTGCAGGAGAGGATTAAAAACATCGGCTGTCAGATCGTGGACACCACCTGCGGGGATGTGATGAGTGTTTGGAAACGCGTTCGCCAAAATGCCAATGAGGCGGTCACTTCCATTATCCACGGCAAGGCGGATCATGAGGAAACGCGGGCGACCAGCTCGCGCGCCCGGGCCAAGAGCGGTGAGGCGGCGCACTTTCTGGTGGTTTACGACTTGGCCGAGGCGGACATCGTGAGTGATTACATTCGCAATGGCGGTGATCGCGGGGCTTTTTTGGAAAAGTTTCGCAACGCCTGTTCTCCGGGTTTTGATCCCGAGGTGCATTTGCGAAAAATCGGCGTGGCCAATCAGACAACGATGCTGCGTTCGGAAACCGAGGAGGTGCAGCGTCGTCTGCGCGAGGCCATTGTGGCGCGGGATGGAAATGCGGAAAATTTCCGCATGTTCGACACGATTTGCGGGGCGACGCAGGAGCGGCAGGACGCCCTGGCGTCCATGCTGCAAAATCCGCCGGACTTCATGCTGGTTGTCGGCGGCTACAACAGCTCGAATACGACGCATCTCGCCGACATGGGCAGGGAAAAGACGCCCACCTATTTCATTCTCAATGCGGCGAGCATGGAATCCGCGCAAACCATCCGTCATTTCGACACGCACCGCCGCGAGGAAATTGCCTCGACGAATTGGCTGCCGTCCGGCCCGGTGGATGTGGGCATCACGGCCGGTGCCTCGTGTCCGAGCAATCTTATTGAGGATGTACTGCGCCGACTGCTCGCGCTGCGGGGGATTTCTCTCGACGAGGCGATGGTTTAGGG
>JACTMZ010000147.1 GCA_014584375.1 Verrucomicrobiota bacterium | reverse complement strand
GGTGGATGGGGATTTGCCGGTCATGCTGCAAATGAATTCCATAAACAGCTCCGGAAGCTCCATGTGGTGGATCGGATTGTAAACCGCCAGGGAACGGATACCCGCCCCGCGATCCGGGCCATTGTTGCGCCGTCCGGCAAGAACGGCGTTCACCGGAGTGAGAACCGGCTGATTCCGCTGAAGGCCCCGGGCCAGACGAATACCCGTTTCGGCGAGATAAGCGCTGCGCGGGTTCAACAGATCCGTTCGTGTTTGCAGATAGCGCGGATTTTTACTGGGTTTTCCATCCACGAGGCGGGGGCGGGCATTGGATACAAAATAGGAGGGATCTCCGGCTTCGACATAACCGGCGATGAGCTGCCGCATGGGCTCCGTGTATTCAAAAAAACCTATGGAGTCCTCCAGCATCGCGCGGGCCTCCTCCCTGTTTAACGCCTCATAGTTGGAAAGAAAATTTCCCCCGTACGCAAAATCCCGCTCTGTCTGCTTGTCATACCCACGAATGACGGCGTCATCCGGCCTCTGGAACAGGCGGTATTCGCAATTGTGAACAAACTTCACGGAGGAAAGGCCGGACGTTTGTGCGTCAAGCAAGGCGCCCACCTGCGAGCGCGGAATGACGGTGGATGCCGTAATATCATCCTCCATTTGGATTTTGACGGCCGGATGAAAGTCCTTGCGCAGGCCGAAGGTGCGCCAGGAATCACGGGCGTCAAAGCCGACGCGCAGGTAATTGGCGACGAGCTTGCGCGTTTGAAAACGCAGTTCGTTGGCCGGAAGCCCATTGACCGTATCCACGCTGAACTGTTCCCGCCAATGCTCGCCCCACTCCGGGCGATAAAAGCGCTTGAGCACAAAAACCAACTCCTTGATGTGCTGCGGCACGGAATCCAACCATGCGTTGTAAGCATCGTTGAACGCGGGAGAAGGAGTAAGGAGTTTGATGACTGAGCCCAGGGAGCGTCCCGGGCTGAGAATCAAACGCGTGTCCTGCCCGTTGCGCTTCGGGTCGGCATAGCGTTGCGAATAATCACGACGCAGCAATTTATCCACCTGATCAAAGTCCGCTCCAAAATCCGCGACATAAACAGGCCCCTGCAAAATGGCATCGGAAATCGGCTTGGAGATTTCCGATTTTCCGCCGCCTGAAACCGTGCAGGGTTTGTGACAGAAAGTTCCTTCGGGCATCGTGCCAAGAAGGCGCCACGAACGTCCGGTCTCCGGCTTTTCCATGTGAATTTTATAGCCGCAGGGAAAGACATAATGATGGTTGAGCAGCAGGGGGATGCCTTGCTCGACCCCGTCCTTTTCCCAACAAACCCTCTGCGCGAGCAGATGGAACCGCGTGTTTCCCGGCACATAAAGAATATCTGGATAATGGCGAGCCACCGCATATCCCTCCGGACGCCGCTCCACGGCGTCGCCAAGCAAATCCATGGCCTGATCGAAATCGCGCGTCTTTAGCGGCAAATCCGCCGCCGCAATTTGCTCCGCCAGGTCGTATGTCGGAAAAATCAGGGCACCCCCTGCATGCTCCTCCTCGGCGTTCCCAAAAAGATTGGCCGCCATGCTCACCTGCGTTTTGACCTCTTTTTTGCAATATCCAAAATAATTGTCGGATATCACCGTCACCATCACGCCGCTTCCGTCCCGCGCGGTCACCTTGAAGGCGCCGCCGTCATTGTACAGCTCGTCCGGCGACTTCCAGCACATGCCATCGCGACGCTGACGTTCGGTCGCCTCATCCCACGGCGGCAGGCCAAGGCCGGACTTGGTCAGCGACTTGAGATGCGGCGCGAGAATGACGCAGCCGGAATGTCCGCTCCAATGCTCCGCATCCAATCCTGCGTCATTTTCCGGAAGATTCGGATCACCCGCATTGCCAAAAATGCTTTCGACGAAATCCAAATTGCAAACCAGTCCTCCCGGAGCAAAAAAACGAATTTCCATGCTTTTCTCGGGAGACACGCCGGGAATGCCGGGAGATACGATCGGACGCAAAAGCAGGGAGACAAAGCATTCCGCCGGATCAGGCCGCGTCGAGGAAAACGGCAGCCGCAGCAATTCGCGGGGCGGATTTAACGCCGCCGCAAGCAGACGTCCAAAAACAGCCTTCGGCACCTCTTTTTTATCCTCCGGAACCGGAAGGCCGCCATCCGCCACGTGAAAAATTCCCTGGGTGGTGCGGCGGTCGCTGCGCGGATTATGCAGCACTCCCTGCCTTACCCTGTAGGAGCTGACGATGTCCGACGAAAAGTCATCGCGATCCGGAGGCAGAGACAACATGCGGGCCAGACCGTGACGGTCGAGGACAAAAGTGTGATTCGGCAAACGCGGCACCGGCACGGCATCCTGCAAATAATCGTAGAGAAAATTCTGGATGCGATGATCCGCCGGGCAAAGGTGTTTGGCCAGCAGGCGATCCTTTTCACGATTGAGCGCGAGCAAACCACCGACGAGGTCGGCAAACTCGGGATCCATTTGCGTTGGAAACACCGGAAGCCCAAGGTCGCGCAGCTTGAGATTGATGTAATAAAGCATCCGCCGCGTCTCCGCCGCATCCTCGCCGCCGCCCGGAGCACCGCACAGGGTTCCAATTTTCTTTTCCAATTTAGAGGCGGGCATGACGTTGCATTACGCGCCGAGTCTTATCCGCAACGCCCCTCTCACGCAAGAATCGCCTGGTGTGCGCGCGTGATCTTCGGCGCTTGCATCAGCGGAGGAAGCAGACAAAAACTGCGTGCGATGGGTGAAACACTTCCAACTCCGCCCGGCGGCGCGGAAGAGCGCTTCGCCATGATTTTGTCCGTGGCAGTCGGAGTGTTTCTGCTCGCGCTCAAGGCGACAGCCTGGATCTGGACCGGTTCAACGGCAATTCTCAGCGACCTCGGCGAAAGCGTCGCACACATGGCCGCAGTCGGCTTCGCCGCATACAGCCTGTGGCTCTCCTCGAAACCCGAGGATGAAAACCATCTCTACGGTCACGCAAAAATCGGTTTTTTCTCCGCAGGTTTTGAAGGGGCGATGATCATCATCGCCGCCCTCTATATTCTCTACGCCGCGATCCTCTCCGCCTGGCGTGGCCCCGCACTGGTTCATTTGGAAATCGGCCTGATTCTCACCGCGCTCGGCGCCCTGCTTAACGGAACGCTCGGCTGGCATCTGCTGCGCACGGGGAAAAGGCGCTCCTCGATCATTTTGGAGGCAAACGGAAGGCATGTACTCACCGACTGCTGGACGAGCCTTGGAGCGCTCGCCGCCCTCGCCCTGGTGCGTCTCACCGGCTGGGTTTACTGGGATCCCATTTTTGCCGGCATTGTGGCCGTGAACATTCTCGTCTCGGGCATTCGCCTCATCCGCCGCAGCGTGAGCGGGCTCATGGACACCGCCGATCCCGAAGTCACGCGGATCATCGAGCGGCTGGCCTCCGACGAAACACGTCGTCGCGGCGTCACCTATCACAACCTTCGCCACCGCAACATCGGCGGGGCGCATCTCGTCGAATTGCATCTGTGTTTTCCCAACGACACCATGCTGCGCGACGCCCACAAGACGGCCACGGAAATTGAGGACGCGTTGGAACAAAACATCCACCCCGCCGCCCGTGTCATTACGCATTTGGAATGCGGCGACGATCATCCGTAAACCCCGAGAGCCGAAGAAGCACACGGAGCGCAGTCGTCACGACCGTCATGTAAAAGCACAGTTTCCCGATGCGACACGAGGCTTGCGCGGCGCGGCGTTCTCATCTCTGCTGGATGGGCTTCGCTGTGAAAAAAAACCACCTCAAACTTGAACCCGGATTTTCCGAAGGCCGATGGTTTGATTTTCTGCCCCGAAAGGTGGCGTCCTACGCCTTTTTGTCCCTCATGGCGGCACTGGCCCTCCTGCCCCTTTGGCAAATCGTCATTTCCGCCCTCGAGCCGTCGCAGCCGCCCGGTGCGTCGGCATGGCGACTCCCTTCCACGGCCAATCTCGACAATTTCTACCATCTGACAACCGGCACCGATTTCCTCCGGTGGCTGCTCCACTCGCTCATCATCGCCCTGTCCGTCACCATCATCGGCTCGGCCCTTTCGACCACGGCCGGCTACATGCTGTCACGCTACCGATTTTTCGGACGCCCTGCCGTCCTGCATTCCCTGCTCGTCACACAGCTTTTTCCCGCGACCATGGTTCTTCTGCCAATCTTCCTGATTTTGGCGCAGCTCAAACTCATCAATACCTTCTTCGGCGTCATCCTCATTTATCTGGCCACCGTCCTGCCATTCGGCATCTGGCAAATGAAAGCCTTCTATGACGGCATTCCGGAATCCATCGAGGAGGCGGCGAGCATGGACGGATGCACACCGTCGGAAATTTTTCACCGCGTCATTCTTCCGATTTCCGCACCGGGTCTGGCTGTCACCGCGCTTTTTTCCTTCACGGCGGCGTGGAATGAATACGTGATCGCCGCAATCCTGCTTCCCGATTCCACGAGGTTCACCCTGCCGCTTGGGCTCCGAATGCTGCATGCCGAGGGAGCATCCGGCCCGCCCGGGCTCTATGCCGCCGGCGCGCTGATCGTCACCCTGCCCATGCTGGCCATCTATCTGTGGCTCAGCCGCTTTCTCATCGCCCGCGTACGCGACGCAAGTGTTGAAAAATGAAGCCGGACAAATCCCTTTTGCACAATCCCGCGTGCGGTTACGATGGCTGATCATGAAGCAACCGAATGATGCGCCGGCCGCCGGACTGCGGGACACGCAAAACGAGCCCGATCACCGCCGCATTGTTATTGACCGTGTCGGCGTAAAGAACCTGCGTTTTCCCATCCGGGTCGCCGTGGGGCCGGACGACACCCAGAGCACCATCGCCACGGTGCAACTGACGGCGGAGCTGCCGCATGAATTCAAAGGCACCCACATGAGCCGTTTTTTGGAGGTCATTCAATCCCACGGCCCCGTTCTGCGTCCCGGCGACATCGGTCGTTTGCTGCACGCCCTCATCCGACGCCTGCACAGTCAGCGTGCGCATCTTGAATTTGAGTTTCCCTTTTTTCTCGAAAAAAAGGCACCTGTCACCGGCGCTCCCGGCCTTGTGGATTACACGGCACGCTATAGCGCCACAGCTGATGAAAAATCGCATGATTTGATCACCACCGTCATTGCCAATGTGACCACGCTCTGCCCCTGTTCCAAGGCGATCAGCTCCGTCGGCGCCCACAATCAGCGCGGGCAGGTGACGCTCGCCCTGCGATCGCCTCATCCCCTGCCGCTCGCCGAAATGGTCGCCCTGATCGAGCGTTCGGCCAGCAGCGAACTGTTCAGCGTGCTCAAGCGTCCGGATGAAAAAGCCGTGACCGAGCGCGCCTACGCCAATCCGGTTTTTGTCGAGGATCTCGTGCGCAACATCGCTGCACAGGTCAACGAAGATCCGCGCATCACCTGGTGGCGTGTCGAAGCCGAAAATTTCGAAAGCATTCACAATCACAACGCCTACGCCCTAGTGGAAAAACACAGCCGCAAATCATGATTCGTCCCCTGCTCCTCCTCGTCACCGCCGCCTTCTTCTCCGGCTGCGCCACTGCGCCGCAACCCGCACCCGCCCGCCGCGCGGAACCCGCCGCCCCATTGCTGGCATCCGTCGCCGCCGCCCCGAATTCCTCTCCAATCTGGCCGGCAAACGCGCCCTCGCTGCATGCGGAATCAGCGATTCTCATTGACGCGTCAACCGGCGAAGTCCTTTTCCAAAAAAACGCCGACCGTCACCGTCAGGTTGCCAGCACGCAAAAACTGCTGACCACCCTCATGATCGCCCGACGTGGCAATCTTGATTCCATCGTCACCATCAAACCCGAGGACACACGGGTCGAACCCACCAAGCTCGGAATTCGCACGGGCGAACGCTACACCCGCCGCAGCCTGTTGGAAGCCGTGCTGGTCAAAAGCGTCAACGACGCCTGCGCCGCCCTCGCCCGCGATCACAGCGGCAGTCAGTCCGCCTTCGCCGCCAACATGAACAACATCGCCTGGTCGCTCGGCGCGCGCGACTCCCATTTTGCCAACAGCAACGGGCTCCCCGCCCCGCAGTATTCGACCGCCCGCGACATCGCCCGCATCGCCTATCTCGCCTATCGGGAACCCGTGCTGCGCACCTACATGCGGCAACCCGCTGCGTATTTTCGCCACAACAACGGACGCACAACCGTTCTCAAAGCCACCAACAAACTCCTCCAGCGCTCCCCCGCCTTCAACGGCATGAAAACCGGCTACACCATCGCCGCCGGACGCTGCCTGGTTTCCAGCGGACGCTTCAACGGACGCGAACTAATCCTCGTGCAACTGGGCAGCAAAACCAAATACATCTTCGACGACGCTGAGCGCGTCATGGCATGGACGCCTGGGCGCCCCTACGAAACATTCTGAAAAATTTTCCCAGCCACATCCGTCAATATCGGGAAAATTTTATCTGATTTTCAGCCTCCTTTCCACACGTTCCCCACCTCGCGAATCAAAATTGTATCTTGTTTGCAATTTTTTACCTTGTAATTGAGACTGAGTCTCATTTAGAGTGGCGTGCTTATGCAGTCCATAATTTCAATTCTGACAACATCCGGTCGTTCTATTATTTGCACCTTGAGCGCGGTTATTATTTTCGCCTCTACAAAAACAACTTACGCACAGATTGTGACGGCGGATTTTCAATTATTGACCTCCAGCGCCGTACAGGGAGTCACCGCCTCGACCAACTGGCTTGTCTCCGGAACCGATCCCGAGGTGGTCGGGTATAATCCGCTTGGAACTTACAGCCACAATTTTGGAGATCCGACCGGAACTGCGGGGGCCTTGGGATTCGGCATGGCACCGGCGCTGACCGGCACCCTCTCCCTGCAATTTCAATCCGGCGGTGGAAGTTTGTGGAATGTTTCCGCAACCAATCTGTCTTATGCCGGACAGGTCGGGCCGACGATTTCGATGAACCAAATTCTCGAACCCTCCGGCGGTATTGATGGAACCTGGAATTCCGCCGAAGCGGCGCATTGGGCCGTTCAATACAATTTGGATTTTTATTTTGCGGCGAGTGTGGACGGAAATGCCGGCTCGGATGACAAGGACATTATTTTCACCCGCGCCGCACAAACCGGTTATCTTTTGCCTTATTCGGAATTGAAGGCGGGTTTGGTGGATCTGACCTTCAATCCGGGCGGTGTCAGCATTACCAACACCAACTTCACATCCTATCTGCTCACGCAGATTCAGCCGCAGCTTCCCACAAACACCACGTATCTGCTGGTGACGTGGATGGACAAAACCCATCCGGATTGGGTTGATCCAATGTTGTCCGGCATGGGAGTTTCGACCAATTCCGCCTTTGGCAACATGACCGTTGCCTACACCACGGGCGCCATACCCGAGCCCTCGTCCCTGCTCCTTCTGGTGTTGGGAGCCGGTCTGACCGGATGGCGGCGAATTCAACGAAACCGCAAGTCATGACGACACGACGGGGAATTTTCAGCTTGGGCGCACCGGGAGAAAATTTACGGCGTCAGGCGTTCACACTCATTGAGCTGCTGGCAGTTCTCGGGCTTTTCGCACTGCTCTCGGGGCTGATGTTTCCGGTTGTGGAAGGCGCCATGGACTCCGTTCGCCGTTCCCAATGTCAGCACAATCTGCGGCAAATCACAGTTGCGCTCCTCAGCCACGCCGCTGATCACGACGGGCTTTTACCCGTCGCCGCACCGCAGGAATTGGGCGGACGCCAGGGAACGGCCAACACATTTCCGGCTCAAATGTTCGGCGGCGGACTCCCCGCCAAAGACCGTCCGCTCAATGCCTACATTCCGTCACCCGAAATTTTCCGCTCGCCCTGCGACCGTGGCGAGCCGCTCTGGTGGCTCGGTGGCGCCGAATCCCAAAAGACGGCAACCTGCTATGAACTCTACGGCAGCAGTTACTTTTACGCCTCGGGATTCAATCAAATGGGCGGTGTCGCCGCACCCATGGGCATCGCCAAATTTGTCGGAATGGAATTTTCCTATAAAAATTTCACGATGGATCCCCTGGATTTGGGGCGGGCTCTGCGCGTGACCTCCTATCCCTCGCCCTCCAAAAAGCTGCTCATCGGCAGCATTCCCATTCACCGGACAATGAGCGGTGTCGTCGCCGTGAGCGAACGCGCCCAGTGGTACAAAAACGATCCGGATCACCTCTGGGCCAACGCGGCTTTTCTCGACGGACACATCGAATTTGTCCGCGCCTTCCCCTACGACTCGGGATATGCCGGCGTGTTCACTCCGCCGGACGAAAAGAACCCATATTTTTAATGCAAATTGCACCGGGGAAATTCGGCCCCATTATCATCGCATTGCTGCTGACCGCAGGGGCCGCCGTATGGATTCACAATCTGACACCGAAGGCGCATGTCCGCGAGGCGGATGTCCTCAACACCGAAGGTGTCGAACTGGACGTTCAGAGCGTCGGCACATCCGATGAAAAAACGGCTGTCACCGTCCGTTTAAAAAATCGCACAAAGCGAACGGCGGCTTCGGTGGTTTTCACCGTTGAAGCAACGGATGCCTCGGGAAACGTCGTGATGGAAAATCCCCTTTGCAACACTCTGAATTTGCAGCCCGGCGAATCGCGCGCTGTCGAAGTTTTCATTCCATCCCCTGCGGATGATGCAAAACCGCCGGAGGTGGAATCCGTTCGCGGACGGGTAAATTTGGTCCGATGGAAGGATTAATTCAGCGGCAAAACCGCACAGGGGAACACATTTTCCACGCCATCAACCAACCATAGGGGTCAGTTCTTGCTTCATGCTTTTTCCAATTGCCCCATAGGGGTCAGTTCTTGCTTCATGCTTTTTCCAATTGCCTGACGATCCGCTGGACATCGCTGCGATTTCCAGCCTCTGTGCAATAGCGACTCACCCTGCTGGGGTCACTCATCTGCAACCTTCGGGCTATCCAGAGATTCGTCACCACGATCCGGTTCTTAACCAACCATAGGGGTCAGTTCTTGCTTCCTGCTTTTTCCAATTGCCTGGCGATCCGTTGCACATCGCTGCGATTTCCAGCCTCTATGCAATAGCGGCTCACCCTGCTGGGGTCACCCATCTGCAACCTTCGGGCTATCCAGAGATTCGTCACCACGGTCCGGTTCTTAACCAATGCCGCAAGGGCAATCTTCACCGCGCTCCCTTTAGCGTGGCCATCGAGATCTTTCATTCCCAGAGTCTGCAGTCCCTCGCGAATCAGCCGCTCCGCTTCGGCTTCGTCATGACGCCGACTCTTTCTCTCTCCGGAACGCGCGCCAGCAGAGAAGGCATCGTATTTCTCCAGAAGTTCCTGTCTGAATTCCTCCGAACCAAAAAACCAACCCCGGCGGAGCGATCCCAGCATCTCCTTGTTCATCGGCGATGTCTTGCTCTCCTCCCGGGCCCGTTGTTCCAAAGCTTCACGATACCGCCGCCGCCCGCGGGCGTTGTCCGAATCCCCCCAGCCGCAAATGACCCGCTCTGCCACCAGCGCAGCGGGACGTTTTGCTGGGGTGCCGATCAGGGCCGGAAAACTGCTCCACGGGTAGTCGCCCAGTTTTGCATCCGGCGCAATAAGTCCGGCGCGCACAGGGTTGAGATGAATGTAATCTGAAACGGTGCGAAAATAGGTCTCCGCTTCGGCGTCCACGAGAATCGCCTTGTAGCGCCCCTGGAACAAGTGGCCGCGCCGACCATGGCGCACGTTGTGGCGGATGGTATAGGTCGCCTGAAACCATTGCATTCCCGAGGAGAGGTTCGGCTCAGGAGTTTCTATAAGCAGATGGTAGTGATTTCCCATCAGCACATAGCTGTGGATCCGCCATCCGGTTCGCTCGCACGCTTGCCACAGGGTTTTTAAGAAAAGCCGGCGATCTTCGTCATTAAGGAAAATCGCCTCCAACCGGTTCCCACGATCCATCACGTGGTAAACCGCCCCCTCAAACTCCATGCGTGCTTTTCTGGGCATAACCGTATTGTCTTCAATCCATCGAAAAAAGCAAGAAGCAAGAACTGACCCCTATGGCCCTCCATCGGTGTCAAAACTTTTGCGGCAACAGGAAACCGCACTGGCGGACACATTTTCCTCGCCATCAAACATGCAAAAAAATTACCATGTGGGCGGAGACTGATTTATGGCCGAATACCGCTCATCTCGCGAAGACCTTCACAACACCAACGAGGACGCCTCCTCCCCCGTCGAACAACTCGACAGCAAAATGGCCCAGGCGCAGGAACGCCTCCTCTCCCTGAAACGTCAGGCGGATCAACTGGAACGCGAAAAACAAAAGCTCGAGGAGCTGAGCCGACGTCAGGAACAGTTTGACTCCGGACGCTCCGACATGGTGGACAAATTCACTTCGTCGCTTGTGCAAATTCAGCGCGAGACGGATGAAACCCTCAAGCGCCTGGAAATTCTCAAAAATGTACAGGAAAATTTTTCCTCCTACCTGCACGAGCTGGAGGCGATCAATCCCAAGGACTGGGCGCCGGAGGAACTTCAGAAGGAACTCTCCCACGCCATCGGAACGGTCGAGGACGCGCGCTCGGTCTTCGTCAAGGCCCAGGCACAAATTGCATCCGACACCGAAAGCCCGGGCACAAGCCCTTATGATGCGGACTTTGCCAATGTCGGTCAGGGCTTTGGCTACTGGCTAATGGCCGGATTCGCCTTCACGCTTCCGCTCACCGCCATCGGCCTGCTTGGTCTGATCCTCTGGTTCCTGCAACTCCAACTTGGCGCACGCTGACGTTATGGCGCGCAAGCCCTCAAACCCGCTGTCAGAGCACGTCCAGCGCATTGAGGAAGAGCGTGCGCGGCTCATGCGAGAGATGGCGGAGGCGGAAAAAGAGCTTCGGAGAAAACCCAAGCCGATGCGTCCGACTCCTGCGCCGGATCGTAAAATTCGACTTAACAGCGAGACGGGCATCGGCCTGCCGCAGCCGATAGGACATCGGCAAATTCAATTTGGAGGAAGCGGAGGCTCCCGGGGCCGACGACCGCGGACGCGCCGCACACGCACCGAGGCGCGCCTTGCTCAAATTAAATTCATTCTGCTCTGCCTGCTGCTGGCCGTGTTGACCCTGCTTCTCTGGCGCAATTTTCCCAGCTAAACACCGGATTGCCACCGGCCCGGTTTCACCGGGCGCCAAGGCCGACTCCATCCGAAGAAATTTTAAAAGAATTTCCTTCGTCCGGAGAAATCGGGAGAGCATCCAATCTCAGCCGCAGCGGCGGCATTGACCGTTCATCCATCGCGAGCAGCTCGCTCACCGTGACAAAGGAATACCCACGTGCCTTCAACTGCGCAATCGTGTCGGGAACGGCGGCGATCGTTCCGGGATGAATGTCATGCGCCAGCAAAATGGCTCCCGGATGCGCTCCAGCAACCAATCGCCGGGTGATGACGGCGGCGCCCGGGCGCTTCCAGTCATACGGATCCACACTCCACAAAATCACATCCAGCTTGCATTCCTCCAACAGCGCCTTTTTCACGCGGGCATTGAGCGCACCGTAAGGAGGCCGCATCAGCGTGACACGTTGACCGGTTGTTTTTTCAATGATGTCCGTCGTCCCCTGAATCTCGCGGTTGAAACGTTCCGCGCCGACCGAGGGCAGGCTCGGATGACTCCACGTGTGACTGGCGATTTCATGCCCTTCGGCGACCATGCGCCGCGCAACATCCGGATGCAGTGAAACATTTTCGCCGAGGACAAAAAATGTGACGCGGACACCTTCCGCGCGAAGAATGTCCAACAACTTGGGCGTCAGAACCCCGTGCGGACCGTCGTCAAACGTCAGCGCAATCACCGGCTTTTTCGTCAGAACGGAATTGTAAACAGCCCCGATCTCCGACTTGCCTGCATCCGGCAAAAATTTCTGCACCTCCACCGACGGATGCAAAAAGTCAACGCCCGGAAAATCCGGATTTGGTTCCGCCGACGCCGTCATTATCCCAACGCAAAACACCGGGAATGCGCGCATGATGACGCTGCGCAGAAAAAAGACACGGGTGCGATGACGCAAAATTCCGACGGCGGGCATTTTTTAAAACAGGGAAAAGCCCCAATTGGTGGCCAGAGCGAGGCCGATTGCCCAGGGAGCGGCGCCGAGTGAAATGGCTATCATCAGCTTCACGGGATTTTCTCCCAAGGCCAATCCAAACAAAGCGGCAACTTTCGGCCCGATTGTGACAGGAGAAACAAGGCCGAGGCCGAACAATCCCGTTTTATTCCAACAACGCCAGAAGAGTTTGTTTTTTTCACGATTCAACTCGATGTTGATTTTTTTTGACAACATTCCGCGCGTCCAGCTTCCCAAGGCCGTCACAACCACCCCCGCCGCCGAATACCCAGCCCACGCCAACAACGCCGCAACCGGCCATTTCAAGCCAAGCGCAATCCCCGCCGTCGGCGCGGATATGAAATAGATCACACCCAAGCCGACGGTGCTCAGGGCGGTTGTGACAACGGGCATGAACAACTCATACACCGAAACGGCTCATCCGCACAAACCTCCCCTTATTTCCCGCAGGGATTCCTGCATTCCGCGCAATTTCCATCGCAGGACATTTGCTGCTGTGCGTCAGGCCCGCGCCCCTGCCCGCCACCGCGTCCGGATTCCACGCGACGAATCGGCTGCAACGCCAGTGCCAGCATCAACAGCAGCCCCGCGCCGAGCCCCACCGCCAAAGGCCAGGAGCGCCGCTTGGCCGCCACCTGCCAAAACCATCGCCAGTGCAAAGCCAAATGCAGGGCAATCAGGACAAGAAACGCATACGAAAACCACGTGTGCCAATCCCCCCACGCATGGCGCCCCAGCCCCAGCGCCTCCACACGCATTCCGCCGCCGCGCGGCATCCGAAACGCCAACAGCAATCCCGTTCCCGACATCACGCAAAACACCAGCCACAACAACGCGTTCACAACACGCGCCACACCCGATTTTCCAAAAAACCTCCTCCGTGCCGCCGGAATGTCAGCATCAGGTTTCATTTCTAAAAATAACCTATTAGCTAAACTAATGCAAATTTTTTACCAAAAAAGCTATCACCTTTTCGGTTGCGAAGCCGCTGTTGCGAAAGCGATTCCACGGCGTGCGCGCCGCGTCCCTTACGCTTGCATGTAGGGAAGGGCGGAGGCTGTGGAACGGACGGCGTTCAGGCCTTCAAGGAGATCCGCGATGGCGTCCCAGCGACCGTTGACCAAAGCTTCCCGGGCGTGACCGGGAATGGCAGCGGGAAAAGTGACATCGGCAATGGACACCTGGTTGTCGGCCACATTGATATTGATCTCGCTGTGCGGTGCCTCGGCGACGAGTGCCGCGAGGGAGGCAATGTCACGCCCGTCCATGACCAGACACGGAATGCCCAGGGTGATGCTGTTGCCGAAGAAAATTTCCGCAAAACTTTCCGCAATGATGGCGCGGAATCCGTGGCGATAAAGGGCTTGCGGCGCATGTTCGCGCGAGCTGCCGCAGCCAAAATTGCGACCGGAAAGCAGGATGCTGGCGCCGGCAAATTGAGGGTCGTTCATCGGATGCTCCTTTGGCTTGCCCTCGGCATCAAAACGCTCGTCGTAAAACGCAAATTCACCAAGTCCGTCGAAGGTGACGCATTTCATAAAGCGGGCGGGAATGATGCGGTCGGTGTCAATATCATCGCCGGGAACATGAACGCCGGTTCCAGCAAGCTGGGAAATTTTTGCAAGGGACATGGAGTGAAATTTTTTTAGGGTTGGATTTTAAAATGAATCGAAGTCACGGGGGCAATCAACGGATGCCGAAGGTTTCGCGGGCGTCACTGATTTCGCCGGTAAGGGCGGCGGCGGCGACCATGAGGGGGCTCATGAGAACGGTGCGTCCGGTCGGACTGCCCTGACGCCCCTTGAAATTGCGATTGCTGGAACTTGCGCAAAGTTGATCGCCAATCAGTTTGTCGGGATTCATGGCCAGACACATGGAGCATCCCGCACCGCGCCACTCGAAACCCGCCTCGCGAAAAATTTCCGCCAGCCCCATGGACTCGGCGACGGCGGCGACACCCTGCGATCCGGGAACCACGATGGCCTTGACGCCGGATTTGACCTTTTTCCCCTTGATGTGCCGGGCGACTTCCTGGAGGTCGCTGATGCGGCCATTGGTGCAGGAACCGAGAAAGGCGACATCTATCCTGGTTCCCTTGATCGGCGCACCCGGGCGCAGCTTCATGTGCGCATAGGCCTCCTCGGCGGTGGAACGATCCTTCTCCGGAAGATCAGCGGGAGCCGGAATTTTTTCGTCAATAAATACAGCCTGCCCGGGATTGATGCCCCATGTGACGGTCGGTGCGACATCGGACGCCTTGAAGTTGACCGTATCGCCATAAACGCAGTCAGCATCGCTGGCAAAGGCCTTCCACCGCGCGACAGCGGCATCAAATTCCCCACCCGACGGCGCATAGGGGCGCCCCCGCAAATAGTCGAAGGTGGTTTGGTCGGGATTGACGTAGCCAACACGCGCACCGCCCTCGATGGACATGTTGCAAACAGTCATTCGCTCCTCCTGCGTAAAAGCATCAAACGTCGTCCCGCCGTATTCGTAAGCGTAGCCCAGGCCGCCGTTGACGCCGAGCATGCGAATGATGTGCAGAATGACATCCTTGGCATAAACGCCCGGAGAGAGTTTTCCATCCACATTGATACGACGAACCTTGGGCTTGTGAAGCGCGATGGTTTGCGTGGCGAGAACGTCACGAACCTGACTGGTGCCAATGCCGAATGCGATGGCACCAAAGGCACCATGCGTGGACGTGTGGGAATCGCCGCAGGCGATGGTCGTGCCGGGCTGGGTGATGCCCTGCTCGGGGCCGACGATGTGAACAATGCCCTGCTGGCCGCTGGATAGATCAAAAAACTTAATGCCATTGTCCGCACAGTTTTTCCGAAGTTCCTTGATCATCGCATCAGCAAGGCTGTCGGAAAACGGCTCCTCGCGCTCATCCGTCGGCACAATATGATCCACGGTGGCAAAGGTGCGATTCGGATAAAGAACCTTGAGCCCCAAATCCCGGAGCATTCCGAAAGCCTGCGGGCTGGTCACCTCGTGAATCAGATGGGTGCCAATGAGAAGCTGCGTCATTCCATTGGGCAGCTCACGAACGGTGTGAGCGGCCCAGACTTTGTCAAACAGGGTTTTTGCCATAAACGTTAGCGAACAGTATTAACGGACGCCTCATGGCGGGGCAAGCGCAGGGGCGTTTTTCACGATGGGAAAATCCGATTTGCAACTCCGCGACTCCCTACAATATTGTAAAGAATGCACCCTGGAAATCGCCGCATTTTTCTGATTGCAGCTGTTTTGCTTTTTGCGGTCGCCGTTGCTCTTCAATTCCGCCCCTCCGCCGCACCGCAAAATCCGAAGTCAAATCCCGGGACACACGCAGCAAATGACATGGGCGCGACGTCCGACAGCGCTGCAACTCCTGTCGCAACCTCCACGAACTTCCGCACGGCATCATCAAACAACGCCATCACAAAATCCGAACTCCGTCCGGAAGTCATTGTTCGTTCCGACGAAGAAACCGCCGGGATCAAGCAGCGGCGCGCTCTCGCTCTCAAGGCAATGGGACTGCCCGCCCCAAACAATCCCCAGCCCCGCACCCCACTCATCAAGGAGCCTCTGCAGCGTCCCGCCGGGCAGAAACACCTTCTAATTGTAAAATTTCGCGACGCCCTGCTCGCACGTCCGGGAAACAATGGTGAACTCGTCATTTCTTCGGACTCCCCCAATCCCTCGCTTCAACAAACAATAGAAGAGCACGGCCTGACATTTTCCACCTCCCAAACCGCATCGAGTGAGGAGGTGGCGCATCTTGAAGCCCGCGCTCTGTCAAAAACAGGCGTCGAATCGGCCGACTTGGAAGGCATGCTCGTGGCGCGTCCGGCTCAGAATGATGCCGCAGGCGTCTGGGCAGCGGCCCAGGCCATGCAAAAACTCGACGCCGTTGAGTTTGTCACGCTCTCCTCGCTGGACTCTCCGCCTCCTCCCCCGTCCGTTCCACTCGCCTATGACATCGAACCGCAATCCGAATTGCTTTCCTCCTATCAGGATTACCGCACGGAAGCCGGCGTCAATATGGACAACGCATGGAGCACCTACGGAGCCCGGGGGCAGGGAGTGCGCGTCACGGACTGTGAATACAATCTCAACGCTCTGCATGAAGATTTGCGCGGGCAAGTAACATTGCAGCCCTGGATTACGGAATTATACACCGATCTGGGCGACAAACACGGAACCAGCGTCCTGGGAATTCTGACTGCGGCGGAAAATGCCTACGGCATGACCGGCATGCTTCCCGAGTCTGATGTTCGGTTTTATCCCGAACTGGCGAAAATCAACGGCGTGACCCAAAATCGTTCGGCAACCGTCACCGCCGCCATCACCGCGTCCGCCCCCGGCGATGTCGTCCTGCTGGAAATGCAGACCTGGGGATACGGCGGAACGACCAATTATGTGCCGGCGGAATACGCAATGGATGTCTGGCTGGCCGTCAAAACAGGAACCGACGCGGGGGTTCACGTCGTGGCGGCGGCGGGAAATGGCGGTGAAAATCTCGACAGCGCCGAATACACGGACTACCGCAATCGCGGCGACAGCGGTGCCATCATCGTCGGTGCGGGAAACAGAGCCCGCGCCCGAGCGTATTTCAGCACCTACGGATCACGGGTCAATGTGCAGGCATGGGGAAATTTTGACGTCGCCACCCTCGGGGGCACCGACCTGCGATTTTACAACAATGACCACAATCAGGAATATTCATCCTCGTTCAGCGGCACCTCCTCCGCATCCCCCATGGTCACCGCTGCAGCTGCCGCCGTGGAATCCATAACGCGCGTCGCCCTCGGGCGCCCCCTCGCCCCGACGGAACTGCGCTCGCTCCTCATCAACACCGGGAAACCTCAAACCGGCAATCTTTCCGAACACATCGGACCGCTGCCGGACGTCGTGGCCGCCCTGGATCAAATTCTCGCCGGATTTCCGCAGGTCTCCGCCACAACCCCCGCCAAAGGCGCCCCCGGTGACATGATCACGATCACGGGCACGGGATTCACGGGAGCGCAATGGATTAAATTTGACGGCGTTTCCTCAACCGATTTCATCGTTGTCAACAACACCACCATTCAGGCCACCATCCCCGCAAACGCCCGCACCGGACGCATCACAGTCACCACGCCCCAGGGAACAGGCGTAAGCCCCGAACCCTTCTCCGTGATCGCCGGCTCCGACGCCGCCACCGCCGCAACCTCCACGGCATCACTCGGCAATTTCACGGCGGAAACAGGCTCCGCATCCGCCGTCCAAACGTTTTCCCTTACCGCAGACAACCTCGACGCCTCGCTCATCGTCACCGCACCCGCCGGTTACGAAGTTTCCACAAACGGAAGCAATTTCTTCGCCTCCTGCATCCTTCCTGCCGCCGCCCGCACGGACGCTGCCACCAACCATTCCGGCGGTTGGACAAACAACAGCAATGCCGGACTCGGATTCGCCCCTTGGAAATTCACGGCCGTCCAGGAAACAAACTGCTTCGCCCTTCCATTTCTCGGCGATCCCAATCTCGCCGAAATCAGCAGTTTTGGGGATTCCGCCTTCGCCCTCCGCGCCGATCCCTCCAACTCACCGGCCTCCATCACCGCCGACCGTGCGCTCACCCTTCCGCTGAAAACGGGGGACAGCCTTCAATTTCAGTGGGCCGTCAATTGGGATTCCGGCGGCACCGGGTCCAAAGGATTCACGCTGTATTCCGGCGGAGCAGCGGCCAGCGAAATCCTCACGATCATTCAAGGCGATTCTCCTGGGCGCATTCTTTTTTCCAGACAAGGGCAAAGCGTGGACACCGGACTGGAGGATGGAGTCCACCCGATGACATGGAAATTCACCCGCACCGACCCCAACACCCTTCATGTTTCTTCCACTCCCCGCAACGGCGGAACCAATGTCGTGTTTTCCACCAACATCAGCATCCCCGGGCCTCCCGACACCATTCGCTGGTTCGCCACGAGTCTGGACAACGGCAATCCCGGCGATGAATACAAAAGCCGCCCCTACTTCAACAACCTCGCCATCCTGCCCGGTATCGCCGAAGGCGGTGCTGTCGCAACCAATGTGATCAGCGTCCGACTGACATCATCCGCTCCCCTCGGCCCCGTCACCGGCGACATCACCCTCTCCAGCGCGGGAACCGCGCTCAAAACAGTCGCCGTCAGCGGAGTCGTCACTCCTCCGGCGCTTGATTACGACACATGGGCGCAGAGCTACGGGCTCGATCCGCTGGGTGACGGCGCCCCCGATCAAAATCCTGATGCGGATGAATTCAACAACCTCGTTGAATTTTTCTTTGGCACCAATCCGACACGCGCCACCGGAAGTCTTGTGGCCTTCGAGCGCGGCCAGGGTGGCATCACGCTGCGTTTTTATGTGCTTTTCAACGGAACGTCCTACCAAATTCAAGCCCGCTCGGATCTTTCCTCCGGAGCTTGGAGCGACGCCGGCCTTGTGCCGACGCCGTCCGCCGATCAATCAGGTGTTCCCGCCGGATACCTTCGGATGGAATGTGCCGTTCCACCCGCGTCACAAGCCTTTTACCGCATCCACGCTGCGCTGCCGTAATTTCGCGGCACGCAAATCCCCGGCTCTTCTTCAAATTTTCGCCGGAGGCAAATCCTTCGCCGCATTATTGGCATAGAGAACCATCCGCATATCCGGCGACTCACGCACAACGGAAACAAGGCAAAACATGTCTTCAAACGCCGGAAACCTGCGATCCCCTGCATACTCACGCCGAATTTCAGTCAAATACAACTCCCTGCAATACGGCAAAGTTTCCTTGTAAATCTCCTCACCTCCCACCACGAAAATTTCGCCCTGCACGGAGAGGTTCCGCAATGCCCCCAAATTCGAAATCACCGTCACGCCTGGAATGGTCAAACCACTGCGGCGGCTCAAAACAACGGTGCGACGTCCCGGCAACGGACGTCCAATGGACTCGTATGTGACGCGCCCCATGAGCAGCGTCCCTCCCATGGTCAGCTCCTTAAACCAGCGCAAATCCTCCGGGAAATGCCACGGGATGCGCCCCCCGGCGCCAATCACGCGGTTCGCCGCCATCGCCGCCACAGCAATCATACCGCAATCGGCGCCTTGATCGCCGGATGAGGATCGTAATCCTCCAGAACAAAATCCTCGTAAACAAACTCCCCCAATTCGCGACGACGCGAATTTAAAATCATTTGAGGCAATGGACGCGGCTCACGCTGCAACTGCTCCCGCGCCTGCTCGACATGATTGCTGTAAAGATGCAAATCGCCGAAGGTGTGGACAAATTCCCGCGGACGCAATCCACAGACCTGCGCCACCATCATGGTAAGCAGCGCATAGGATGCGATGTTAAACGGAACGCCGAGAAAAAGATCCGCGCTGCGCTGGTAAAGCTGACAACTCAACTCCCCGTCGCTCACATAAAATTGAAACAACGCATGGCAGGGCGGCAGCGCCATTTGATCCAGCTCGCCGGGATTCCATGCGCTGACAATGATGCGGCGGCTGTCGGGGTTCTCACAAATCAGCCGCACCGCCTCCGCCACCTGATCA
>JACTMZ010000011.1 GCA_014584375.1 Verrucomicrobiota bacterium | reverse complement strand
CCGAAAAGCGCACGGAACAAAGTCTATCACATCCATAGCGCTCGCCGCACGGCCTTCGGGCGGTTAAAAACAAAAACCGATGAAGTTTCGCAAATACGTCGCCGTACCCGCCGTCCTAGTCATTCTGCTCCTGGCGGCGGCTGCTGCCTTTTTTTCGCTCGATGATCCCGGCTACCGGGCGGGCGAATTTTTAGGCTTCGGGCGATACGACAAATACGACGATATCATTACGTCCGCCGCCGCGCGAAACGGCGTGGATCCATTGTTGATCAAGGCCGTCATTTGGCAGGAGAGCCGGTTTCATGCGGGCAAGCAGGGTTCGCGCGGCGAGCGCGGGCTCATGCAGGTGACCGAGCCCGCTGCGAAGGATTGGGCGACGGCGCGGAATGTTGAAACATTTGTGCCGGAGGACTTGCTGGATCCCGGCACAAACATCGAGGTGGGGACATGGTATCTGGCCCGGGCGCTGCGGCACTGGGCCTCACAAAAAGATCCGCTGCCCTTCGCCCTCGGTGAATACAACGCCGGACGCCGCCACGTAAAACGCTGGACCGGCGATGCGCAAATGACGGCTGATGAACTCCGGGAGGCAATGGATTTTCCCGGAACAAAGGCCTATGTCGCCGCCGTGCAAAAACGTTTTGATTATTACAAACGTCACGAGGCGCAGGATCAAAGCCGCGCGGATGTCATAATTTCGCCGCCTTGAGCGCAACCTTAAAGTCGCGACATTCGTCCTCGCCGTAAATTTCCCGCGCCAGCGCAAGATCACGATTCCTTTGTCCCGCCTCCCCGCGTTTTTGGGCCAGCGCGGCCCGCACAAAATACCATGCAGGCGTCCCCCCGGCGGGAATCATGCCCGCCACGGCCCCAGCCGCCTCCCGCTCCCGCCCGAGCACCAGAAAATTTAAAAACAGCCGGAAGCGCACCAATTCATTGTTCGGGTCATTGCGATATGCCGTCTCAAAAAAACGCAGCGACGCCTCATAGTCACCCTTGGCAAACAGCAGGTCACCGAGATTGTAAACAGCCGGATGAAAGGACGGATTTTCCTCAAGGAGACGCTGAAGAATTTTCTGCGCCTCATCATATTTTCCCAACTTGCCCAAAACGACCCCGCGCATGTTGAGAATATTGACATCCTGCGCCTCCTCGCCCTGGCACTTGTTTAGCAGCTCCAGCGCCTCCTCATATTTGCCGGCTTCATAGAGCCTGTTGATTCGCTGAATTTTCAAAATCCGGCGATGCTGCGTGACGGCGGAAGTTGTTTCGTCCTGCGCGAGGGACGTTCCCGCAAGACACCCGAGCAGCAGAATCAGAACAAGGACGGCGCGCTTCACTTGATGTCGCCCATGAACAAGCCCAGCGGATTTTCGATGGCCTCCTTCACCCGAATGAGAAAAGTAACGGCCTCCTTGCCATCCACCACGCGATGATCGTAACTCAGCGCCAAATACATCATCGGACGAATCACAATCTGTCCGTTGGAAACCACCGGACGCTCCTGAATTTTGTGCATTCCGAGAATGCCGCTCTGCGGCGGATTGAGGATCGGCGTGCTCATCAGCGAGCCATAAACGCCGCCATTGGACACCGTGAAAACGCCGCCCTGCAAATCCTCGATGGTGATGGCACCGTCGCGCGCTTTTTTTGCATAGTAGGCAAGGTCGTGCTCCAGCTCCGCCAAAGTCTTGCGGTCGGCATCGCGCACCACCGGAACAATAAGCCCCCGCTCCGTCCCCACGGCCACACCGATGTCGTAAAAATGATTCGTCACCAACTCATCGCCGTCGAGGCGGGAGTTGAGCTGCGGCACGGCACGCAGGGCCTCCACCACGGCTTTGATGAAAAACGACATAAAGCCAAGTTTGACCCCGTGTCGCGCCACGAAGCCCTCCTGCACATCGCTGCGAAAACGCATCACGGCGCCCATGTCGCACTCGTTGAACGTCGTCAAAATGGCGGCGTTGCGCTGTGCCGCCACCAACTGCGTCGAAATCTTCCGGCGCAAAGGCGAAAGTCTCTTGCGCGTCACCTTGCGCTCGCCCGGCTCAAGCTGAACCGGCGCCGTCGGCGCCACGGGAACCGGCGTGGGAGCCGGTGTGGGAGCGGCGGGGCTTGGCGTCGGCGTAACAGGCACAGCGGGTTGGGCAACAGGCGCGGGTGTCGCGGCAACAGGTGCGGGCGCGGACGCCGGGGCGGCGGGGGCGGCCTGCGGTTCGGGCGCCTCCTCGATGCTTCCCACAACTTCACCGATTTTCACCTCGGTGTCGGCCTCTGCGGCAATGCGGACAACGCCCGACGCTGGCGCCGGAATTTCCGTGGAGACCTTGTCCGTTTCCAAAGTGAAAAGCGGCTCACCCGTCCGCACATAATCACCGTTCTTATGATGCCAAATCGAAATAATTCCCGAGGAAATGGACTCCCCGACGGCGGGTACCTTGATCTCCGTGCTCATGTGTTTGTATTCACTACACTTCAAATGCGTTGCTGACGAGTTCCTCCTGCTGAAGCCGGTGAATCGCCATGGAGCCGACGGCCGGGCTGGGGCTTTCCGACCGCCCGGCATAGGAAATCGGACGCCCCAACAACTCCCGCAGACGCGGTGAAATGTAGGACCATGCCCCCATGTTCTGCGGCTCCTCCTGACACCAAACCACGCGCTTGAGATTCGGGCAGGCGTTGACAATGTTTTTGATTTTCTCGGTGTGCAGCGGATAGAGCTGCTCCACACGCACGATAAACGCATCCTCCGCACCGCGCTTCTCCCGCTCCGCCACAAGGTCGAAATAAACCTTGCCGGAACAAAAGATGACCCGGTGAATCGTCTCCGGCTTGGCCGGCAGCGGTGCCATGACGGCATAAAAACGCCCCTTGGTGAAATCCTCCGCCGTGGAAACCGCCTTGGGATGACGCAACAGGCTCTTGGGCGTCATAATAATGAGCGGCTTGCGGTATTCGCGGTGAATCTGCCGCCGCAGGGCATGAAAATACTGCGCGGGAGTGGTCAGATTGCACACCTGCATGTTGTCACGCGCGCACATTTGCAAAAACCGCTCCAAGCGCGCGCTGGAATGTTCCGGCCCCTGCCCCTCGTAGCCGTGCGGAAGCAGCATGACAAGGGAGCTGGGGCGTTTCCATTTCAGCTCCGCCGAGGAAATAAACTGATCAATAATGACCTGCGCGCCATTGACGAAATCGCCGAACTGCGCCTCCCAGAGGCAGAGCATCGAGGGATAATCGAGCGAATATCCGTAGTCGAAGCCCAGGACGGCCGCCTCGCTCAACAGACTGTTGTAAACGCAGAACTTCGCCTGCCCGGGCGCCAGATGATTGAGCGAAATGTAATCCTCGGCGGTCTCTGCGTCATGGAGAACGGCATGACGCTGACTGAAGGTTCCGCGTCGGCTGTCCTGTCCGGAAAGCCGCACCGGTGTGCCTTCGAGCAGTAGGGAACCAAAGGCCAGCGCCTCGGCATAAGCCCAGTCGAACGGGCCGCCGTCGCGAAGAATTTCCAGCCGACGCGTGACAAGCAGACGCCGTACCTTCGGCAGTAAATGGAATCCCTCCGGAACGCGGCAAAGGCCGGCGGCGATTTCCCCGAGCATTTCGGAAGTGATCGCCGTGCGCACCGGGCTGGAGGAATATGGCGGCTGAAACACAGCCGTGGAACCGGCGAAACGCCCGCCGTCGTTGTAATCGGCATCGCTTTTTTGCACCACGTCAAAAGCCTCCTGCAACTCCCGCTCCGCCTCGGCCTTGATCGCAGCCGCTTCGCTGCGAATAGACTCGTCACGCTGCGCCAACTTTTCGACAAACACCTCGCTGACCAGCGGATGTTTGTGAATTTTTCCATAAAGTTTCGGCTGCGTGAACAGCGGCTCATCCCCCTCGTTGTGCCCGTGCCGCCGATAGCACAGAAGGTCAATGACCACATCACGTCCGAACTCCCGGCGAAAATCAAAGGCAATGCGGGCCGCCTCGGCCACCGCCAGCGGATCGTCGCCGTTGACGTGAAAAATGGGAGCGTCAACCATCTTGGCCACGTCGGTCGGATACAGACTTGAACGCGCCTCCTCGGGCAGGGCGGTGAAGCCGATCTGATTGTTGACGATGATGTGCAGGGTGCCGCCGGTGCGATAGCCGGGAAGCTGCGACATTTGGAACACCTCCATCACAATGCCCTGGCCGGCAAAGGCCGCGTCGCCGTGAATCAGCACGGGCAGAACCCGACGCCGGGTCTCAGTGTCGCCCAAAATGCGCTGCCGCGCGCGCGCCATCCCCTGAACCACCGGATCCACCGCCTCCAAGTGACTCGGATTGGGCGCCAGCGTCACGCCCACCTTCTCACCGGAGGTCGTCGTTCGTTCGGACAAATATCCGAGGTGATATTTCACATCGCCACCGCCACCGCCGACATTGTCCGGCGCGTAATTTTCGGAAAACTCGTTGAAAATCATCGTCAGCGGCTTTTCCAAAAAATTCGCCAGCACATTGAGGCGTCCGCGATGGGCCATGCCCATGACGATTTCCGCGACGCCATGGGAACCGCAGCGTTGCAGGATGGTGTCGAGAATGACGAGGAGTGATTCGCCGCCTTCGAGGGAAAAGCGTTTCTGCCCCACATAGCGGGTATGGAGGAAATGCTCGAAGGTTTCCCCCTCATAGAGCCGGCGCAAAATGTCCCGATGCAGGGCGGCATCACCGGCACCGGAGTCGCCGCGATTTTCAATGCGCTCGCGAATCCAATTGCGCATCTGCGGATCCTGAATGTGAATGAACTCCACCCCGATGGTGTCGCAATAAATCGCCTTCAACTCGGCGATCATCTCGCGCAGGAGCATCGGCTTGCCGTCGCGAAAATAATTTGACGACACCGTGCGCTCGAGATCGGATTCGGAAAATCCGATTTTCTTGAGCGAGAGCAACGGATTCTCCGGCGCCTCCGGCGTCAGCGGATCCAGCCGTGCCATCGTGTGCCCGAGAGTCCGGTAATTGTAAACCAGCGAAGCCACCCGGCGCTTCAGGGCAGCGTCCTCCGGCGCTGCCGCATGCGCGCCCTCCGCCAGCTCCTCGGATTGCGTGAGCCCCAGTTCGAAGCCTTCAAAAAATGCGTTCCATTCGGGCGCAACCGATTCGGCATTCTGTTTCCAGCGCTCGTAGTTCTGCTCCAAAAGTTCGGAGTTCCAATTACCGGATAAAGATTGACTCATGGGATTTCTCTGAGACGGGGCGACAGCATTGACCGAACCGGCTCCAGTTGCAATACGGACGGTGAGTTGGGCTGCATTTTCTGTTTTTCCAAAAATGGCGCACCAGGCCAAAAATTTGCCTTGTTCCGGGGTGGCGGCGGCATCCGGTGCGCGACAGATTGACTTGGCGGTTCGCTTTAATACGCTGCCTTCGGGCCCGGCGGCCCGCGATGTCCATGAAACACGTTCTTTTCATCTGTACCGGCAACATTTGCCGCAGCCCAATGGCCGAGGGGCTGCTGCGAAAAATGTCGGGCGGAAAAATCCAGGCATCCTCCGCCGGCCTGGGGGCGATGCGCGGACAGCGGGCCAGCGCCCATGCGGTGCAAATTTTGCGGCGGGAGGGCGTGGACATTTCCAGTCACCGCAGCCAGCCGGTCACCGTGCCGCTGATCGCCCAAGCGGATCACATTTACGCCATGACGCAGGGGCATCTGGACATGCTCCAATTGCTTTATCCCGAAGCTTCGCACAAAATGCGGCTTCTGCGCGGTGAAGGCGGCGGGGATGGACGCGATGTCTGCGACCCGATCGGCGGAAACCTCGCCGTTTACGAAGCGTGTAAAAAAGAAATTCAAAACGCCCTGAACCGCATCATAAAAACCATCGGAAAAAATTTACCAACAACAATGAGCACCACTGCAAAAAACAGGGCGTCCGCCCATCAATCGTCCAACCTTCCCGCCCTCGAAGCCGGTGATCCCGCCATCGCCGCCGCCATACATGACGAGGAGCGCCGGCAGTTTGAAAACATCGAGCTGATCGCGTCGGAAAACTTCACCAGCCGCGCCGTGCGCGAGGCGCAGGGATCGGTTCTCACCAACAAATACGCCGAGGGTTACCCGGGACGCCGCTGGTACGGGGGCTGCGAACATGTGGACACGGTCGAAAGCCTCGCCATCAGCCGTGCCAAGGAACTCTTCGGCGTCGAACACGTCAATGTGCAGCCGCACAGCGGCAGTCAGGCCAACACCGCCGTGTACTTTGCCGCACTCAACACCGGTGACCGCATCCTCACAATGGACCTCTCCCACGGCGGTCACCTCACCCACGGACACCGGGCAAATTTTTCCGGAAAATTCTACGATGTGATTCACTACGGCGTCAGCAAGGAGACGGAAACATTGGATTACGACGCCCTGGCGAAACTCGCCGATGAATGTCGTCCGAAAATGATCACCGCCGGCGCCTCCGCCTATCCGCGCACCATTGACTTCCCGCGTCTGCGCAAAATCGCCGATTCCGTCGGAGCGCTGCTTTTTGTGGACATGGCCCACATCGCGGGACTCGTGGCGGGCGGCGTTCACCCAAGTCCGGTGCCGTATGCGGATTTTGTAACCAGCACCACGCACAAAAGTCTGCGCGGCCCGCGCGCCGGCGTGATTTTTTGCAAATCACAATACGCCAAGGCGATTGACTCACAGGTTTTCCCGGGCATCCAGGGTGGCCCACTCATGCACGTGATTGCGGCCAAGGCCGTGTGTTTCCACGAAGCGTTGCAACCCGGCTTTAAGGCCTATGCGGCGCAGGTCGTGTCCAACGCCAAAGCGCTCGCCGCACGCCTCACCATGCTGGGCTACCGCATCGTTTCGGGCGGGACGGACAACCACCTTCTCCTTGTGGATCTGCGTCCGCGCGGACTCAACGGCAAGCAGGCGCAGGAAACCCTCGATCTCGCGGGCATCACGGTAAATAAAAACGCCATTCCCTTCGACACCGAACCCATTGGCAAAACCGGCGGCATCCGCATTGGCACGCCGGCCGTGACAACCCGAGGCATGAAAGAGGAGGAAATGATGGAAATTGCCGATCTGATCCATGAAGCCCTGCAACAAATCGGCAATGAAGAAGCGCTGAGTGCCCTGCAAAAACGCGTTCACGCCTTCACCGCACCCTTCCCGCTGCCTTAATTTCAAACAGACCAGAAATCCAGCTTCCACCAACCAAACGCCCGGCTTATTACCAGCCGCGTTTGACGAGGAAGCCCCGGGCTTCCAGCAGAGGCTGGAGGCGGTCGGCCAATTCGCCCTGAATTTCCAGGCGGGAGTCATGACGTTTGCCGCCGCATCCAAGGGCGGTCTTCAAATCGTGCAAAAGCGCGTCCAATCGGGACGCAGGCCACGCGGCAGAAAAACCTTCGAGAACCAGAACCGTTTTTCCTCCGCGATGCGCCGTTTCACGACGCATGAGAAGGCGTTCGTTTTTTGAAGTTGCCGTGCTCCGCGCGGCGGCGGGCGCATCATTTCCATGGAATTCCCGCCCCTGCACATTGAGCGAGGCAAAGGGCGTCGTCCAACTCTCCGGTCCGCCTCCCGTGGCAATGCGGTGTTTTTTGTCCCGGGCCATGACATCAGCGCAGCCAGCGCTTTTTCTTAATGTAAATGAGCGGAAGAATGGCCGAGAGAAAGGTCAGGAGAATGGTGAATGGGAAGCCCCATTTCCAGGACAACTCCGGCATGTGGGCGAAGTTCATTCCATACATGGTGCCGACGAGCGTGGGTGGAAGAAACACGGCTGTGAGGATGGTGAAAACCTTCACAATCTGGTTCTGCTGCATGTTAAGAATTCCGACCGAAGCTTGCTGAAGATAGCGAACCTTGTCGTGCTCGAAGGCGAGGTGATCCTTGATGCCCTGCACGTCCGCCGCGAGTTCGTTGACGCGCGCCTGCAGCTCCGCGTCGGTAAAACCGTCCACCTCGGCGTTGAAATAGCGGACGAGACGCGCCAGCTGCAAAACGCTTTCGCCGCTTTGCGAAATGAAATCCTCATAACGTGACAGCTCCGCCAGCAGCTCGCTGATCTCGCCCATCGTTCCCGTTTTTCCCGTGCCCAATTCGGTCGGCATTTCGGAAATGGAGTGGGAAAGATGCTCCAAATCCGTTCCGACAGCCTCAACGCGGTCGGCCACGGTTTCGCTGAGGGCGAAAAGCAGGCCCCAAAGAATTTTTTGCGGAGTTCCGTAAAGATGCGCCTTGCGACGAATGCGCTGGGCGAAGACAGCCACCGGCATCAGCTCGATGTCATGCAGCGTGACGACGCAATCCTCATGCAACATGAAGGTGAGCTTGTTGACGCGCGTGGCGTTTTCCTCATCCTTGCTCACAAGCCCCATGGTCATGAAAAGGGTGTCGTCCTCGTGATAAATCGTCGGATGCTGAAGGGTCAGCTCAATGTCGAGCGTCTCCCGCAAAATGTCCTTCTCCTCGGGCGTGGGCCGCAGCACGTCAATCCACATGGCCGCGCGAAGTCCCTCCGCCGTCATCACGTCGCGGGTGTAACGAAAGGTGTCACCCTCCTTGAAAAATGCGGTGATCATGGCTGCGGCGGCGGATTGTCCGGACGCACGGCGCGGGGCGTGGCGCCGGGAAGTCCATAGCGTTCGGCATGGCTGGGCGAGGGTGACGACGACTCCGTTTTTTGCCCCTCGGGCTGCAGGTGATGAACAAGGAGCAACACGGCGGCGATGAAAACATACAGGCCGATCACCGCCCAGATAACCTCGGTTTCCAGGGCGTGATCCTCACGGGTCGTCGTATTCTTTTTGGGCGGCTCATCCATAAACATCCGGAACGGCCCGTGAACCAAAGCATGAACAGAGGCGCCGACGGAAGCAAAAAGGGCGCCCCTCGCGGGACGCCCCCTGTGCAATTGCAAGCGACGACGCTTAGGCGTCGGCCGGAACAGCGCCCTGATCCAGATCCTTCATCGCGGCCTTGCGGCTGAGTTTGACGCGGCCCTTGTCATCCACGCCGATGCATTTGACGTGGATTTGATCGCCGACCTTGACGACGTCCTCGACCTTGTTGACGCGGAAGTCCGCCAATTCGGAAACATGCACCAGGCCGTCCTTGCCGGGCAGCACTTCGACGAAGCAGCCGAAGTCCTTGATGGTGACAACGGTGCCCTGGTAGAGCTCGCCGACCTCAATTTCCTTGGTCATTCCGGAAATGATTTCCTTGGCGCGGCGCAGGCTGTCGCCATTGCTCGAATAGATGTGAACGGAGCCATCGTCCTCGATGTTAATCTCCGCGCCGGTTTCGGCCACGATTCCCTTGATCGTCTTGCCGCCGGGGCCGATGAGAAGGCCGATTTTATCCACCGGAATCTTGACCGTTTCGATGCGCGGGGCATACGGGCTCATTTCGGTGCGATGGGTGGCAAGGGCGCCTGCCATCACGCCGAGAATCTTCACGCGGGCGGCGGCGGCCTCGTCAATGGCCTGCTTCATAATATCCAAACCGAGTCCCGGCAGCTTGAGATCAAGCTGGAAGCCGGTGACACCTTTTTCCGTACCACAAAGCTTGAAGTCCATGTCGCCGAAGTGATCCTCGGAGCCAATGATGTCCAGCAGCGTGTGATAGCGTTTAAGCGCACCGCTCTCATCCTGCTCGCTGACCAATCCGACGGAAATGCCGGCCACGGGACGGCGAATCGGCACGCCGGCGTCGAGGAGGGCGAGCACGCCCGAGCAGACGCTGGCCATGGAGGTCGAACCATTGGATTCCATGACCTCGCTGGTCACGCGAATGGCGTAGGGAAACTCGTTCTCCGGCGGAATCACCGGCAGGATGGAGCGCTCGGCGAGGGCGCCGTGCCCGATCTCGCGGCGGTTCATGCCACCAAAGCGTCCGGTTTCACCAACGCTGAACGGCGGGAAATTGTAATGCAGGATAAAGCGCTTCACCGCCTCGCCGCCCGCATAGTTGTCGAGATTCTGCGCCTCGTCCGCCGGAGCCAGCGTGGCAAGCGCCAGGGCCTGCGTTTCGCCACGGGCAAACAAAGCGGAACCGTGTGCCCGCGGGAGCAGACCAGCCTCGGCGGAAAGCGGACGCAAATCGCCCAGTCCGCGCCCGTCGCAGCGCTGACGGCGGTCGAGAATGCTGACGCGGAAGGCCTTTTTCTGCAAATAGTCAAAGGCCTGTCCGATGGCAAACGGCGTGGCTTCCGGGAATTTCGCGACGATGGCGGCCTCGACTTCCTTGCGCAGGGCCTCGACGGCCTTGGCGCGCGCCACCTTGCCGCTGGTGTAAAGGGCCGCCTCAATGCGGTCGCCCGCCACGGAGTAGGCAATCTCGAGAAGCGCGTCGTCCACCTTGAGCGGCGCGTATTCGCGCTTGGGTTTGCCTCCCTTTTGCGCCAGCTCGCGCTGCAGGGCGATGAGCTTGCGCACGGGCTCCTGGGCGAAATCCAGGGCGGCCTTGAAATCCGCCTCCGGCATTTCATCCGCCGAACCTTCGATCATGATGACTTCATCCTCCTTGCCCACATAAACAAGATCCAGGTCGCTTTGTTCACGCTGGGCGTGGGTCGGATTGACAACGAACTCACCGTTGATGCGCCCGATGCGCACCGCGCCCACCGGGCCGCTGAACGGAATATCCGAAACGGCCAGAGCGGCGGAAGCGCCGTTGATGCTCAAAATATCGGCGTCATTTTCGCCATCCGCGCTGAGCAAAATGCTGATGATTTGCGTTTCAAAGAAATAATCCTTCGGGAAAAGCGGGCGCAGCGGACGGTCGGTCATGCGCGCAGTGAGGGTTTCCTTTTCGGTCGGACGTCCCTCGCGCTTGAAATATCCGCCGGGAAACTTGCCTGCGGCGGCGGCCTTTTCCTTGTAGTCCACGGTCAGCGGGAAGAAATCCTGCCCCTCGCGGAGTTTGGTGGCCGAGACGGCGCTGGCCAGGATGATGGTGTCGCCGCAGCGCACCGTGACGGCGCCGTCGGCGAGTTTGGCAATTTTGCCAGTTTCGAACGTAATCTCATTGGAGCCGATGCGGTCCGAGACAATTTGATGTGACATGATGTGTGTTGTTGTTTGGTGAATCGTCCGACTCCACACCATCCCTAAGCACAGGATTCAGGCCTCCGCACAAGGAGAGACCTGAAGCCCAGGCTGGGGAATGAAGTTCGGAATGGGGCGGTTCGGTTGGATTGCAAATAAGGGCCTCCGCAACGGCGGGGACCCGGATTATTTGCGAAGATTAAGGCTGCCAAGAAGCTTGGTGTAGCGTTCGTTGGCGGTGACTTTGAGATAATCCAAAAGGCTGCGGCGGCGGGCCACCATCTTCAGCAGGCCGCGACGCGAGGAATGATCCTTATCGTGCCCTTTCAAATGCTCCGTGAGTTGATTGATGCGCTCGGTGAGACGCGCAATCTGCACGTCCGCGCTTCCGGTGTCTTTATCATGCAGCGCCACGCTGCTTTCTGCGTCCTTGGTCATAAAATCGAATGTGTCATCGTAGCCATAAATTCCGCTGAGGCAAGAATGAAGTTTGCTTTTTGTCGCGGGTGTATGGGTTCAGGCTCAGATGACAAACGAGGCACCCCCGCCGTCATTGGATGAAGTCCCGCCGGAGAGGCTGGCGGCGGCGCGTGAATTGATGGAGAAGGCGCTGGCGGCGCGTTTTGCCGGCGATCACCGCAAGGCTCTGGCGCATCTCGAAGAAGCGCGGCGGACGGTGCCCTCCCTGCACGGGTTGAATTACCAAACCGCCCTGACGTATTTGGATCTCCGGGAATACGATCAAGCCACGGAAATTGTACGCCGATCACTGAGGCACGGCGAAGACATCAGCAACGTCCACGCCCTGGCGGCCATGATTGCGCTGGCGCAGGCGCGCGCGGCGGGAACAGTGGAAACCGCCCGCAGACAAATCATGCAAAGTGTGCAGGAATCGCAGGAGGCCAATCCCCTCAACCCCGCCCCGCACTATGTGTTGGCGGAGTTTTACCGCGCCACTGGACGTCCCGACCTCGCCCTGGCGTCCTACCAAAAAGCGCTGAACCGAACATCAAAATCCGACAGCACCCTGGTTGTCACCGTCAAAGCCGGGCTTGCGGGATTAAGGAAAAACCACAATCCGGACGATCCTGTCCTGGAGCCGGAAATTGTGGATGGCGAGGCACCGCCCGAGCAGTTTTTTTTCGCGGCGGCGGACGCCCTTTTGAGAAATGACAAAGACCGGGCCGCCGCCCGTCTGGAACAGGTGCGCAAACGAATTTCGCCGGAGATTTACAACGCCCTGCTGAACGATCCGTTCTTTCAGGATTATCTTGTGTCCGGCGCGGCTCCGCCCGAAACTGTCAAAACCCCGGAATGAAAACACCCATTACATTCCACAGTCTGCTCGCCATTGTGGCAACGGTTCTGTTGTGCTCCGCCGCACATGCTGCGGAAAACGCCGTTTTCACAATGGACCTGCCGTTTGACGCGACGCATGCCCTGCCGCCATGGATGCACGGACCGCCGGTTTCCGCTCCGGGAACAGGCGTGCGTGTGGCGTTTCCGCTGACGCCGCCGCCGGATTGCGACATGTTGATCAATCTGGTGTTCGACGGAACCGAAGGCGGCGGCCTGCGCGTGGAATGGATGCGCGACGGACAAAACACCACCGAAGTCATTGCGGAAAATCTCGAAGAGGGTCTGCAGGTGGCCAATCAGCGCTCACTCCTCATCAGCGCCTCACGTCTGGGCGGCAACGGCACGCTCATTGTCCAAGGCACGGCGGGCCTCGTCGTCAACCGGATCAAATTTGAATGGGTGTCGGAACAAACGCTACTGGCCTCCTCCAGCCGCTTTGTTCCTGTCGTCGCCACCGCCTCGCGCCTCACGCTGGGGGAGGCGGATGTGGACGGCGGCCCGCGCCCGGTTCTTCGGGACGAATGGCGCGGACGCGTGGTGCGGGCGCCATTGATCGAGAAGGCCGAAGCATTGACGACCTCCATCGAACTGGTGAGCACCCTGGAGTCCGCGCCCGTGCAGGCACGCATCGAGGCCGCGCTGGCAGGGGTGCGGCTGGATCAGGAGGTTTGGCTGGCTGTCAACGGCCAGGAGCTGGGGCCGCTGGCCATCGAGGTTCCCCGGCTGGAGGATCCGGGATATTTGGGGCGGCCCGGGCGTGAGGAGGAGTTCGCCGGCTGGCGAAAGGCGTCGGCCCACATTCCGGCGGCACTCCTTTTGCCCGGCGAAAACACGATATTGCTGGAACTGCGGTCTCCGGTGAACGCCCATTATCGCAACCGCACCTACATTCGCGAAGCCGTCCTGGAGCTCTCCTACCCGGCACCCCGGCGCGAACCCGACCTGTCCCTGCCCGTCAACGACCTGCCGGAAGCAACGCCGCAGATTGAACAGGCGCCGCCGCCTGCCGCGCCGCCACGCCCGACAGACGCCCTGCGGGAATTCTGGAGCGGCGAGATTCCGCTCTGACCGGGTTTTGACAAGAAGCCATCCGCAACGCATGGTGAACGCCATGCGAAATCCGTTTCTCAAACGCCGCCGGGAGGCGGGCTACACGCTTTTTGAAATCATGCTCGTGCTCGGCATCATCGCCGTGCTGGTCGGCTCGGCCATTTACATGCTCGGCGGTGCCGTCGGCGTGGCCGAAAATCAACGCGCCGCATCGGACATCAAAACCCTCAGTACGGCGCTCGGCATGTACAAGGTTCAAACCGGAAGCCTGCCGACAACCGAGCAGGGCCTGGAGGCTCTGGTCAAACGTCCGGGCGGCCCAGGTGCGCCCAAACGCTGGCGGGAAGTGCTCGATGAAGTCCCCCTCGACCCCTGGGGCAAACCCTACATGTATCGCAAACCGGGCAAAAAAAATCCGCGCGGCTACGATCTTTATTCGCTCGGGGAGGATGGCGTCGAGAGCGAGGACGACATCGGCAACGACTAGGCCTTGCCGACGGGGATGAAAAAACTCCCGCGATTTTCCGTGCGCCGCGCGGCGTTTACGCTGCTGGAAATCCTCATGGTGCTGGCCATCATCGCGCTCCTGCTCGGCGTGGTGATTCCGCTGACGACGGGATTTTCGCGGGATCAGGAATTTCGCGACGTGATGCGGGAGCTTTTGGTGCTGGCCAAAACGGCGCGAATGGAGGCGATGACCTCGGGACGCCCGACTTCAATCGTCTTCGACAAGGGCGGGTTCGGCCTGCTTCGCACGGGCGAGGAGGAGCCGTCGGAAGCCGTCACAATCCCGAAAAAGATGAGCTATACATTGCATCCGTTCGGAACCGACAAAACCGTGCGCCCCGAGGGACAGCGCTGGATTTTTCAACCCTCGGGAATTTGCGAGCCAATCGCCGTCAATTTGACGGATGGAGAAGCATGGATGGAAATGCGCTTTGATCCGCTTACGGCGAGCGTGGCCGACGAAAATTATTACATTCCGTGAAATCGGCGGCGTTCACATTGTTTGAAGTTCTTGTCGCCCTGGGGGTGTTTGTACTGGCCGTGGGCGGACTGATCGCGGCCCTGGGCAAAACCACCGAGGCCGCCGCCCTCCTGCGGGACGATGCGGAAATCCGCCGACAAATGGAATCATGGGTGGATCAATCAATGACCATGCCCATAACAATGCTGGCGCAGGGCATGGAAAGCGAACGGGACGCCATGGGAGCCATCTATCGTTTGGATGCGGAGCCCGCCGAAATTCACAATCGGGACAACGAGGAACTCACAGGGCTTTGGTGGATCACGGTGCGCGCAAATTGGACCGACGACGGGGGAAAGCAGGAATGGCGGGAGCGTTTCCTGCGTTACGAACCATGAGCAAAACGGGAGAACACCGGCGACAACGCGGATTTTCAAGGGGATTCACCCTTTTTGAAATGGTGGTCGTCATGGCCATTTTCGTACTTCTCGCCTACGGGATTTACATGACGGTGAATGCAGCCATGCGGGCGACGGCCATCCTGATTGAGGACAATCTGCAAAGCCAAAGGCTTGACGCCTTTGTTTCCTTGCTGCGACGCACATTCCACAACCTGCCTGCGTCCGCCCAATTCAGCGGAGGAATACGAGCGGAGGGCGGGGACGGCAATTCGGAAATCATCCTGCGTGACGCACCGGGGGCGTTCGCATGGGGCTCGGGCGGCGCATCATCCGGAATCACGGCGCTTTCAGTTCGTCCGCGACTCGGCGGCGGGCGCGAAATCAGTCTCATGCACCTTGCCGGCGCATCCGCAGGCGATGAACAGCGCCGGGCCCTGGAGAACGGGGACTGGCTGCGTCTGCTGCCGGATCTGCGCGAGGCGGGGTGGAGATTTTATGACCCGGTGCTGCAGGACTGGGTTGCAGAATGGGAGGAGGGGCGGGAACGTCCGCCCCTTGTGGAGCTGAGTCTGGAATTTCTCGGTGAAGACATTCCACGCAAGTTCGTCTTCTGGCTGCCGCCAGTCAAAGAAGTCATCATGTTTCCCGCATCTTTCGAGCGGGAACCGACACCCGAACCCGAGCCGCCGCCGCAACCGCCGGAGGGAGGCTCGCGATGAAACATCAGCCGCACGGCGCCGCGCTGCTTCTCGTTCTCTGGGCAATCGCCGCCATATCGTTCGTTGTCATTTGGGTGGCCGAAACGGTTGACCTCAACCTGCAAAGCGGTGCGGTCAGCGCCTCCAGTTTCAAGGCCCGACAACTGGCCCTCACCGGCGTGGCGCTGGGACTGCACCCGCACATCAAACGGGAGGACACGGAACTGCTCAACCAAAACTTCGGCGACGGCGGACGCCTGCACGTTCGCATTCGCGGTGAGGGAGCCCGCCTCAATATCAACCGCCTGCTGGCGTCGCAGGATCACATCATGCTGAAAAATCTCTTTATCCTCTGGGGCCTGACAAATGATGAGGCGGACGTATTGATTGACCGGTTGATTGACTGGGTGGACGACGACATTGGGCGTCAGCCCAACGGTGCCGAGGAGGCGGAATATTTTGCGGCGGGCATTCCCGATGCGCCGGCCAACCGTCCGTTTCGTTCCGTGGAGGAAATGAGCCGTGTTCTGGGCATGGACATGCTCACCCGCGTTCATCCCGAATGGCGGGAATCCTTCACCATATTCGGCGACGGCAAGGTGGATGTGAACGATGCGCCGGCGGATATTTTGCAGGCGGCGACCGGACTGGATGCGGAAATGACGGACGGCATCATTCGTCAGCGCCTCGGAGCGGACGGCGTGGAAGGAACAGAGGATGATTTTCGTTTTGGAAATCTCGACCAGTTGAGCGGATGGTTGCAGGCGACCGGTTTGACTCCGGAACAAATCCAGTCGCGGCTGAGCATGGAAAGCCCTGTCAAAAGAATTGATAGCAGCGGCTTCGTAGGCGACTTTGAACACCAAATATCGGTCGTGGCCGAACCCGGCGGGGGAAGTCAATCCATCCAATATTTGCTATGGGAGGAAAAATAAAAAAACCAAAGTCGTCGCGTCGGAACTCCGGCTCCATTTGCCGACCCGCCGCCTTTGGATGGCAAAAATGGCAACAGGACGACTCGGGAACGTGGTCGCTGGAGGCGGAAGCCGAAAATCTGGCGGGACTGCGGCCCGATGAGGACGACCTGATTGCCACCCCCGTTCGCAGAATGTTCTCCCTCGCCGTCTGGGTTCCGTCCGCCGATCCCTCGCTTTTTTCCGATCTCGTCTTCACACAGCTCGATCTGCACGGGCTGGCCGGCCCCTCGAAGGAAGCTACGTCGTTCGTGTGGAATCGCCTTGCGGATGAAGGAGGCGAGACACTGCTGCACGCCGCCGTGCTGCCCGCGCACCTCGCCCCCCAATACCGGGACGATCGCGTGACGGCCTATGCCCCGTCGCCCTCCTGCATGCCTCTGCCGGAGGACGCCGTAAGCATTTGGAAGGAGGAGGGGGCGTGGGTCGTGGCGGTGACAAAAGGAAAAGCGCCGGTACATTTCCAGCCACTCTCGGAACCTCATCCGACAATGGCCATGGCCCGGGAAGTATGGCTGATGCTGGCCTCGCTGGAAGCCGGAGGAATGCTGTCCGGAATCACAGGCGTAAAAATTTTCCAAAAAGATTCCGAAGAACCCTTCGGCCTCGATGAATGGCGCGCATCCGGCCTGCTGCCGGTCGAATTGATGCCACTCCCCCCGCCGCAACGCCCACCCGACACCCTGCTCTACATGCCCCAGGCCGTGCAGGAGGCCCAGCGCCTGCGACAGACATCCGCCCGTCGGCAAAAAATCGCACTGGCGGCAGCCGCGATTTATTTTACGCTGGCACTGATCCTGGTGGGCGCCACGGTCAGGCTGCATTGGGAGGCGCAGTCGCTGCGCGAAACCCTGGCGCGCGAGGCCGACACCGTTCAATCCGTCAAACAGGCCAAAAGCCGCTGGGAAGCCCTTTACGCCGCCATAGACACTTCGGGCTATCCGCTTGAAACCCTCTATCAAATTTCCCGCCTTCTGCCCAAGGAAGGCGTAAGGCTCACCCTTTTCTCCGCAAACCTCAATCACCTGGTGGTCTCCGGAGAAGCCTCCACCCTCCAGGCTGCACAAAAATTTCAGGAGGATGTGCGCGACTCGCCTCAGTTGGCAGCGTATGATTGGAACATGGAAAATCCACGCCCCCTGCCCACTGGAAACGCAAGGTTTCAAATCAACGGCATCCGGCGAAACACAATCCCTCACACGGAAAACAGCGACAATGAGAGCCCTGACATCTAAGGAAAAGAAATTGCTGGCCGGGCTGCTGGCCGCCATTTTTCTGCTGCTGAATATCGCCGGATTGCGAATCTTTCTCAATCGTCAAAGGGCGCTTAAGGCGGACATTGTGCGCCTGCGCGGGGAATTGGAGAAAAACAAAATAACGCTGGCCGAACGCGACCTCTACGAAAAGCGCAATGCGTGGCTTGATAAAAATCAACCGACGGACGACGTGTCCACGACGGAGGATGATGCGAAGTTCTATGATTTTGTCGAAAGCAGCGCCAAACGCAGCGGCTTGGAATACACGCGCAAAGCCGCCGGCCCGCGTCCGCCCAACCCGGATTACGTGGAAGTTTTCGATTCGGCGCAAGTCAAGGGCGACCTCAAATCGCTGGTGAAATGGCTGCATGAAATTCAACAGCCCGAGGCCTTTCGCGCCGTTAAACAAATCACAATCAAAAGCGGGGAGCCTCCGCAGCTTGTCGGCGATGTCGAAGTGGCGCGATGGTACCGACCGGTGGAAAGGAGCCGTCCATGAAGTCCGCCGCATGGCTTTTCCTCGCCCTCCTCGGCTGGACAACGGCCCAGGCTGTGGCAAACACGGAAAATATTGCGCCGACTAATGCGCCGATCACCAGCGACAATGTCGAAGCGCCCGCCCAGGACAATGACAGCGTGGCGCCTCCTCCGTTTCCCATTTCCCGCTATGAACCGCTCTGGGAAAAATCGCCCTTCCAATTGGAGTCCATCGCACCACTCACCGAATCCGCAGGGCTCGCACAGAAATACGCCCTAACCGGCATCGCTCAGGTCAATGGCGAACCCATTGTTTTTCTCCTCGATCGCGCCAGCCAAATTCGACACATGGTGGAAAAAAAGCCCAACAAGGCGGGCCTTGCGCTCGTGCGGGTGAACATGGAGAAAAAATCCGACGACTCGACGGCTGTTGTCAGTCAAAGCGGCGAGGTGGGCATGGTCAAATTTGATGCAGCGGCGGCAACTGGAGCCGCAACTGCGATGGGAATGCAATCGCAGACACCCGGACGGCATGTTCAGTCATTTTACGCCGGACAAAACCAGCCGCCACCGCAACCCCAAATTCCAACGCCGGGAGGCACAGGAACTCCGGCGGCGGCACCCGGGGTGGCGGGAGTTTCGCCCCAGGGAGTGCCGACACAAATGCCGCAGTTCCCAACGCCGCAGGCTCCCGGTGCTCCGACGCCTCCCGGTCAAACACCCCCAACAGCCGCTCCCAACCAACCTTCTCCTCAACAACCCCACCAGGAGGCACAGCCGGGGCGTGGCGGATCATCACCACGAATCATCCGACGAAGAGCCCTCATCCCAGCGATGCCTTGAGAATCCCATGGCCTCTGCCTTAATCTCACACCCATGACCCGGTTTCACACCGACAGATCAATCGGAGCGCTCGCCATGGCGGTCGTTCTGACGGCATCCGTCGCGTTTGACGTCGGCGCCCAACCCGTCAATCCACCGGGAACGCCGACGACCAACAATCCGACTCCCTCCCCTGCGGCCACCCCCGAACCTGCCGCATCTCCCGAGCCCGCCCTGCCGCCCACGCCGCCCGTTGATCCGGCTCCACCGACTCCCGACAACAAAACAACCGCTGCAGAGCCCACCGTGCAGCTCACGTTTCCCAACACCTCGGTCAATGAAATCCTGAGCCTCTACGAATACCTGACCGGGAAAAAACTTGTGCGCGACTCAATGATCGGCACCGGTCCGCCCCTGACGATCATGGTTCCCGGCGAAGTTCCGCGAAGTGAGGCCATCCGGCTCATCGAAGCCTCCCTGCTGCTCAATAATTACTCATTCGTTCCGATGGATGACAAAACGGTGAAAGTTCTGGGTCCGTCGAGGTTTCCCCGCTCCGAAGGCGTTCCCATTTACTCCTCCCCCTACATGCTCCCCGAAAATGACCAGGTGGTGAGCTATTTCATGCGTTTCAATTTCCTCGCGCCACAGGAGGCAGCCCAGCTTTTCCAAACCCTCATCCCCCCATCAAAAAATTACACCGCATTCATGCCCGTCCCCAATGTCCAGGCCGTGCTCATCACCGAAAATGTGCCGGTCATTCGCAAGCTCATCGCATTGCAAACCCTGATTGATGTTCCGCCGGCGCAGGTCATGACGGAATTTATTTCCCTCAAGCGGGCGGATGCCGAGCAGGTGGTTGAAATTCTGCAAGGGCTGCTGGAGCAACGTGACAGCAACAATCCCGGCTCACCCAAACCCGCCGGGACGGCCAATCCCGCGCAAGCCGCCGGACAACCTGCGCAGGCACGCATCACCGATCCCGCCGGCGCCTCCGGAACGGCCGCCGGACAATTTGAAGCCAATCTCGTCGCCGGCCAGACTCAGCTCGCCGCCGATCCGCGCACCAACCGCATTCTCGTCATCACCCGCCCCGTCAACTTCCCCTACATCAAAAAACTCATAGACGAACTCGATGCCCCCGTCCCCCTTGACGCCGTACTGGAACGTCCGCTCAAGTTTGTCTCCTCTTCGGAAGTCCTTCCCGTTCTGCGCGACCTCCTCACCGAAGGCAGCGATCCCGGCGGAACGGGAACGGGAACCCAGGGAACCACGCGGCAAAACACACGGGCAACCGTGGATCAGGGATCGCAGTTCGGCCAGGGAATGGGAAACAACAACAGCGGAACCGGCTCAGGCCTCAGCCGCCCCGACAGAATCAAGGAACCCACACAGGACGCCGCTCCCGAATCAGTCATCGTCGGAAAAACGAAAATCATCGCCGACAAAAGCGCCAACACCATCATTGTCATTGGGCCGCCGGACAGTCGGCAAAAAGTCGCACAGCTTCTCGACATGCTCGACATCCGCCCGCGCCAGGTCTATCTCTCCGCCGTCATTGGCGAGCTGAGCCTGACCGATGGAATGGAATTCGGCTTCAGCTATTTCCTCCGCTACATCAACAACGGCATGGGCACCGGCATGGCCGGCTCGATCATCAATCCCCTCTCCGGCTCCAGCGCCCTCGGCCTCGGCTCCAACCTGCCGACACCGGAAAGCCTGCTCAGCCCGAAGTTGTTCCAGGGTTTGCAGGGCCTCACCATCTACGGCACGATCGCCGACGCCGTGGACATTTACGCACGCGCACTGGAAAGCACCGGCAAATTCAAGGTCCTCTCACGCCCCGTCGTTTACACCACAAATAATAAAAAAGCCGTCATCAGCTCCGGCCAGCAGGTGCCCTTCGTAAGCAGCACGCTGTCCTCCTCCACCCTCACAACGGTCAACACCACCGGCATCACCTCCAACATCACCTACAAGGACGTCCTGCTGAAACTCGAAGTCCTCCCGCTCATCAACGCCAACCGCGACGTCACCCTCGTCATCGTCCAAACGAAAAATGACGTGCTCCGCTACGAAAATCTCGGCGGCAACCTCACCCCGGTCATCGGCTCGCAGGAACTGACGACCACCGTAACCGTCCCCAATGGCGGCACCGTCGTACTTGGGGGATTGATCGTCGAAAAAACGCAGGCCGATGATTCCGGCGTTCCGTTCGTCATGCGCATCCCCGTCCTTGGCTACTTCTTCAAGCAGGTCTCGCGCAAAGTGGAACGCTCCGAACTCATGGTGCTCCTCCAGCCCACCGTGGTGGAAAATGACGATGAGCTGGCAAAGGCAAGCTGGCAGGAACGCTACCGCTCCAAAATCGGCGACGAGACCTACGCCAACGCCGCCGCACCGGCCTTTGCCGACACTCCGGTGGTCATGGATGCAGAGGATGAACTCGCGCCGGATTCGCGGATCATAAAACCGCGCGATCCCCTGCGCCCGGCCGGTTGGGACTACGAGGAATACGCCCCCGTAAAAAAACAAAAGGCACCCAAGGCCGGCAAATCGCAAAAAGGCAAAAAACCGGCACAACCGGGAAATTAACGGACGATTTTCCCATGACTCTGATCCGGGATCTGGTGAAAATCGCAGGGCGTCACGGTGCGCATGACGCGGAAAAACTCACCGCCTCCCTGCGTGAGGCCGCCCGCAATCAATCCTCACTTCTGCGCGTTCTGCTTGACGCCGGTGACATTGATGAAACCGGCTTTTATCATGAGCTCGCCGAAAAATTCCGGCTTCCGTGGGGCGGGGCGGACATTGCCAAAGCCGCGCCGGAGCTGCGTTCCAAGCTTCCTGCGCGCATCGCCCTGCGCTACCAGCTTCTTCCCGTGGAGGCCGGGGAGGATGAAATCACTCTGCTGACATCCGATCCCTTTGACCTTCTGGCGCGGCAAGCCGTGGCGGAGGCCGTGCCGCAGCGCGTGCGTTACGAACTTTACACCCGCAAGGGAATCCTTCCCGCCCTGCGCCAGGTTTACGGAATCGGCGCCGAAACATTTGAGGAACTGCTCGAGGGTCGCAGCCTGGAGGATGAGATTGACCTCGGGCGATCCGAAGAGGTCAATGTGCTCGACGAGGATGAATCCGAGGAGGCTTCGGTCAAAAAATTCATCAATCAAATCATCCGCGAGGCCCTGCGGGAACGCGCCACGGACATCCATGTCGAACCCCTGGCCGACGACCTCCGCGTGCGTTACCGCGTGGACGGCATTCTGCAGGAGGTGCCCGTTCCCGCGCAGATGCGGCGGCTGCAACGCTCGGTCATCAACATCCTCAAACTCACGTCGGGCCTCGATCTCGGCGAGGATCGCCGTCCGCAGGACGGACGCATCAGCCTCGAACTTGGCGGACAACCCATTGACGTGCGCGTGGCCGCCATTCCCACAATCAATGGCGAAAGCATCAGCCTGCGCCTTCTCGGCAAGGAGGTGTTCAGCCTGGAACGGCTCGGGCTTGACGAGGAATACACGGCGAAAATTCGGGAGCTTCTCGCCATGCCCAACGGCATCATCCTGGTGACAGGCCCCACGGGCTGCGGGAAATCCACCACCCTCTACACCTTTCTCTCCAGCCTCAACACCCGGGAGCGCCGCATTCTGACCATCGAAGATCCGGTCGAACACAAACTCCCCGGCGTAAATCAAAGTGCCGTGCAACCCGACATTGGTAACACCTTCGCCAATCTCCTGCGCAGCTTCCTGCGCGGCGATCCAAACGTCATCATGGTCGGCGAAATGCGCGACTACGAAACCGCCGAAATCGCCATCCGCGCCGCACTCACCGGCCACCTCGTCTTCAGCACCCTGCACACCAACGACGCCGTCGGCGGCATCACCCGCCTGCTCGACATGAACGTCGAACCCTTCCTCGTGGCCAGCGCCGTGCGCGCCTTCATCGCCCAACGCCTCGTACGCCGCCTCTGCCCCGTCTGCAAATCCCCGGCCAAACCCGGCGATTACTCCCCGGAATACCTCAACGCCATCGGATTCCCCTCCGAATACAATGACAAAATCCTGCGCGCCACAGGCTGCGAAGCCTGCCGAAACTCCGGTTACGAAGGACGCCTCGCCGTCATGGAAATCTGCATGGTCACACCCAAACTTCAGGAAATGATCACCCAGCGAAAAACCGCCGCGCAGTTGCGTCCGGCCGCCGAGGCCGAAGGCATGCGGCCCCTGCGCAAAAACGGTTTTGACAAGGTGGCGGCGGGCGTCACCACCATCGAGGAGGTCATGCGGGTGACCACCTCAGATCTCAACACCCTCGACGAATAATTTTCCCGTGCCTGTTTTTGTCTATCAAGCCCTGGAAGCGGGCGGCGGCAAAACCTCCGGCGAGATGGAGGCCGCCAGCCGCCGGGAGGCTTTTGACAAACTGCGCAAACAGGGGCTCCAACCGTTTTCGCTCACGACAAAAGACGGCGCCGAATCCGCACGATCGCCGTCCGCCGCCGGTCGCTCCGCCGCATCGGGCGGCAACATCCTCACACGCTCCCAGGTGCTGCTTTTCACCGAGGAACTGTGCGATCTGCTGGAAGCCGGACTCAAGCTGGATCATGCCCTGCAGGTCATCGAGCAGCGGCAGGACAAATCCGCCCTGCGCAACGTCGCCGCCAGCGCCCGCCAGTCGCTGCGCGAAGGCGCCGCATTCTCCGCCGCCCTTAAAATCGCCAGTCCGAGTTTCACGGATCTTTATTGCAACATGGTGAAAGCGGGTGAAGCCAGCGGAACCGTGGCAAAAATTCTCAAACGGCAGGTGGAGTTTCTCACCATGATGGGGGAGCTGCAGCGCCGCGTGACCAGCGCGCTCATCTACCCGACGGTCATTTTCACCGCCGGCATCGCCCTGCTCGCCATTTTCATGACCTTCCTGCTGCCGCAATTGACGGCGCTTCTCACCAAAACAGGAAAAACGCTCCCCCTGGCCACGCGCATGCTGATCGGTGTGAGCGAATTTTTCGGAGCCTACTGGTGGATCATTCTCGTTGTTCTGGCGGTCGGCTTCCTTCTTTTTCGGCATTTCACAGCCAAGGGCGATGGACTCGCATGGTGGGATCGCACCAAACTGCAGCTTCCTTTTGTCGGCCCCCTCCTCCGCATGAGGTTTTACGCGCAGTTCACCCAGACGCTTTCCACTCTCCTCAACAACGACGTTTCGCTCATGCAGGCCATGCAGCTCATTCGCAACGCCACACCCAATGTCTTTTTGCAGGATTTGCTCGAACGCCTTGCAGATCATGTGCAGGACGGTGCCCAGCTTTCACGCGCCATTGCCCGGACGGAGTTTTTTCCGCCCACACTCGTGGACATCGTACAAGTGGGCGAAACCACGGGCGATCTGGGTGCAGCCCTCGAACGCAGTGCAAAAAATTACGACAAACAACTCTCCATCGTCATCGAGCGCGCCACGGCGCTCATCCAACCGCTGGTCATTCTCGTCGTCGCCCTGTTTGTGGGCCTCGTCGCCTACTCCATGATCACCGGCATTCTGCAAACCGTCTCCGGACTACCCCGACGTTAAGCCGCCCTCCCCGCGCAAAGTCTCGCTTGAATTTTTATTAAAAATTGCAAGATTTCCACTAATGCAAACCACCCTCCGAATATTGCTCGCCATCCTGATGGCGGGTGTCTGTCAACAAAGCCACGCCCTTGTGGTGGCGGGGGCCAATGGCGGGGGCAACACAACCAACAACACGACCGCCGCACAAATGGAGTCGCAGTTGAGTCTCACCAACGCCTCTTTTTTCAACAATGTCCTGCAATACAGCGATGCCAACGCCGTTTATCTTGGTTGGGGCAACACCGTCAACGGCCCCCGTGCCTTCCTGCTCTCGGCCAATCACATCACCTTCAGCAGCACCATAGTAATCGAATCGGTAACATACAGCGTAACCAAACAACAAATCGGCACCACGGATCTGGCGGTGCTTACGCTGTCCAACACAAACGGCATCATGCCCTCGCTCCAAGCAATCTCCCTGGCCTCGTCCACGCCGACCAATGGATCATCGGTCATCATGGCCAGTTACGGACGTCAACGCGTGCAAAATGCGACGGGCAACAGGTATTCCTCCGATGCGATTGCCCTCACAAATTCCAGAACCGGCTACACCACCACAAACACGATCGTGAAGCGTTGGGGGACAAACCAGGTTTCCGGAACCTATCTGGTAAATTCGACGGAGACGGTCTATACGACATTCAACCAACCTGGATTTGGCCAATGGTTCTCCACCAGCGAAGCACAGGCGACCCTCGGTGACTCCGGCGGCGCGCTGTTCAACACCAATGGGGTCCTGCTTGGAATCGCATACACGGTCAGCGCCGACAACATCACCGAAGCGGCGTTTGCCGACAGAACCTACTACTCGGATGTCGCCACCTATAAGCAGGACATTGACAACGCCATTGGCATTTCCCTGATCCCCGAACCTTCCGCAGGAATGCTGACCTGCATTGCAATGGCGGGATTTGCCTTGCAGCACTTTGTGCGCCGTCGGCGATAATCCGCGCCTCGCACCTCAAATCCGCCTACAGCGTCCCTGCGTCAAAACGCGCAATTTCCTGAAATTCGTAAAACCGGGCAAGAATGTCCTTTTGCTCAACCGTCCGCATCCGTTCGAGACTGAAAGCCTCCACATTGTAACTGGCCAGAACGCTGCCGACGACAACGGCGGTTTTCAGCATTTCAAATGTCACCGCCCCATTGGCCCGACTGGCGAGATAACCGGTCAATCCTCCGGCAAAGGTGTCCCCGGCGCCGGTGGGGTCGTGAATGTCCTCCAGGGGATAGGCCGGACAGCTGAAAAATTCGTTCTCTCCAAAAAGCAGGCATCCGTGCTCGCCCTTTTTCACCGCGACAATGCGCGGGCCGAGTGACTGAATTTTTCTCCCGGCCTTGATGAGGCTGGTCTCCTTGGTCAACTCGCGTGCCTCGCTGTCATTGAGAATCAGCATGTCAATGTTCTGTAGCAACTCAAGCAACGCCGGCTTGGCGATGTTGATCCAAAGATCCATCGTGTCGGCAATGACAAATTTGGGCTTTTTCATTTGCCGCAAAACCCGCAGTTGAAGTTCCGGCGCAATGTTGGCCAGCAAGGCAAAATCACTCTCCGGATAACCGGCGGGCAAATCGGGCGCAAATCCCTCAAATACATTGAGCGCGATGGAACGCGTCTCCCGCGTGTTCATGTCCCACATGTATTCGCCCGACCACCGCAGCGTCTTCCCCACCGCACGCTCGACACCCGCAAGATCAATGCCGCGATCCTTTAAAAAATTCCAATGCTCGGCGGGAAAATCATCCCCGACAATGCCGACGAGATTAACCGGCGAAAAATATCCCGCCGCCACAGCGGCATAGGAAGCGGAACCGCCGAGAAGATTGACGCGTTCCTCAATCGGCGTTTTCACGTCGTCAAGGGCGATGGAACCAACAATGAGAACAGACATGGTCGAAAAACCTAACTGAATTTTCGACTTTTGAAAGCCGAAGCGTCGGCAACGGCCCCGGTGTTCACCTTTTTTATTTCCCGTCCTTGACCTTTTCACGCCGCCGCCGCACTACCATGGGGAAATCATCAGTCCTTTCATGGAAATCGAAATCATCAACTACGGCGGATGGCCCGACACCCTGCGCATTTTCAACAATGAAGCCGAATTACTCGTCACGACAAATGTCGGCCCACGCATCATTTCCTACCGCATCGGCGACCAAAAAAACGTCTTTCACATTGCGGAAAATGAACTCGGCTCCTCTGGCGAGGCGAATTGGAAAATTCGCGGCGGCCACCGTCTGTGGCTGGCACCGGAGGACATGACCCTTTCCTATCATGCCGACAACCATTCCGTGGCATGGAGACGCGACAACGACGAAGTCGTCATCGAAAGCCTGCAAAACAATCCGTCTCCAATCCGCAAAATTCTGGGAGTCCGACTGGCGCAGAACGGCCCGCAGGTCGCCGTGCGTCATACGATCGTCAACGAAGGATTGTCGCCCATCCGCCTTGCAATCTGGGGCCTTTCGGTCATGCGCGGCGGCGGTGTCGCAATCATTCCGCAGCCGCCCATGGGGACACATCCGCGCGACTTCCTTCCCAACCGCACACTCATTCTCTGGCCCTACACCCAGCTCAACGACCCCCGCTGGATTCGCGGGGAAAACCATTGGCTTCTACATCAGAAAAAAAACTTCCCGCCACTCAAATTCGGATTGGCTCACGCCCAACGCCACATCGCCTACGCAAATGACGGCAGTCTGTTTGTCAAAACATTCGATTTGATCCCCGAGGAAATCTATCCGGACAACGGGTGCAATTTTGAAACCTTCGTCAATGCGGACTTTCTGGAAATTGAATCACTCGGCCCGCTGAAAACCCTCCATCCGGGCGAATCAACATCCCACACGGAAAC
>JACTMZ010000078.1 GCA_014584375.1 Verrucomicrobiota bacterium | reverse complement strand
ACAATCCAGCGGTCAATTCCGGTGTCCGCCCCTTCGGCCAAAAGTCTCGGAACATCCAGGGCGTAGGGCGACCAACCGTTGACATAAAACAGCGGGTCAACACCGATGTGAACGTGATTGTCTATGCGCATAAATCAAAGTTTTTCGACGGAACCATTGCGCGCCGAGGCCAGCGATGCGGTGAAAAGCCGGTGACTCAAATGCGCCTCCTCCGGCGTGGCAACCTGGGCCAGCGGAGAATCCGGAAGTTTCGCGCCGGATAGTTCGGTGACAAACGCCGCCCACATTTGCAGGACGGCGTCGGTGAATCCAAATTCAAAAATCGGACCCGTAATGGCCGGGAACAGCGGTGTGTAGCCAACGACGGCAGCCCGCCAATCCTGCGCGCCTCCGCGATATTCCATCAGATGAAGCAGGTTTGCCTCCCGTGTGGAAAAGCGTGCGCAGCCCTTAAGGCCCTTGATTTCCAAATACCACGTGTTCGCCTCGCCCGGCGCAATGCGCTGCATTTTCAAAGTCATGGGAAACACGGCGCCGGACAGCGGATCGCCAGCCTCGCACAACAATGTGGCGTTGTCCCACGTGTCGCAGGCCACGCTGCCACCGCGTCCGTCGGGACGCTGACGAATGACATTCGACAGCACTGCACGAACATTGCGCGGCTCCCATCCGACACGGAAAGGAACATGACAAACATGCATCCCGAGATCACCGAGAACGCCGTATTCGCCATTGAATTTGACAAGCCGCTTCCAATTCGCCGGCTTGTTTGGATCCAAATCGCTGGAATGCAGAAATCCGGCATTCACCTCGAGAATTTCACCAAAGGCGCCCTCTTCAATCATGCGTCCGATGCGTTGCACGGCCGGAAAATAGGGAAACTGCGAACAGCAGCGGGCGAGTACTTTCGGATGACGCGCAAGGGCATCGAGAATTCCCTGGTTGGCCTCCAAATCAATGCCGAAGGGCTTTTCTCCAAAAACATGTTTCCCGGCTTCGATGGCCGCGCTGTAAATCTCACGGTGCATATTGTGAGGCACCGCAATGTAAACAGCCTCCACGTCCGGATTGGCCAGCAGCGCCTTGTAATCATCCGTGGTTTGCGTGACGCCCGGGCAATGCGCCTTGAACCACGCCAGCGGCTCGGGTTCGAGATTGCACACGGCGACAATTTCCGGCCGGGCCGGCATGTCCTTCAAGTGCATCCATCGCGCCGCCGCACTGGCGAACTCCCGGCCCATCAGACCGGCTCCAATGACTCCGAAACGTAGGATTTTCATAATTTTTTTCTTATTGGGCTGCGAATGTTTACGGATGAATTCCACGCGCGGTGATAGCCTGCGACACACGCCGCACCGCAATGTCCATGGCCGCCTCACGCATGGAAATGTTTTTTTCGAGACTGCGGGCCAAAACCTCTGCAAACGTCGTTTCCATCCGCTCCTGCAGCCGCGCCTCAACCTCCTCCCGCCCCATCTGCTCGCGCTGGGTCTCCTGCGTGTATTCCAAATAGGAAACAAAAACGCCACCCGCGTTGCAAAGAATGTCCGGAATAAAAAATACGCCCGCTTCGGAAAGCATTTTATCCGCCTCCGGAGTAACGGGCGCGTTGGCTCCCTCCGCGATGACGCGGGCTTTCACCCCCGCCGCATTGCCTGCGTGAATGGTCGAACCCGAGGCCGCCGGCAGCAAAATATCACAGTCCGTTTCGTGCAGCCGCGAGGGATCCAGCGCATCCGCCCCGGGAAATCCAGCCAGCTTGCCCGTTTGGGCCACATGTTCCTCCAATGCCGGAATATCCAAACCGGAAGCCTTGTAAACGCCACCGGTAAGATCCGCCACGGCGACCACCCTGGTTTCGCGCCGGTGCAGCTCGCGCGCCGCCACCGCACCGACATTGCCAAAGCCCTGAACGGCCGCCGTTGACCGGGACAGCTCCATTCCCAAATGACGGCAGGCGCATGCAAGCGTCGCCACCACACCGCGCCCCGTCGCCTCGCGACGTCCGCGAATGCCGCCGAGAATCACTGGCTTGCCCGTCACAAAACATCCACGCGGAATCGCAAGACCGCCGGAATACGAAATGCAGTCGCGCAGAAAACCCATGTCCCTTTCGCCCGTGCCCATGTCCGGAGCCGGTACGTAAATTTCCGGCCCGATATGCCTTAGCGCCGCACGCACAAACGACCGGATCAGGATTTCCTTTCCATCCGGCGGAAGTTTCGACGGATCAAAAACAATGCCCGTTTTCCCTCCGCCAAAAGGAACGCCGACCAGCGCGGTCTTCCACGTCATTTCCATTGCCAGTCCGGTCACCATGTCCATGGTGACGGAGGCGTCCATGCGAATTCCCCCCTTGGCCGGGCCAAGGGCGTCGCAGTGCCGGACGATGAATGCCTCCACGTCCAGCACGCGTCCGTCCGGCATCGCCGGATGAAGATGCAGCGTGATTTTTTCCTTCGGGGATGAGAGCCGTCGCACGGTGGATTCCGGAAGTCCCAGCCTCGCAGCCGTCGCTTCGAAATTGAACAATGACGTGCGGAGCACGGCGTCTCGCGGAGGGGAGCCCCCTCCGCCCGCTCCCGAAGAATCAGGCATAGCCATGCTCCTTTTCCACCTCGCCAATGGACTCCTCAATGATGTCGAGTCCCTTGAGCAGGGTCTTCTCATCCATGACAATCGGCGGGCTCATCCGCAGAATGTGACCGGCGGGAATCCAGGCGAGCCCCTTGGCAAACGCCTTTTGATAAACCTGCGCGCCAGCCTTGTCGAACGGCTCCTTGGTGTTGCGATCCTTCACGAGTTCAATGCCCGGATGCCGCGTCTGCATGTCGAGCATGCGCTTGAGCGCGACCTCGCCGAGATGCTGCGACCATTCGTTGAGGTTTTCCTCCTCAATGACCTTGGTTGAGACGAGCGCCGCCGCACAGGCCATGGGATTTCCGCCATAGCTGCTGGATGCGGAAATCGCTTCGAAGCTTTCCTTGTAGGGCTCGCGCACGGCCACACAAGTCACGGGGAAGCCGTTCCCAAAGCCCTTGCCAATCGTCACAATGTCCGGCACCACGCCCCAGTGCTCCATGCACAGGAATTTGCCAGTGCGCCCCCAGCTGGTGAGCACTTCATCAATCATCAGCAGAATCCCGTGCTCA
>JACTMZ010000041.1 GCA_014584375.1 Verrucomicrobiota bacterium | reverse complement strand
GCGAATGCGTTTGAAGTAGGCTGGGTCTTCGGCGGCGCGCTCAATGACGGCGTTGATTTCGGCAGGCCACCAAAAGACGATGTTTGGAGTGAGTTGTGCGCGCCGGATGATGCCACAGTCGGCTAAGCGGTGCAGTGTTTTGCTTGGGATACCAGTTAGCCGGACGGCTTGGTTGGTGCGACAGCGGTGGACGGGCTCCCCGGGCATGACGACCCAGCGGCCGTCGGGTAGTTTTTGCTTTCGCACAGGAAAGGCCCAAGTGGTTTCTTTGATGTAGTTAATGGTTGGAGTCTTCATTTTCTTTTTTTTCCTTTTCAAGCCGACGGCGGCTGATCTCATAGGGTATCTCCCAGATGTAGTCTCCTTCGGAGTCCTTCAGGATTGGCAAGTTGTCCTCCTTAGCCCAGGCGAGCATTTGTTCCTCATTACCGTAAAGGATGTCGGGTTCTGGCAAGCGCCCGGTTTCTGCGTCCTCCTTGTCCAGCCGCTCAAGCCAGATGTCGTACATGGCATTCCAGTCTGGAGAGCCATCTGTTTTTTTGAGGAGCGGAAGGTTTTGCTCCTTTGCCCAGGTGAGCAGGTGAACCTCTGTGCCGAAGCATACCTCGGCAATTGTCATTGTTGGGTCGTCATTCATAAAGATTTTGCAGTAGAGTGATGAAGGCTTCGCGCCAATGATATTTTCCATCGGCGGCGGCAAAATTCCAGTGCTTTGCCAGAAGGCGTGGATCGGCGAGCTTTTCCAGGTGGCGGGTTAGGACTTCGGTACCTTTGGGATCATGTCTTTCCCATTTGTAAACCTTTCCAGCGTATTCGTCGGATCCAGGAAGAGGGGAAAGGCGGAGCGGGACGACGGTTCCCGCCGTGGAGCGGAGCTTGGGGGAATCAGCCGTCGTGGCAGCTCTGCTGGCGCGGCGGGTGCGGGTGGTTGGTTGGGCCACGTTGGGACATTGTGTTATTTGGGGCCGCCCATCTCTCAACGGGTGGAGGCGACGGGAGTCGAACCCGTGTCCTTATGGCGCTGATCGCCGCCCGCTACATGCTTAGCCGTCGGTGGGTTGCCTGCTGTCGTCGGCTTCCCGCCTAGCAGGCGTCAACTGGAAGCCGTCGCGGACGATTAAGCCGCGAGAGCGAGATCTTCGGTCTCTGCTGTTATTTTTTGATCAGCTTTTTACGAGGCCAACTGATCAACCTCGGCATGCGAACGTCGTTTCGCACCATAAGTCGAAACCAAATACGCCCCCTTACGGCAGGCAGCCTCGCCTGAAAGGTGGGATTTGTCAAATGACACCCGCGCGTTCAGCGTAGAAATTGGATGGAAAGCGGATAGGTGTAGCTTTCTCCATTGCTGGTTTTCACGGCAGCGATGATCATAAAAACAATCCAGAGGATGCCAATGATCGGGAGTATGAACAAACCGATGCAAAGCCAGCTCAAGGCGCCAGCGATGAGGGCGTAAATGGTAAAGCTGATTTGGAAGTTGAGGACGTTTTTCCCGACTTGATCGAGCAGGGGGCTTTGTGCCCTCTTAATGAGCCAAATGATGAGCGGTGCGATGATTTGCCCAAATGCAGGCAGGATAAGTCCGGCAAATCCGCTGAGGTGAAGCGCGATGGCCCAGCTTTGTTCTTCGCGGGAGGGAAGTGGTGGCGGGGAGTCCGGTGAATTCGGCGTAATGGGCGGGGGTGTGCTGTCCATGTTCATGGATTTGTTGTCCGGGAAGACGCCATGAATGTCAAACAACGATTGCGCCGAGAGATGCCCCGTTATTTTTTCAGCAGTGCAAGAATGGCCTTCTGGGTATGGAGGCGGTTTTCGGCCTGATCAAAAATGGTTTTCGCGTGCGCTTCAAACACATCGTCGGTGATTTCCTTGCCTCGGTAGGCGGGGAGGCAGTGCATGACGAGCGGAGCGCCGCCCGCCGCATCAAGGGTGGCACGATTGATTTGATAACCCCCGAATTGTGCGGCACGAAATGCGGCTTCATCCTCCTTGCCCATGCTGACCCAGACATCGGTGTAAAGCACGTCGGCCCCGTCACTCGCGGCGCACACATCGGCGGTGACGGTGATATTTCCACCCGCACGGCGAATGAGTTCCTCCGGCGGCTGGAAGCGTTTGGGTGAGGCGATGCGCAGATCGAATCCAAGGTGTGCGGCGGCCCAGATCCACGAGCGGGCGACATTGCAATCACCATCGCCGATGAAGGCGAGTTTGAGTCCGACGAGCGAGCCGCGTTTTTCGGTAATGGTGAAAAGGTCGCTGAGAATTTGGCACGGATGTTCGGCGTCGGTGAGGGCGTTGATGGTGCGGATGCCGCTCAACCGGGCGAATTCCTCCACATCGCCTTGCGCATAGGTGCGGATCACCGCGCCCTGCGCCATGCGTCCCATGACGCGCGCCGTGTCGCGAATGGGCTCCCCGCGTCCGAGTTGAATTTCAGCGGCGGAGAGAAAAATGGGTTGTCCGCCCAGTTCGCGAATGCCGACTTCGAAGCTCAGTCGTGTGCGTGTGGAGGATTTTGAAAAAAGCATCACCCAGCATTCGCCGGCCAAGGGGGCGTCGGGATGAATGCCGCGCTGACGTTTCATTTTTGCAGAAAGCGCAAGAACGTTGGAAATTTGATCCGCGTCGAGCGATTCGATGTCGAGCAGGTGCTTCATCGGGGAATGTTAGCGCAAGGTTTCCGGTTTGCGAGGCGAACGGACGGGCGGTTGAATTTTTTCATCAACGGTCTATTGGTGGAGCGGCCAGATGATGGGGATGATCAGCATGGCTGTGGCGAAGTAGAGGAGGTTCAAGGGCGCGCCGAGTCGCAGGAAGTCGGTGAAACGATAGCCGCCGGCGGAATAAACGTAGGTGTTTGTTTGATAGCCGATGGGAGTGGCGAAGGCGGCGCTTGAGGCGACGGTGATGGCGATGGCAAACGGACGGGAGTCCAGTCCGAGGTGCATGGCAAGGCCCAGCGCAATCGGCATCATGAGCACGACGGTCGCGTTGTTGGACAGCATCTCAGTGGCGATCATTGTAATCAGGTACACCGTCGCCAGCAGGGCGAGCGGCTTCCATGGTTCGGTGACAAGGACGGTGGCGGCGGAGGCGAGATTTTCGGCGATCCATTTTGCAGCACCCGTACTTTCCATCGCCATGCCCAGACCGAGTGTGCTGAAAATCAAAAACATCAGGCTCCAGTCAATGGATCGGTAGGCCTGGCGCGGTTTGATGGCGCCGGTCACCATGAGGAGGGCGCACGCCACGAGTGATCCCACTTCGATCGGAATCCATCCCATGGAGGCGGTGACGATGACGGCACCCAGCGCGCCCAACACCAGGGCGGTGTCGGTTCGGCGTGTGTTGGTCGTGACGCGCGGACGATCCAGCAAAAGCAGGTCGGAACTGCGGCGGAGCTGGTCAATCGCGCTCTCAACGCCCAGCACCAGCAGGGTGTCACCGGGTTGAAGCGGAACATTTTCAAAACCACGGCTGAGGTTGATTCCCCGCCGGTGAATGGCCAGAACAACGAGACCGAGACGCTGACGAAAATTGAGATCGCGCAGGCTGCGTCCGCTAAATTCGGAAAGCGGACTGACAATGGCTTCGGCCAGATGGCCTTCGTGCGTGGCGATCATTTCCGCCGCGCGTCCGCGTTGCGCATGCAAGTCCACACCCTGCATGGTGAGAATGGCGGCCACGGCGGAGGGGGCTCCGGCAATGACAAGGCGGTCGCCCGCACGGAGCCGCAGGGTTCCCAGCGACTCATAGGAAGCGCCACCGCCCCGCATCACCTCGATCACGCGCATTCCTGAATGCGGACCGAGTCCGGCCTCCTGGAGAGTCTGACCTGCGGCGGGGGAGGTTTCGCTCACGACGGCTTCGATGACGTATTCGGAGATGCCGCCCTCCTCGAGATCCTGGGTGAGAGTGCGTCGGGAGGGAAGCAGCTTTGGGGCGAACCAGACGACATAGGCGATGCCGATCAATGCGGCGGGCAGCCCGACCGCGCCGATCTCAAACATGCCGAGAGGCGGATGCCCGTTTTCCGAAAGCAGGCCGCTGGCAAGAATGTTGGTGCTTGTCCCGATGAGCGTGCAGCATCCGCCGAAGACGGCTGCGTAGGATAGTGGAATAAGAAAAATCGAGGCTGAGGCACCGGCACGTTTGGCCAGGTGCATGGCCACCGGGAGGCCGACAACGACGACCGGGGTGTTGTTGATGAAGGCGGAGACGGCGGCTGTTCCGAGCATCATGACCAGGAGAAGTCCGCGTGTGCCGAGGCCGCCCATTTTTTCGACGGCGACCAGGGCCTTGCTGATGGCGCCGGTGCGTTCCAGCGCGTAGGTCAGCACAAACATGGCGGCGACGGTGAGCGGTGCGGCATTGGCGAAAACCCGGAACAATTGTCCGGCAGTTGGGAAGGAGTTGTCGCCGGGAATTTGGGAAAGCAGCAGCAGTGCGGAGAATGCGGCGAGGCCGGTCAAATCCGTCGGCCAGCGTTCACGGATGAACTGCACGAGTGTTCCCGCAACCAGCAGCAGTACGATGGCGATTTCCCATGTCATGCGACCGGCAAAGATGGCCAAGCGAAGACGATGAGGCGAGCGGGAATTCGGCGGTGTTGATCAGACTTTGTGAAACACCCAGCTCACAGCGCCGACTCCTCCCCAGGCGAGGCCGACGAAAAATGCGATGGTAAGCGCAAAAACCGTGGCGGCGGCGATTAGGCAATAGCCGTCGCGTTCGGAAAAGGCGGCAGCGGTCAATACCACGGCCAGCGCGGGAAGCAGGTTGCTAAACGGCACGGGCAGCGGAAGCAGCAGGAGGGCACCGCAGATGAAGATGACAATTCCAGCGAAAATGTGGGCGATGTGATAGTCGAAGATCCCGATCAGACGCGGATGGAGCAATTTTTCCATTGCGCGGAGAAATTTGGCGCTGCTGCGCATGACGGCGGGAAGAAATTTTGCCGTCAGTCGCGTGGATGTGAGTCGTTTCGGGAGCCAGGGTTTTTTGCGGAAGGCGAAGCGCAGTCCGAGCAGGGCGATCACGACACCGAAGGGTGTGGACAATCCTGGCAGCATCACGGGCTGGCAGAAGGGCAGCGACAGCAGGACGAGAAACAGCGTGTAAACGCGCCCTTCAAGCTGATTCATCAGGTCGCCCAGCGTGAGATCCCTGTCCTGTACGGATTCCGCCAGTTCCAGAAGCTCGGCGGAAAGTCGTTTTGGAGGAACGAAGTGGGTTGTTTTTTTTAGGGGAATCACGGGTTGGTACAATGCGGAATCAGCCGCGAATGACGAGGCTGATTTCATCCGGGAGGTGACGGATGACCTGTTGAACCACACTGCCGTGCAGGAGTCGGGCGAGGGCGGAGTGGCCGGAGGCACCGAGAAACAACTCGTCCACACCGAGGGTTGCCGCCACGTCCACAATGGCGGAGTCCGCACCGGCCGCCACCGCATAGATGGGAATGACGCGGACGCCGGCCTCCTCGCCGACGGAACAGGCGGCTTTCATGATGAGCGAAGCTTCGGGGTCGTCCTGCCAGCGGGTTTGGGCTTTTGAGGGTGAGGCACCGAAGGCGACGGCGACTTCGCGCACGTAGAGAACATAGAGGGTGGCGCTGCGCATTTTGGCGGTTTCGACGGCGAAAGGCAGAACGGGGGTGATGCCGCGCAGGCAGAGGAGGATTTTGCCACCTTCCTGCGGTTTGGGTTTGAGTTTTTCGAGATCCATGGACTCGACCATGGCCGCCACTTTTTCGGAGACGGTGACCGACGTAATTCCCTTGTGTTTCTGACCCCAGGCGCGGAGGCCGAGGCCGAGCAGGAGGATGCAGGTGACAAAGAAAAGGGCGTCGGGTTTCGTATGGGCGAGGGTGAGCCATGCGGCGCACAGAAGCAAAAACGTGGCACCCATGGCGAGGCGGGACGGCCAGCCGAGGGGAAGTGAGCGGTTGAGTGACGTCGAGCCGAGATCCACGGCAATCGCTCCGACGACACCGATGGCGTAAAGTCCGGCCAGAGCCTCCAGACCGGGTGCCATGAGAAGCACGCCCACGGGCATGAAGATTGATACAAGCAGGGGGATAATTGGAACGCCGTGTCGGTTAAGGCGTGTGAAACTTTTCGGCATTTCATTGTCTCCGCTCATGCGGAACATGATGCCGATGAGGGCGGCCACGGCGGTATTGACCGCGCTGAGGAGGAGGAGGGCGAACGAAACGCCGACAAACAGACCGAAGATTTTTCCTCCCGTATTTCCCAGCAGCAGCGTGGCGTAGTGTTCGGCGGCGAATCGAAGGATGTCGTCGCGCCGTTCGACGAGTTGCTCCTTGAATTCGTGCGGAATCGAGAGGACCGCCCAGGCGAGGAGGGCGGTGCCGACGCTGACTTCGAGAGCCACGGGGATAATGGCCTTGGACGCAGTTTTGACCACGCGTGGCGCTTCGGGTGTCGAGCCCTTGTCGGGTTTGAGTACGCCGGTCAAAGTGGCGATGGCTTCAACGCCGCTCAGGGCGAGGATCACGCCGGTGAAAGCCACCCAGTTCGGATAAAAACCTGTATGAGGCAGCTCAATTCCCTTGGAGGTCAGGTGCGGGATGGAAAGCAGAATGATTCCCAGCACGGAAATCACCACGGGAATGCCGAGAAAAATGGCCAGGGTTCCGCTATGACGTGGCCCGTAAAAGTTGAGCCAGCCGATGAGCAGGATGGCGCAGATGGCCACCAGGGGAATCCATCCCGCCGGTACATTGAGGTAGCTCAGGGCGGCCCATGTGCTGAGAGCCGCTGTGACGGTGAAATCGGCGATGAGCATCAACGCCCCCACCACGGCCAGCAGGCGTCCATGCGGACGCGCCGCAGAATACACGCCTCCGCCTTGGGGAAAGCATTTGCAGATGATGATGTAGTTGAGTCCGACGATGAGGCTCAGGGCGCAGACGGCGAGGATGATGGGCAGCGAGCCGAAGCCCATGGCTCCGAAGGCCAGGCCGATCACATAGGCCTTGCTTGTGCCCCAGTCGCCATAAAGAAGCCCCGCCGCGCGGCCCCAACCAAGATTTCTCGGACGATGAAATTCCATGCGCGGCTGTCACTCCGTCCTACGCAGCCGGACGCGGGGTGCCTGAGTCCGCCAGCACTTCACGCCGGAGGCTGTTGCCGGATCGGTTGGTCCACCAGAGGGCGATGGGAGGCGCGATGAAAATGGAGGAGAGAGTTCCAAGTACCACGCCGATGAGAATGGCGAGGGCGAAGTCGCTGAGGACGGGGCCGCCGACGGCAAAGAGCGCAAAGGTGGCCAGCAGCGTGGTGCCGCCGGTGAGAATGGTGCGGCTGAGCGTTTCATTGATGCAGGCGTTCATGACTTCCGCCAGCGTGCCGCGACGTCCGGATTTGAGTCCCTCGCGCACGCGGTCAAAAACGACGATGGTGTCATTGATGGAATAGCCGGCGATGGTGAGGATCGCGCCGACGAACACGAGTGAAATTTCGTGTCCGAGGGCGAGGAAGACGCCGATGGTGACGACCACGTCGTGAATGAGGCCGAGGATCGAGCCGAGAGCGAAGGAGAATTCAAAACGCACGGTCACGTAGATGAAAATGCCGATCATTCCGAGAAGCAGGGCGATTCCGGAGCGTCCGGCGAGTTCGCGTCCGACGCGCGGGCCGACGACATCGTTTTGTTTTACGGTCCAACCGACGTCAGGAAGCTCCTTTTGGAGGCTGGCGATCATGGTTTCGGCGGTGTTGAAGCGGCCTTGGATGGTGAGAAATTCCTTGCCTTGTTCCGTGGCGCGCTGAATTTCGACATCTCCCATACCGACGCTTTCCAGGGCGGAGCGAGCTTTGGCGATTTCGACGGGATGTTTCATTTCGAGGACGAGAAAATCACCGCCGGTGAAATCAATGCCGAAATTGCGTTCGCCGCGAATTCCCAAAATGGCGAAGGAACCGAGAACGGCAAGCGTGGCGATCACCAGGTAAATGCGGCGGTATTGCAAAAAGTTAATGATGCGCGATGGAGACCAATCCAGCATCGAGAGGCGTTTCAGGTTGAAATTTTCGAGCATCCACCCGAAGCAGACGTGGGTGACAAGCAGGGCCGTGAACATGGAGGCGATGATGCCGAGCGAAAGGGTGACGGCGAATCCCTTCACCGGCCCGGTGGCCTGCCAGAAAAGAATGACCGAAGTGATGAGGGTGGTCAGGTTGGAGTCAAAAATGGCCGAGAACGCCTTGTCGTAGGCGGCGTGAATTGAGGCGCCAAGCGATTTGCCGGCCTTCAACTCCTCGCGCATCCGCTCGAAGATAAGGACGTTTGCGTCTACGGCCATGCCCATGGTCAGCACGATGCCCGCAATGCCGGGCAGGGTGAGAACAAAGCCAAACATGCTCATTCCGCCGAACAGCATTACCATGTTCAAAATCAGAGCGACGCAGGCCACAACACCGGCCAGCCGGTAATAGAGCACTATGAAAAACACCGTGAGGCCCAAGCCGAGGACAAAGGCTGTGACACCGCTTTTCACGGAGTCCGCTCCCAGCGAGGCCGACACGCTGCGCACTTCTTCGATTTGCACGGGGGTGCGCAGGGGATTTTCCAGCACGCTGGCGAGATTGCGCGCCTCCTGATCGGAGAAACGTCCGGTGATGACGGCTTCGCCGCCGTAGATTGGCTGACGGATGTTCGGCGCGCTTTGCACATCGCCGTCGAGGAGAATGGCAAGGCGATGGCCGACATTGGCGGCGGTGATGTCCCCGAAAAGCTTGGCGCCTTCGCTGTCGAGCTTCATCGCCACGCCGTAACCCTGCGCATCATAGAAAGCGTGTGCCGTGGTGACGTGTTCGCCCGTCAAATCGGGACGTACTTTCACCAGCAGGCGAAAGGTTTGTTCGCGTCCCTCGACGGTGTCCTTGTATTCCTTGACCGCGTAGCCCGGGGGAAGCACGCCCGTGCCGGTCTCCACTTCCTTGAGAATGGCGTCGCTTTGCGGATGTACGAGGGCAAACTCGAGTTTCGCCACGCGTTGGAGTTGTTCCTGGGTTTTGGCGATTTGCTCGGTGTCGAGGCCGGGAATTTGGACGAGAATGCTGTCGCTTCCCTGCGACGTGATAATAGGTTCGCTGACGCCGAATTGATCCACGCGTTTGCGGATCACTTCGATTGCCTGATCCAGCATCCCGGAAGTGATTCCTGATCCGCTTTCATCCACGAGGCGGAGGAGAAAGGAGGTTCCGCCGCGCAAATCGAGCCCGAGACGGATTTTTTGGGCGGGCGGCATGACCGCCTCAATGCAGAAGGCGACCAGCAGGATGGTGAGAACCGTCCCGATTCCGCGCTTGTAGAGCGGCACATTGGTGAGGAAATACCAGATGAACAGCGCCAGCAGCAGCAGTCCGGAAAAGAAGGTCAGAATCGGGCTCATGTGATGATCCGCAGCGGCGGAGCGCTTAGGATTTCTTGGGAGGTTTGACGACGGCGACGGCAGCTCTGTCTATTTCGATCTTCACATTGTCGGCCACCTTGAGAAGCAGGGTGGCGTCCTTGACGTTGGTGACGATGCCATGAATTCCGGAGTTGGTGACGATTTCATCGTCCGTTTTAACGCTTGCTATGAGCGCCTGGTGTTCCTTTTGTTTTTTTTGCTGAGGGCGGATGAGCAGAAAGTAAAACAAAACGGCGATAATGATGAGTGGCGCGAATTGGAACAGGGCCGAGGGTTGTTCCGGAGCGGCGGGTGCGGCTTGGGCGAGCGAAATCAGGAATTGCATAGAACCCGTCAAGTTATGCCAACGGGCGTCCGGTTCCAAGAATTTTGCAAGGTGGTGTCGGGACGGCGTTTTGTCGTGGGTGAAGGGGGGACTTTGTGTGCTCTGTGTTTGCCTGCGGGCCGGATTGAAGCAAGGATGTTGCCGACACTCATGAGATTGCGCGTTGTCGTTTGTTTTTTAGCCGCCTCGGCGATTTGGGCTGTGCCGGTGTGCGCGCAGCAGGAAATCAAGGCGCCTTTCGGCATGCAATGGGGTGAGACGCCGGCGCGCATTCGGGAGGTCGTCACCAAGGCCAAGGCCAAAATAACCGGGGAGCGCATGGCCGGGCGGCGCGATGTTTTGGAGGTCGAGGGCATTGTGCAGGAGGGGCTCAAACGCACGCTGTTTTATTTCACCGAAAACGGATTGAGTGAAATTGAACTCCAATATGAGCGCGAGGGGTGGGACGACACCCGGGTGGCCGGATGGGTGGGCTCCATCAAGCGGCAGGCTGATTTGAAATACGGACCGGGCCGGCTTTTTGCCGATGAGCGCGGGAACACCGACGGCATCAGCCACCGCCTGCAGGGTTGGATGTGGGTGCAGAACTTCGTGTCGCTTCGCCTCGTTTATTACTCCGCGCAAAAGGGAGAGGAAAAATTGAAGCGCGTCAGCCTTCATTATTGCAGTCAGTAGCGGTGCCCGACGCCGTGTGTTGCGTTGGAGGCGCTCACGCCTTAGAATCCGCCGCATGTTGTCACCCCCGCGCTGGGAGACGCGGGAACCGTCCGATCCCGCCGCCGCACAAAGGCTCGCACGAGAGCTTGGCATTTCGCGTCTGCTCGCCGATTTGCTGGTGGCGCGTGAGGTTGTTGAGCCGGACGATGCCGAGAACTTTCTTTATCCGCGTCTCGCCTCCTTGCCGGATCCGCTTGCGACGCCGGGCATCGAGGCCGCCGCCCGCCGTATTGTTGCCGCGTTGGAGCGGCGGGAGGAGGTTGTTTTATACGGCGATTATGATGTGGACGGCGTCACGTCGCTGGCCATTTTGCATCGGTTTCTTGCGGCTTTGGGATTGAAGGCGGATGTTTTTTTGCCGCAGCGCGATTCGGAGGGGTATGGATTGAGCCGGGAGGGGCTGGACCGCGTTTTTTCCTCGCATTGTCCGACGCTTATTGTGGCCTTGGATTGTGGGACTTCGTCGCACGAGGAGGCGGCGTGGCTGGCGCAGCGGGGCGTCGAACTTGTGGTCGTTGATCATCATGAGCCGAAAAATGGATGCGTTGCCTGTCGGGCGATCGTTAACCCGAAGGCTGTGGGCGGCAACACCGACCTGTGTACGGCCGCCCTTGTTTTCAAGCTCTGTCATGGCATTCAAAAAATCACCGGGAACCGAGCTCCGGATTTGCGTGATTTTCTCGATCTTGCCGCGATGGGAACTTTGTGCGACCTCGTTCCTCTGCGCGGTGAAAATCGCGTGATTGTGCGTCACGGTCTCGGACGCCTCAGTCACACTCGCTGGCCGGGACTGCGCGCGTTGATGGATGTGGCGGCGGTGACACCTCCTGTTACGGCATCTGAAGTTGGTTTCCGTCTGGGCCCGCGTCTCAATGCGGCGGGACGTCTCAGTACGGCGGAAATTGCTCTGCGTCTTCTTGTCAACGATGACCCGGGCGAGGTGAGGAAGCTGGCTCATGATTTAAACGCCTTCAATCGTGAGCGGCAGGAACTGGAGCAGGGAGTGCTCATTGCTGCTGTCGCGTCGCTCAAGGCGACGTTTGATCCCGAGAGGGATTGCGCCATTGTCGTTGGTGGCGAGGGATGGCATCACGGCGTTGTGGGCATTGTTGCCTCCCGTCTTTGCCGGCGTTTTCATCGTCCGGCCCTGGTTGTCGGTTTTGATGAGTCCGGCGAGGGTCACGGCAGCGGGCGCAGCATCGAAGGTCTGTCGCTGGTGGAGGCGTTGGGTCAGTGTGCCGATTTGCTGGGTGCCTTTGGCGGGCATCACATGGCCGCCGGGCTGGGTGTACATCGTGAAAACTTCGATCTTTTCCGCAGACGTTTCAACGCCGCCGCCGCCGCCAAACTGCAAATCTCCAGTCTTGTTCCCCGATTGCGTCTCGATGTGCGGATCAATGTTGCCGACCTGGACCAAAATCACCTCGAGGAACTTGCGTTGCTCGAACCCTGTGGCATGGGAAATCCGGCGCCAATTTTTTACGCGCAGGACGTGGCACCGCTTCGCGGTCCCGACATCCTCAAGGAAAAACACGTTCGCTTTTGCGTTCAGGGACGCGACGAATCGTTTTCCGCCATTTATTTCAACGGAGCCGGCGACGACTTTCCCCGCGCCCCTTGGGATGTGGCATTCAAACTCGTCCGCAATGAATTTCGCCAGCAGGTTCGGCTGCAGCTTGAAATTCAGCATTTGCGAACGGCGACCGGATGACGGTCGGCGGGCGCGGTCAGTCCGTATCCGGTTCGACGGTACGGGGGAGTCCGCTCCAATGGTGGATAAGGAGCGCGACGGCCGCGAGGCTCAGCAGCACCGCCTGTGTCACGGCCAGAGATAATGCGGAGCCCCAGGCGAAGGGGATGAGCACGGCGTTGAGAGCGCTTCCCACCGTTTGAATAAAAGTCTGACAGGAGGAGGCCATGCCCCGTTGTTTTGGAAAAATGTCGAGGGCGAGCAGGGTGAGTGCGGGGAATGAAAGCGACATGCCGAGCACGTAGAGAAAAAGCGGGGCGATGCTCCACGGCAGCGCCGGAGCAAAAAACAAATGGAAGCCCAACTGCGCCGCCGTCGCTGCGGCCATGATGCAAAATGAGCAGACGATGGTTTTTCGCGCCGACCAGCGGTCCGCCACGCGACCGGACAGCCAGGCACCTATGATCATCCCGCAGGAGCTGGGACCGAACAGCCATAGAAACCCCGTGGCCGGAATGCCCAGGTGCTGCATTAAAAAAACTGGCGCGGATGTCACGTAGATGAAGAAACCGGAAAATGTGAGGGTGATGGCGGCGGTCAGCGACACAAAGCGCCGCGAGGTGAGGACGTGAAAATAGGAACTTAAAAGAAATCCGGGTCTCAGCGGCTGACGTCGTTCGAACGGAAGCGATTCCGGGAGCAGCGCATGGCTCAGGGCCCAGCAGGAGAAGCCGAACAGCGCCAAAAAAACAAACACCGCCCGCCAGCCGTATTGCACCTCCAGCCATCCGCCGACCACCGGCGCCAGTGCGGGCGCCAGGGCGAAGGTCAGCGCAACCTGCGACATCACCCGCTGTGCCTCGGGTCCGTGAAACAAGTCGCGCACAACAGCGCGACCGACGACCACGCCGGCGCCGGCGGACATTCCCTGCAGCGCCCGGAAAAGCAGCAGCATGTTGATGTTTTTCGCCAGGGCGCAGCCGACGGATGCCAGCGCAAAAAGCGCCGAACCCCACAGAACCACGCGCCGCCGACCCAGTGCATCCGAAATGGCACCATGCCACAACGACATGATCGCAAAGGGCAGCATGTAGGCGGTGAGGGTCTGTTGAACCGTCAGCGGATCGGCGGCCAGCGTCCGCCCGATTTCCTTCATGGACGGCAAATAGGCATCAATGGAAAACGGCCCGACCGACGCCAGGGCGGCCAGCAGGGCGGCGAGTCCCCGGTGGGACTTGCGTGGCAGAGAGGGATGGAGCGACATGAAGCGATCCGGCGGCGCCGCCGCTAGACGTTGAATCGAAATTCAATCACATCCCCGTCCTGCACGACGTAGTCCTTGCCTTCGATGCGGAGTTTGCCTGCCTCGCGGGCTTTGGCGTGGGAGCCGAGTTTGATGAGGTCGTCAAATGCGATGGTTTCGGCGGCGATGAAACCGCGTTCAAAATCGCTGTGAATGACACCGGCTGCGGCAGGAGCCTTGTCACCGGCATGAATGGTCCAGGCGCGGGTTTCCTTGGGGCCGGTGGTGAGATAGGTTCGCAGCCCCAGCAGGGAATAGACCTTGCGGATGAGTTCGCCGACGCCACTTTCGTCAAGCCCGAGACTTTGCAGATAATCCCTGGCTTCCTCGTCGGAAAGGTCCACAAGTTCGCTTTCGATTTGCGCGCTGATCACGGCGGCCTCGGTGCCCATGTGATCGGCGGCAAATTTTTTCACGGCGGCGACATGTTTTCCGGCGGGCGATTCCGGCGAGAGGCCGGCGAGGTCGCTTTCCTGGACATTGCAGGCGAAAATGACGGGTTTTGCGCTGAGCAGGAAAAAGCCGCGCAGCAGCGCACGTTCCTCCGCCGTGAGATCGAGGACGATGGCGGGCCTGCCTTCATTGAGCTGCGGGAGAATTTTTTCCAACAGCGCCAGTTCGGCTTTGGCCTGTGCGTCGCCGCCGCGCGCATTTTTCGCCAGTCTGTCCTTCCGCTTTTCCAACGAGGCGATGTCGGCGAGGATCAGTTCAGTGTTGATCACTTCGATGTCGCGCGTCGGATCCATTGCGCCGGCGACATGGTGAATGTCCTCGTTTTCAAAGCAGCGAACGACCTGCACAATGGCATCCACCTCGCGGATGTGGCTGAGGAACTGATTACCGAGCCCTTCGCCCTGGCTTGCGCCTTTGACCAAGCCGGCGATGTCCACAAACTCAATGGCGGTTGGGAGAATTTTTTCCGATTTTGACAGCCCGGCCAGCGCGTCGAGGCGTTTGTCGGGGACGGTGACAATGCCGACGTTCGGCTCGATGGTGCAGAACGGGAAGTTGGCCGCCTGCGCCTTGCGCGTGCGGGTGATGGCGTTGAAGAGGGTGGATTTGCCGACATTGGGCAATCCGACGATTCCGGCCTTGAGCATGGTGTGAAGTTTTAAGTTTTGAGATTTTGAACGACGGCGAGTCCGCATTGGGAGAATTCCAAGCGGTCAGCGGAGATTTTCGCCAAAACGACTTTTTGCAATTTAGCGGAGTTCGCCAAGGGGGCAAGCGGCGGATTTTTTTATTTGCCGATTCTCCTTGTCGGTAAAATGCTGCGCGAAACAATGCAGTCATGGCCAAACTCAGTGAAATTGTTTCCCATGCGAATCGCTGCCTGCGTGTGGCGGAGATCGGGGATTTTCCCGGCGCACACAATGGTTTGCAGGTGGAAAACAGCGGACGCGTCACGCGTGTTCTTGCGGCGGTGGATGCCGGGCTTCCTGCAATTAAAAAGGCCGCCGCACTGGGTTCCGGCTCGCTTCTTGTCGTTCATCACGGGCTTTTTTGGTCCGGCGTCCAACCCGTGACCGGCGTCTGGCGAGAGAAACTGCGGGTGATGTTGGATGCGGATATGGCGCTTTATTCGGCCCATCTTCCGCTCGATGCGCATGCGACCCTTGGCAACAATGTTCTTTTGGCGCGGGCGCTCGGACTGCGCGAACTCAAGCCGTTCCTGGATTTCGGGCGGTGCGGAAAATTTTCCGGCTCGCTTGACGCATTGGTTCGGCGGGTTGGGCGTGTCACCGGTCGTGCGCCCTGGGTGTGCGCGGCGGGGCCATCGAAACCCGGGCGGGTTGGCGTCGTCACGGGCGGCGCGGGGGACATGGTGGAAAAGGCCGCCGCAGCGGGTGTCGGTGCTTTTGTGACCGGCGAGGGTCCGCAGTGGAGCTGGGTGCGGGCGGAGGAACTTGGGATCAATGTGATTTACGCGGGGCATTACGCCACCGAAACCTTCGGCGTCAAGGCGCTGGCCGAACGTCTCGCGGCCAGGTTTCGCATCCCGTGGAATTTTGTCGAACACGCGATGCCGTTGTAGAGGGCGCGTGCGGCGTTTTGATCCGCACCGCTTGCTTGCCAACAATTTTCCGCGCATACTTCGCGCCTGTTTTTGATTTTTATGGAAACCTTGCTTCGACTTTTGCAACAGGATTGCACCATGCCCCGCGGGGAGCTGGCGCGTCTGCTGGCCCTTTCGCCGGAGGAACTCGACCGGCGCATCGCCGAACTGGAACAAAATGGCGTGATTCGTGGCTATCAGGCGATCGTGGACAAGGAGCGGCTGGATCGCAACACTGTCACCGCCTTGATCGAGGTGCGCATTACCCCGGAGCGCGGCGGGGGATTTGACCGGATTGCGACGCGCATTGCGAAGTTTGACCAGGTGACGAGCTGTTATTTGATGAGCGGCGGCTATGATTTGATGGTTGTCGTGGAGGGGGGCAGTTTGCGCGAGGTGGCCAGTTTTGTTACGGAAAAGCTCAGCACCTTGGAGTCGGTGATTTCCACGGCCACGCATTTTCGACTCAAGGCGTACAAGGTGAACGGCGCGCTGCTCGCGACCGAGGAGCCGGATCAACGCCTGCCGGTGAGCCCCTGATCGAACGCATTGTCATGGACAGTAAAATCGCCGCTCATGTGCGCGACATTCCGCGTTCGGGAATTCGCGATTTCTTCGAGGTTGTGCAAAGCATGCGCGACGTCATTTCGCTGGGCATCGGCGAGCCGGATTTCGTCACGCCGTGGCACATTCGCGAAGCGGCGCTGTTTTCGCTCGAAAAGGGACGCACCGGATACACGTCCAATCTCGGTCACCCGCGCCTGCGCGAAGCCATTGCCGGTTATGTGGCGCGCAATTTCCATGTTTCCTACGATGAGACATCAGAGATTCTCGTTTCGGTCGGTGTTTCCGAGGCTCTGGACATTGCGTTGCGCGCGCTGCTCAATCCCGGTGACGAGGTTCTTTATCACGAGCCGTGCTATGTGAGTTACAGCCCGAGCGTGATTCTGGCCCACGGCGTTCCCGTTGCGGTGCCGGTGCATGAGAAGGACGGTTTCCGGTTGGATGCGGAGGAATTGGAAAAGCGGATCACGCCGCGCTCGAAGGCGCTGTTGCTTAATTTTCCCACCAACCCCACGGGGGCGACCATGCCCCGTGAAAATTTGGAGCGAATTGCGGAGGTTTGCCGGCGTCATGATCTCGTTGTGCTGTCCGATGAAATTTACGCGGAATTGACCTACGATGGAGCGGAGCATGTTTCCATTGCGTCGCTGCCCGGGATGCGCGAGCGCACGGTGTTTCTGCATGGGGTGTCCAAGGCCTGGGCCATGACGGGATTTCGCATTGGCTACGCCTGCGCGCCGAAGGCGTTGATTGAGGCGATGATGAAAATTCATCAATACGCCATTTTGTGTGCTCCGATCACGGCGCAGGATGCGGCTGTGGAGGCACTGGAGAACGGGGGTGAATCCATGGAACGAATGCGTGGGGAATATGCGGTGCGCCGCAATTTTATCGCCGGAGCGCTCAATGACATGGGTCTGCCCTGTCCCGTGCCGCGCGGAGCGTTTTATGTTTTTCCCGACATTCGCTCAACCGGACTCGACAGCCGTGAATTTTCCCTGCGTTTGCTCAGGGAGAAAAAGGTGGCGGTTGTTCCCGGGCCCGCCTTTGGATCGCTGGGCGAAGGCTTTGTGCGGTGCAGTTACGCGACGGGACTTGAACAAATCAAAATCGCCATGCAGCGCATGTCCGAATTTGTCAGGGAATTGAAATCGGGCGCGGTTTGATTTGTCCCTCCTCCGTGCCGTGCGATCCATGTCGCGTGCCACCGACCTTGGCGATTTCGCCGCTGTGTGGTGAAGCATTTTGCAGGGCCTGCAATTGACCGACCGTGGCAAAGGTGTATCCGCGATTTTTTAACTGCGTGATCACTTCCGGGATGGCCTCAATGGTTCCGGGATGAATGTCATGAGCCAGGAGGATCGCGCCAGGGCGGGCGCCTTCCACCAGCCGTCGCGTGACTTCCGT
>JACTMZ010000094.1 GCA_014584375.1 Verrucomicrobiota bacterium | reverse complement strand
AAACGCGTTGCCTTTATCAACACGGTTTTGCGCGACGGGCATCAGTCCATCGCGGCGACCCGGATGAAAACGGAGCAGATGCTTCCGGCGCTGGAAGATCTCGATGCCCTGGGTTTTTTTCAATTGGAGACATGGGGTGGAGCGACGATTGATTCGTGTTTGCGTTATCTTGGCGAGAATCCGTTTGAGCGTATCACGGCGTTGAAAAAAGGTGCGCCCAAGACGCCGCACAGCATGTTGCTTCGCGGGCAGAACATCGTTCAATACACGAGTTTTTCGGATGATGTTGTCGAGGCGTTTGTAAAATGTACAGCCAATCGCGGGATGGATGTTCTGCGTATTTTCGACGCATTGAATGATCCGAGAAATTTGGAGACCGCCGTTCGAGCGACTCTTGCGGCGGGAAAGCATGCGCGGGGTGAGATTTGTTACACAATCAGTCCGGTTCACACCCTCAAGGCATTCGTGCAAATGGGGCAGGCGCTGGTGGATTTGGGATGTCAGTCCATCGGCATCAAGGACATGGCGGGTCTCATCACGCCGAAGATGGCTTATGATTTGGTGCGTGAATTAAAACGTCGTCATCGGGTTCCCATTATTCTGCACAGTCATGACACGGCCGGCCTGGCGGCATCGTCCTACCTTGCTGCGATCGAAGCGGGGGTGGATGCGGTGGAGACATCCATTGTTCCATTTGCCAATGGGACGGCGCAACCGGACACCTTGAGAATGCTGGCATTGCTTGAAGGGCATCCACGTTGTCCGGATTACGATCGGGAGCGGCTGGCGCGTTTGCGCGCGCATTTTGAAAAGGTCTATGGGGAGTTGAAATCTTTCACCAGTCCGGCCAATGAGCGGGTGGATGTGGATATTCTCACCTACCAAGTTCCGGGCGGGATGCTCAGTAATTTCCGCAATCAGCTCAAGGATCAGGGCATGGAGGCGCGGTATGACGAGGTGCTTCGCGAAATGCCGCATGTGCGCGCTGCACTGGGTTACATTCCGCTGGTCACTCCCACTTCGCAAATCGTGGGAACGCAGGCCATGCTCAATGTAAAATTTGGGCGATGGAAAATGATTTCGCAGCCGGCGCAGGATGTTGTTTTGGGCAAATACGGACGCACTCCGGGTCCGGTGGACAAGGAGCTTGTGGCGCTTGTTGAAAAGCAGACAGGCAAGCAGGTGGTGACCGTTCGACCGGCGGATTTGTTGGAGCCGGCCATGCCAGGACTTCGTGCTCGACTGGTGGAAAAAGGATTGCCGACGGATGATGAAACGGCGGTTCTATTTGCCATGTTCCCGCAGGAGACCGAGCGACTTGTCAAAGGCCCGGAACCCGTTCCGGAGGCCGCATCCGCAGCTTCCCATCATGGAAAAATCAAACGTTATGTCATGGAGATGCAAGGCAGGAAACACGAGGTGGAAATTGAGGAGCTGGCGTCATGAGTGAACTTTTTGCGGAAAAATTGGATTTGTCGGAATTTGCCGAAGTGGGCATGGAGCAATGGCGGGAGGCGGCACGGGCGACGCTGAAGGGCAGGCCATTGGAAAAGCTGGTGACGCGCACCCCGGATGGATTGCCGGTGGAGCCGATTTATCAGCGGGATTCCTTTCATGCGCTTGCGGGGGCGGAAAATGATCCCGGTGTTTTTCCCTATGTGCGTGGAGCGCGAACATCGGCGGCCTGGAAGATTGTTGCTCCGGGCGAAAATTTCGTTCCGTCCGGCTGTGTCGCGGTGGAAGCCGACCAAATTCATGAAGAGGGGGGAACGGCTGTGCAGGAGGTTGCCGACGCCTGGACGCGGGGAGTGCAAATTCTTCGGGAGGCATTGGAGCGTGGGGAATCCGTGGATGCGGCGGCTCGTTCCATTTGTTTCGTCTTCGCCGCCGGAGGGGAATTTTTTGTCACATTGGCGAAGCTGCGCGCCGCGCGCTATGGATGGGCGCGCATTGTCACGTCATGCGGCGGTTCCGAGGAGGCCGCCCGCATGATCATCCATGCGCGAACCGCGCGTTGGCAGCAGTCATCCCTTGATCCGCATACAAACATGCTGCGATCCACGGCGTCCGCCTACGCGGCGATTCTCGGCGGTTGCGACAGTCTGGAGGTTTCGCCGTATGACGAAGTTTTTCGCGAGCCGGATGAATTTTCGCGGCGCATTGCCCTCAACACGCAGTTGATCTTGCGTGACGAGTGTCATGGAGAGGCGGTGTTGGATCCGGCGGGCGGCTCCTGGTTTGTGGAAACCCTGACGGCTGACATTGCCAGAGCGGCGTGGGAGGAATTTCAAAAATCCGAGGACGCCGACACATCCGCCGCAGCCGATGCGCAGCGAAAAGCCCTTTCCACACGCCGTCGCGTTATGGTGGGGGTCAATCAATACGCCAATCCGCTGGAAAAAGAGTCGGTCTCCACCAGGGACACATCCTCTCAGCGTCTGGCTGGTGCCTTTGAAAAATTGCGCTCCACGGCACGTGCCTATGTGAAGGATCGGGGAGGGGCTCCGTCCATTTTTCTGCTCAACATGGGTCCTGTAAAACAGCACAAGGCGCGGGCGGATTTTGTTCGAGGTTTCCTGGAGCCGGGTGGGTTTGAAGTGATCTATCCATCCGGATTTTCAAGCATTGCGGATGCCGTTCAAGCGGCTCGCAAAGCGGGGGCATTGGCGGCGGTTCTTTGCTCGACCGATGACACTTATTCGGAGCTTGTGCCCGCCGTATTGGAGGAAATGAAAGGTGCCATGCCGGTGATTCTCGCGGGTTATCCACCGGATCACGTGGAAACGTTCCGCTCGGCGGGCATAGCGGACTTTATTCATTTGAAAGCCGACTGCGGCGCCTTTCTCGCCACATGGCAACAAAAACTGGGGGTTTCAAAATGAGTGGTATTCCGGACTTTTCAAAACTTCCGTTGGAAGCAAACGGCAATTCTCGTCCTGCGGCGAGCACCGACGTTCCCGTTTGGATGACGATGGAGCAAATCGGAGTCAAGCCGATCTATCGCCCGGAGGATTTGGCGGACTGCCCGCAGTTGGGCTT
>JACTMZ010000061.1 GCA_014584375.1 Verrucomicrobiota bacterium | reverse complement strand
CGCGCCGTGGAGGACGCCGAGGAGGCCCAGGCGCAGGCGCAGGAGGCCAGCAAAACAAAGAGCGAATTTCTCGCCAATATGAGCCACGAATTGCGCACGCCGATGAACGCCATCATCGGCTATGGCGAAATGCTGCTCGAAGAATCGGAGGACACCGGAGATCAATGGATGCAGGCGGATCTCGAAAAAATCCTTTCCGCCGCCAAACACCTTCTCCAACTCATCAACGACATCCTCGACCTCTCAAAAATCGAGGCGGGAAAAATGACCCTCTTCCTCGAATCCGTGGACATCGCGCACATGGCGACCGATGTGGCGGCAATGATCAAGCCGCTGGCGGCCAAAAATAAAAACACCTTCGAAATGCGCTGCCCGCCCGACATTGGCACCATGCACACCGACCTCACCAAGCTGCGCCAAACGCTTTTCAACCTGCTGAGCAATGCCTGCAAATTCACCGAGAACGGACGAATCACGCTGGAGATTCGTCGCGAGGATGACGAAATGATTTCATTTGTCGCCAGCGACACGGGCATCGGCATGGAGCCGCATCAAATCGAAAAACTTTTCTCGGAATTTGTGCAGGCCGACGCCTCGACGACGCGCAAATACGGGGGCACGGGCCTCGGCCTGGCCATCAGCCGCAAGTTTTGCCGCATGCTGGGCGGAGACATCACCGTGGTCAGCGCCCCCGGCCAAGGCAGCACCTTCACCGCCCGGCTCCCCGCCAAATCCGAAATCCCGGACACGACATCCACACCCGCCGAACCCGTCGCCACTCCGGCGCCGACGCCGGTCGCCAACGACTCGGGGAAGACGCTGCTGCTCATTGACGACGACGCAAATTCCCGCGACCTCCTGCGGCGAATGTTTAAAAAGGAAGGCTATGCCGTTTTGGAGGCGGCGGACGGAAAGACGGGCATCGCGCTGGCGGCGGAGAAACACCCGGACATCATCACGCTCGACGTCATGATGCCGCAAATGGACGGCTGGGCTGTTTTGTCCACCCTCAAAGCCGATCCGCGCACGGCGGATATTCCGGTGATCATGATCACCATGGTCGAAAATCATCCGATGGGCTTCGCCCTCGGCGCCGCCGATTACATCATCAAACCGCCGGACAAAACGCGCGTCCTCAATGCCGTGGCGCGCTGCACAGCGCATGACAGCGATGACATTCTGATCGTGGAAGACGACCCCATGGCGGCAGATATTGTTCGCCGCACCCTCGAAGCGGCGGGAAAAAACTTTCGTCACGCCCGAAACGGAGCGGAGGCACTGGAACTCGCAAAGCTTTCCCGACCGGCTCTGATCATTCTCGATCTGATGATGCCCGAAATGGACGGCTTTGATTTTCTCGACGCCCTGCGCGCGGAAGGCCCGGAATTCGCCGCCATCCCAACAATCGTACTCACGGCAAAGGATTTGGAAAAGGAGGATGCCGAGCGACTCTCGGGCCGCGTGGTTATGACATTGCGCAAAGGCGCGGGACAAAGGGAGAATCTGCTGGAAGCCATCCGGCGCAAACTCAACAGGAACTGACATGCACAACATCCTTATCGTCGAAGACAATGAAATGAACCGCGACATGCTTTCGCGTCGGCTGGAGCGGCGGGGTTACGCCGTCATCATGGCCGAGGACGGACAGCGCGGCGTGGACATGGCACGAAGCGAAAAGCCCGACCTCATTCTCATGGACATGAGCCTGCCGGTGATGGACGGATGGACGGCGACGCGGACACTCAAGGCCGATCCGGAGACGGCAAAAATCCCGGTGATTGCGCTCACGGCGCACGCCATGGAGGGAGACTGCGAAAAGGCGCATGCCGCCGGTTGCGACGATTACGACACCAAGCCCATCGAGCTTGCGCGGCTGCTCGCAAAAATGGAAAAATTCCTGGGCAATGGCTGAGGCGACTCCCCCCGACAAGGACGCGATGGCGGTGCTTCGACACGACCTTCGTGCGCCGCTCAACCAAATCATCGGCTACGCCGAGCTGGTGACCGAAGATCTCCCGGGTGATGAACACCGGCGAACACGCGAAGATCTGGAGAAAATCGGACGCGCCGCCCGTTCGCTCGCCGAACTGATCAGCCGCGAAATTCAACCTGGACGCATCAGCATAACCGGCGCCGGCACCCCGCCACCTCCCACCGCAAAAAAAACAGACGTCGCCACGCCCCCTCCATCCGCCGATCAAGAAACACCGGCGCCTCACAAACCCGCAGTGTCCGCAAAAATCCTCATCGTTGATGATGAGCCGGAAAATTGCGCGGTCTTGCGGCGACGCTTGGAAAAGGAGGGGCATGTTTGCACTCCCGTTCACGACGGCGAGACAGCGTTGGCCCGGCTCGCCGCCGAACCGTTTGACCTCGTGCTGCTCGACATAGTGATGTCCGGAATGGACGGACGCGAGGTGCTGCGGCGCATCAAACAGGACGAAGCCCTGCGGCATCTTCCGGTGATCATGATTTCGGCGCTCGACGAAATCGAACGCGTGGCGGAATGCGTCGAGTGGGGCGCCGAGGATTATCTGCCCAAACCTTTTAATCCGGTGCTATTGCGGGCGCGCATCGGCGCATCGCTGGATCGCAAGCGCCTTCGCGACGGAGAACAGGAGGCTTTTCTCGCCCTCCAGGAAAGTCAGCGGCGACTGGCGGCGGAGCTGACGGAAGCCGCCTCCTACGTGCAGGGCGTGCTTCCCGCCCCTCTCGACTCCGGTCCTGTTCTTACCGCATGGGAATTTCGCCCCTCATCATCGCTGGGCGGCGACGCCTTTGGCTATGGACCGCTTGACAACGAAACATTCGGCATCTGCCTGCTGGATGTCTGCGGACACGGCGTCGGTGCGGCGCTGCTCTCCATCAGCGTGCTCAATGTCATTCGAGCCGAATCACTGCCAGGCGTTGATTTCCGTGATCCGGGAGCAGTGCTTGCGGGCCTCAACACCGCCTTCCCCATGGAACGCCACGGCGAAATGTTTTTCACCGCATGGTGCGGAATTTATCATCAGCCCAACGCCACGGCGAAATGTTTTTCACCGCATGGTGCGGAATTTATCATCAGCCCACCCGCACCATGCGTTTTGCGGCAGGAGGACACCCTCCGGCGGTTCTTGTGAAAAAGGACGGTTCCGCCGATCTTCTCGCCGCCAAAGGACCGGTTGTCGGCGCCATGGACGGCGCCAAGTTCGCCGTGCAGGAACGAACGATTCCGCCGCAATCTCGCGTTTTTGTCTTCAGCGACGGCGCCTATGAAATAACGCGCAGCGACGGCACCATGACAAACCATGGCGATCTTGTAAATCTGCTGAAGCAGGCGCCG
>JACTMZ010000167.1 GCA_014584375.1 Verrucomicrobiota bacterium | reverse complement strand
TCGTAAGAACGATCAAATTATTGCTTTCACAGTGGATTACTGGGTGAATGGAAGCAAGACGACGCTTTCAAAGGTTAAGGCGGGTGATAATTCGATCACCCTAAACGCATTGCCCAAGGGCGAAGTACTTTTTGCCCTGCAGGCCACGGATGCCCAGGGACGTAAATCCCATCGAATTTTTCAGCAATTTTTGGTCGTTGATGCTGCGGGAAGCGTTATTCCGGAAAATAAAATTCTCAAACCTGATATAAAGAAATTCGGAATTTATAATGATGACACGCACCCAGCGGAAACGAGTCAGGGTTTAACAAAAATGCTGAAATGGGCGAGTGATAATGGCTATCTAAAGGTTATTTTGCCCGAGGGGGATTACCGTTTGGATGAAAATAAAGCGGTACAGATGGCGACAAATCTGACGCTGGATATGAATGGTGCCACTTTTAAACTCAATCCGAATGCCAAAGACAAATGTTTGATGCTGGAATTTATCAATTGCACGGACTCCCATGTGATGAATGGAACTTTTGTGGGTGATTTGGATCAGCATAATTACGCCAAAGCTCCCAATCAATCGGCATGGGTGGATGGCATTTCCATATCCCAGGGATCAAAGTATTGTACTGTGGAAAATGTAACAGTCAAAGACATCGCCGGACGCGGAGTGATTACCAATCATGGTGCTCCTGCCGCCGAGCCAAAGAAAATATCAGGATTTGTCTCCGGAGATATTGACGATAAAGGTCAGAATGTGCCTTCGGAAGCGAGGATGACGACGAAGGAATTCCTGGATATTGCGGATAACATGAAGACTTTTGGCTTCATTCAGCTGGGTGATCCCCTTAAAAGCCAGGGGACTCCGGTAGAAAATTGGGTGTATCGCGCACACTTTTTTGATGCCTCCAAAGGTTATATGGAAACAATTGAGGGATATTTTTATGGCAGGCTGTATCCGCCGACAAATGCAGCCTATGCTAAATTTACGATTTGCAGCAAAACAGAGCCGGACTCGCTTTTCGTCTTCAATATACAATCCCCCTATAACTGCTCATTTACTTCCATTAATCACCAGGACACCCGCTCTGCGGGAATGGCCTTGAATGGTTATGAAAATTTACTGGTGGAGAACTGCAAGTTTACAAATTGTGGCAAGGAACTTGCGAAATCCGCATTCCTTGCCGCAGATGGATTGAATCTGATGCGGAATCTTACGCTAAGAAACAATACGTTTGCATCGAATCCCCATGTGGACGTCACGGTCAATGCCGGACACAACAGCGTTATTGAGGGGAATATTGGGAAAATTGACATGGCCGCTCCGGCGAATAGTTTTGTTTTGCGCAATAATAAAAAAATTACAGCCTTTCGCGCCGCCGCCGGGCCAAAAGCTGTCAGCGGTTATTGCCGCGTGCAAGACAATAATTTTACAGAGAATTTCAATATTAGCGATGCAACGAACGGCAAGAAAGACTGGAAATTGGTTCTTAAAAAATGTTCCATTGAAGGGAATGGGGATGGTCCGGGTGCCGCGCTGCTGTATTGTACACTTACAACCCCCGTTCTATCGAATTGCGAAATCATTGGCGGGACACTCCGTGTCGGCGATTATACAAATTGCCATATTCGTGACATGTATGGACACAATCAAGGTGCGCGATACCGGGGTTGCACTATTGAAAGGGTTTCTGGGAATTTCGGAGGAAGCCTCGACATGGAAAACTGTGTGGTTACGGATTGGGATTGCAGCACGCCTACAAAAAAGGGCAATTCAATGGTGATAAAAAATTCGGAGATGAATAATTTTGTCATTCGTTTGGGTTTTTGGGTTGAAGGAGCCAACATCCTCATTGAGAACTGTAAGATTAACAACTGGGATTACCTTCTCTATATTCCTGATTACGCACTGCAATATCCCATCACACTTGATCATAACACCTTTACGACAAAAGGCTGCAAGGGGATGGTGTATTTTTACCATAGATCCAAAAATTTGAATCTGGATGCCAAAAAGGAACCATTGATCATTAAAAACAACACCTTAAATTTGGGGGATTCGGACTATATTGTCTTCGGATTGGGTGAGAAAACCATGGACAAAATCAAACTTATATTCGAGAAGAATACGGTCAATCCGACGACGGTCCTGCCGGTTAATCCACAGGCGCGACAGGCGCCAAATGTCACCATTGTGGAGAACTGAGCGAATCAATCAAAGTTAGATAAGGAAACCACCCATGAAAACAAGCATGTTTAATTTGCGTAGAAGCGGAATTTTTCCGGCATTGATGACAATTCTGTTTGCGTCATTGATTGTCATGGCTTCGGCTTTGGCGGAGACAAAGCCGGTTACGATCACCTTCTATCATACATCGGATGTCCATGAATTTTCCGACAAGTTCACCCGAATCGTCAAATTTGTGAGTGACAAGAAGGCCAAGGGAGAAAACGTTTTGTTTATTGATTCCGGAGATCGGTTTGACACCGGTGATTTGTCCCCTTTGTTTACGCGTGGAGAGGCGATTTCCGAAATGTTTGGAGCGGCGCACTACGATGCGGTGGTTCCCGGCAATCATGATTATGTATTTGGGGCGAAACGGTTGGCTGAGCTTAATAAAAAATATTCCATACCAATGATTGTGGCAAACTGGCCCTCGCAGAATTATCCGCCTTATAGCATTCATACCTTTGACGGTGTGCGCGTCGGCATCATTGGCATTGCCACTCACATATCAAATTACCTCTATGACAAGGAGTTTGATCGGACAGACACGAAAGAGGCTGTTGAAAAATATGTAAAGGAACTGGAGGGAAAGGCGGATATTATTGTACTTGTGACACATATAGGTCGGGCGGGAGACCGTGCATTAGCCAAGGATGTTCCACGTCTCGATGTGATTTTGGGTGGCCACGATCATGCCGTCGTTGCGGAAGTCATACCCAATAACCGGACGGGCACGGTGCTTCAGCATTCAGGAACCGAAGGAGAGCTCTTGGGAGAAGTGACTCTTACATGGGATGGAGAGAAAATTTCCGATCAGAAAATGAGGCATATCGAAATTACGGAGGATATGGAGCCATCGGAAGAGATGCGTGCTATTGTGAACAAGTATAAAGCGAGATAAGCCGGAAATCACCGGATGGTTCTCCCTGTTCCTGTCAAGGTTCGGACGGAAGATGGACAAGAGCGGCCTGTTTTACAAACTCCGCGCCTACCAGCGCCGGGCGAAAATAAAGAAGAAGCTCACCACGCACACGTTCCGGCACACGCTCGCCTCGGAAATGCTCAAGGGCGGGGCCAACGTCCGCCACGTTCAGGAGTTACTCGGCCACTCCAACCTCGCCACCACGCAGGTTTACACCCGCGTCGTTCCCGTCGATCTTCAAAAAGTCCACGCAGCCACCGCTCCGAGCGAACGCCGCCGCAAACTCGACGCCCCGGAGTTCGAGCTTCGCCGCTTCCGCGACAAGCGCAACAAGGCCCGGCTCTACAAAGCCCCCTGGAATCGCTGAAAAGATCGCCAAAACAGGACGAGCGGGTATGATCCCTGATGTGCGGACACCAGCCCTTTACCTCGATACCTCCGTCTTGGGCGGCTACTTCGATGACGAATGGAAGGAGCCGACCCAGGAGCTTTGGCGGCAGATGGAGGCGGGCCTTTGGCGCTTCGTCTGTTCCGACGTGACCACCGGGGAGATCGAAGGCGCTCCCGAGCGAGTCCGAAGCCTCTTCCTCGCCACGTTCCCGCCCGAAACGCTGATTGAAACCACCGATGAAATGGACGCCCTGGCAGCGGCCTACGTCGCGCAAGGCGTCGTCACCGCCAAATACCAGGGCGATGCCCGCCACGTCGCGGCCTGCACGGCCTCGGGCCTCAACCTGCTGGTGAGTTGGAACTTCCGGCACCTCGTCAGCGTGCAGCGTGAAACCGGCTTCAATGCCGTGAATCTTTTGCAAGGATACCAAACCATTCGTATAATTAGTCCAATGGAGTTGATCTATGGAAACCAAGACGAAAACCTTTGATGCCGTAGCCGAATCCCGCAAATGGCGGGAGGCCACCAGCTGCAAACTCAACGCGATGAGCCGCGAGGAACGCCTTGAATACCTCCGGCAAGTCCGCGAGCGCTACGCGGCGCAATACGCGGCCCATCACGCCGAGAGCGGCCACGCCACAGCTTCTTCTTCCTAGCCGTCCCGTTTTACCGCCGTGGTCGCCCTTCTTCAAACTCCGCCTTGCCGCCGCCAGCCGCGCTCCCGTTCCCGGTTCGCGTGTCCCCGCGCGGCGTTTTTTGAACGTCCGCGAATAAACCCTCTCCCTGAAAAGATGGGCGGGTTGGGCATTTGACAAAGGCATTGTTGCGGCGGGCGATTCTTCGGTATCTTTGGAATTTGCGCGGACGCGTTTTTCATGGCGGACTGGACTTTGTTGCAATGGATTGTGGTGGCCGTGTCGGCGGCGTGCATTGGTTTTTCCAAAGCCGGATTTATGGGCGTCGGCATGGTGGCTGTTTTACTTATGGCTCAGGTAATGCCCGCCCGCGAGTCCACGGGAATGATTCTACCCATGCTGATTATGGCGGATGTTTTTGCCGTGCGAACATTTCGCCGTTTTGCCGATTGGAACCATTTGGTGCGTCTGTTGCCCGCCGCTGTTCTGGGGGTTTGGAGCGGCTTTGTCATCATGCCTCATATTCCGGACGTCAGTTTTGGCCGGGTGATTGGGTGGATTATGGCGGTTCTTTTGGTGTTGATGATGATGCAACGGCTGACGAATCGGATGGCAATGACGGCGTTCGGGCATCCGGTGGTCGCCTGGTGTATTGGCTGGGTGGCGGGAGTGACGACGATGATTGCCAACGCCGCCGGCCCGGTGATGGGTGTTTATCTGCTGACGGCGCGGCTGCCTAAAATGGAATTTGTCGGTACGGCGGCCTGGTATTTTTTAATCGTCAATCTTGTCAAAGTTCCGTTCAGCGCAAGCATGGGACTGATCACCCCCGCCTCCCTGCTTTTGAATGTGGCCGCAATTCCCGCCATCGTGTTCGGGATAATTGTCGGGCGTCGTTTGCTTGGTAAAATCAATCAGACTGTTTTTGAATGGCTGATGATTGTTTTCGTTCTTTTGGGCGCTCTGCGTCTGATTGTTTTGTGATGTCGGGGCGGCGTTGTGTTTTTGCTGCATCGAAGAGGGTTTTCCAGTGGGCGAGGCGTTCGGCGATTCGTTTTTCCTCGCCGCGTTCCGTGGGGGAGTAGAAAACGCGGCCTTCGGGCAGATAGGCTTGGGGGACGCAGGCATCGGGGAAATTGTGGGGGTATTTGTAGCCTTGTCCGCGTCCGAGCGCCTTGGCGCCCTTGCCGCTGGCGTCGCGCAGATGCGTTGGGACGGCGAGGGTGCGGCCTTTTTTAATGTCGGATTGTGCGGCGACGAGCCCCATGTAGGCGGCGTTGCTTTTGGGGGCGGTGGCGAGATAGACGGTGGCGTGGGCCAGTGGGATTTGGGCTTCGGGAAGTCCGATGGTTTCGCAGGCCTGTTGGGCGGCGGTGGCGACAAGGAGGGCTCGTGAGTCGGCAAGACCGATGTCTTCGCTTGCGGCAATGACGAGGCGGCGGGCGATAAAGCGTATTTCCTCGCCTGCGTGCAGCATTTTGGCCAGCCAGTAAAGCGCGGCGTCGGGATCGCCGCCGCGAATGCTTTTGATGAAGGCGCTGATGGTGTCGTAGTGGGCGTCGCCCTTGGTGTCATAGACGACGGCCTTGCGCTGGATGCTTTCTTCGATGATTTCGCGGGTGAGGCGGATGACGCCGTCGGGGGAGGCTTCCGTGGTGAGGACGGCGAGTTCGAGGGCGTTGAGGCAGCGGCGGGCGTCACCGTCGCACACGGTGGCAAGATGTTCAGCAGCGTCGGTGTCAAAGTTGATTTGTCCGAAGCCGAGTCCGCGTTCGGAATCGGCCAGAGCACGCTTGATCAGGGCGAGCAGACTTGTGATGGAGAGCGGGCGGAGTTCGAAGACGAGCGAACGGGAGACGAGCGGGCTGTTGACATAGTAAAACGGATTCATGGTTGTGGCACCGATGAGGCGTATGGCGCCGCGTTCCACGTCGGGGAGAAGGACATCCTGCTGGGCTTTGTTGAAGCGGTGAATTTCGTCAATAAAGAGGATGGTGCGTGTGCCATTGCGTGAGAGTCGGATGGCGGCGGCGGACGTGACTTTGCGGAGATCGGCGACATTGCTTTCCACGCCGCTGAGTCGTTCGAAGCGGGCATTGGTGGTTCGGGCGATGATTTCGGCGAGGGTGGTTTTGCCGACTCCGGGCGGCCCGTGGAGAATGATGGATGAAAAGCGGTCAGCCTCGATGGCGCGGCGAAGAAGTTTGCCGGGGCCGAGGATGTGTTCCTGACCGACAAATTCATTCAGCGACTGCGGGCGCATGCGTTCGGCGAGGGGCGCATGGGCCGACGGTGAGGCCGGTGCGGATTCCTCGAAAAGATCTTCTGACGGCATGATCTTGTTAATTTAGCTTGGACGAGCGGCGGTGCGAGGCGGATATTTGCGGGGCTATGGAAGATTACGCGCGTCAAATTGAGGACATCGGGCGAAGAGCGAGGGCTGCCGCGAGGCAACTGGCGCTGTGTTCCAAGGAGCGGAAGGATTCAGCATTGATGGCGATGGCGGATGCGATGGAGGCGGCAGAGGCGAAAATACTCGCCGCCAATGCCAGGGATGTCGCTGCTGCTCCGGGTTTCGGGCTGAATGCGGCGGCGGTGGATCGTTTGCGCCTGACTTCCGATCGCATTCGGGCTGTGGCTGACGGTGTGCGGGAGGTTGCGGGATTGCCGGATCCGGCGGGGGGTGTCATTCGGGAATGGACGCGTCCGAATGGAATTAAAATTCTCAAGGTGCGGGTTCCGATTGGCGTGGTGGGGATAATTTTTGAATCGCGTCCCAATGTGACGGCTGACGCGGCGGCGCTGTGTCTTAAATCGGGCAATGCGTGCATTCTGCGCGGGGGGAAGGAGTCGTTTCATTCCAACACGGCCATTGCGGCGGCGCTGGCGACGGGGGCGGTCAATGCCGGACTTTCGGCGGATGTGATCCAGCTTGTACCTTTTACCGATCGCGAGGGGGTGCGGCTGATGGCGCGAATGGATCGCTACATTGACGTGATTGTCCCGCGCGGCGGGCGGGCGTTGATCGAAGCGGTGGTGGAGCATGCGCGCATGCCGGTGATCAAACATTATCACGGAGTGTGTCATGTGTTTGTGGATTCATCGGCTGATTTGTCCATGGCAGAGAAAATTGTGATCAATGCCAAATGTCAGCGTCCGGGAGTTTGCAACGCCATGGAAACGCTGCTTGTGCATCGGGACATTGCGGAGAAATTTTTACCGACAATCGCTGCGTCCTTGTCGGCTCGTGGAGTGGAATTGCGCGGTGATGAGCGCACGCGCGAGGTTTTGGGGAGCGGGGTGAAGGCGGCGGTTGAGGAGGATTGGACGGAGGAGTATTTGGATTTAATATTGAGCATCCGTGTCGTTGATTCCCTGGAGGAGGCTGTTGATCACATTGAAAAGTACGGCTCGCATCATACGGATGCGATTGTGGCCTCCGACGAGGCGGCGGCGCGAAAATTTCTGTCCGCAGTGGATTCCGCCACGGTGTTGTGGAACGCCTCGACGCGGTTTAGCGACGGCGGGGAATTTGGATTTGGGGCGGAAATTGGAATCAGCACCGACAAGCTGCATGCGCGCGGCCCGATGGGGTTGGAGGAGCTGACGACTTACAAATACATTGTGGAGGGTGCGGGGCAGGTGCGGGGGTGATTTTATGGGCAAGACATTGCGGGTTTTATACGAAGGCCGGGTGCAGGGGGTGGGGTTTCGTTATCTGGCACGGCGAATTGCGGCAGGGTTTGATGTCACTGGCTATGTGAGGAATTTACCGGATGGAAGGGTCGAGCTGCTGGCATCCGGCGAGGCGGAGGAATTTTTGCAAGCCTTGCGTGAAAGCGAGCTTGCGGGTCATATTACGGATGAATCAGTTTTGCAAACAGAACCTCCCGCCGGGTTGCGCGGATTTGAAATACGACCATGAGCAATAATCCCGTTGAAATAGAGAGTCTGACAAAAGTTTTTCGCATTCCCATGCGACGCGAGCGCGTGGTGGCTGTGCGCGATTTGTCCCTGCGTGTGGAAAAGGGCGAGGTTTACGGACTGCTTGGGCCCAATGGATCGGGCAAAAGTACGACGTTGAAAATTTTGCTGGGTCTGGTGTCGGCCACGCGTGGGCGTACGCGGGTTTTTGGTGAGGACAGCGGGTTGGTGCGCAGTCGCAAGGACGTGGGTTTCTTGCCGGAGAATCCGTATTTTTACAAATTTCTCACGGGAGCTGAAACGGTGCGATTTTTTGGAAAACTGAGCGGTTTGAGCGGGGCGCAGCTTGAGGCGCGTGTTTCGGAGCTGTTGGAGCTTGTGGGGCTCACCGAGGCCGCCGGGCGGCGCGTTGGCTCGTATTCCAAAGGCATGCTGCAGCGCATTGGTCTGGCGCAGGCGCTGGTGCAGGATCCGGGTTTGCTGGTTTTGGACGAACCGACGGCGGGTGTGGATCCGGTTGGTTCCCGGGAGATTCGCGATTTGATTTTGGAGATGAAGGCGCGCGGGAAGACGATTTTGCTTTGTTCGCATTTGTTGTCGCAGGTGCAGGAAATTTGCGATCGAGTGGGAATACTTGCCCGTGGTGAGCTTGTGCGCGAGGGGCGGGTCGAGGATTTGCTCGCCGTGCAGGACCGCATGGAGATTGTTTTTGAGCAGGCTTCGCCGGAAAAGCTGGACGCACTGCGGGAGGCCGCCAAGGGACTGGGGCTTACAGTCGTTTCCTCGGGGCGGCCTCAGACGACTTTGGAGCATCTTTTTTTGGATTCCATTGAACCTGGGCAGTCAATGGACGCGTCGCCCGCCCGCCGTCGGGCGTGAGGGTTCTTGTTTTCAAGCCGGACGAGATCGGCGACTTCCTTCTTGCCTGCGGGTGCATTCACCTGTTGGCCGACGAATATGGGGAGGAAAACTTGCTGCTGGTTTTGAAATCGGAAGTTGCGTCGCTGGCGCAAAGGGAGTTCCCCCGTGCCCGCATCATGGGTTTGCCCCTCAGGGACAAGGTGCGCGGGGTCAACAAGGATGCGGTGAACATTCGTCTTTGCTTTCCGGCGTGGTTGCGTCTGTGCGCGACGAAGGTGGATGCGGCCATTTGTTTGCGCAGTATGCGTGACTTTGTGCAGACGGGGCTTTTTTTGACACCGCGTGCCCGACGACGCGTGATATGTGAGAATCTTTTGGCGCGATCCAAGCGTTTCAAACGGCGTGCAGTGGAAACGTGTATGAAGCGTCTTTTTCGTCCGGTCATCATTCCATATCCCGAGGTGCGCGCGGGTGTGCCGACCGAGCTCGAGGCCAACCGACTGGTCGCCGAGGAGTTGTTGGGGAGAAAGATTTCGGATGTTGAAATCAGTCCGCGCTTTGCGAGTGCGGTGTGGCGGGGGGGGGATTTCTGGCTGCTGTGTCCGTTCAGCTCCTCTCCGGTGAAGGATTATGATGCGGCGGGTTGGGCCGGCGCCTTGCGGGAGGTTGCGCCCCTGATTCCGCGCGGCGGGATTCGTCTGGCGGGCTCTCCCGGGCAGAGCACGCGACTTGCAGAATTTGCGACGGCACTGCGTTCGGCGGGCGTTTCATGTCCGGTAAATGTCGAGGCACCGGCACCTCTCGCGCGTTTTCCCGATCTGGCGGCGGGAGCGGCTGTCATCCTGACCGTTGACACGGCGGCGGCGCACATGGCCTGTGCCTTGGGGGCACCCGCTGTGATCGCAGCCTGCGGCATGCACGCCGGTGTTTACGGCCCTTACAGTCCGAATGGGCGACAGATTTGGCTGACGGGAGACTGGAACGGTCTTGGAGGCGGGCGTTGGCGGGAATCTGTCAAACACACCGATCTTGCCGCCGCCATACGGCGGGTGTTGGCGCCCGCAGCGGGTTGATTTAGCGTGCGGCGGCTTGGACGATTTTGGCGAAGCTGCGCGGGTCGAGGCTGGCTCCTCCGACAAGCGCGCCGTCAATATCCGGCTGATGCAGAAGCTCAGCGGCGTTGTCCGGCTTGACGCTGCCACCGTATTGGATGCGAATTTTTGCGGCGGTGGAGGGGTCGAAGATTTCCCCGAGTATTTTGCGGATGAAAGCGTGGGCTTCCTGCGCCTGTTCGGGTGTGGCGGTGCGTCCGGTTCCGATGGCCCAGACGGGTTCGTAGGCAATGACGGTGTCGAGCGCCTGTTCGGTGTTGAGTCCGGCGAGGCTTCCCCGGAGTTGGCGGGCCAGCACCTCGTGATGTGTGCCCGCGTCGCGTTCGGCGAGTGTTTCACCGACGCAAAGAATGGGGCGCAGGCTGGCGGCATGAGCGGCCTTGACCTTTTTGTTCACCAGCTCGTCGGTTTCCCCGAAGATGGTGCGGCGCTCGCTGTGACCGAGGACGACATAGCGTGTAAAAAACTCGCGCAGCATTCCGGCGCTGATTTCGCCGGTGAAGGCGCCGGAGGCTTCGTGCCACATGTTTTGGGCGCCGATGGTGATGCCGGACCAGTTTGCCGCGATGCTGGAAAGACGGGGAAGCGCGGTGAAGGGTGGGATAATGACGACTTCCGCGTGATCAAGATTTTTCAGCTCAAGTTCCAAATCCTCCATGAAGGAGGCTGTTTCCGCCGCCGTCATGTTCATTTTCCAATTTGCCGCGATGATTTTTTTACGCATAGAAGAGCATTGAGGATAAGGGCGCGGGCAGAGGCATTACAAGTCCGGCGACGAAAGCAGGGGTTCAACCGCGTGAATGGCGGGCCAGTAAAGGGGATGGCGGCTTGAGCGGCTGAGTTCCGACAGAAGGATGTGGCGTATTTCCTCACGGCCTGCCGGGAGCATCTGACTCATGAGCACGTTGTTTTGAATTGAAACATCCAGAAGGTAAAACTCCCCCGTTTCGTTTCTTTTCACACTTGCCTCTCCATCGTCAAAATTTGCCCGCACAAGGGAAATGGAAAAGTTGGCGCCGGGTTTTTCCAGAATTTCAAAAGTCACCGCCCCGCCGTCCGGGCGACGGAAAACAGTGCGTGTTTCCTCAATGTCCAGGTTCCAGTTGAATCGGCTGGCGATCCAGCCGAGCAGCTCCAGCGCGGTCGTTTTATGTCCGGCGGCATGATGAATTTCGATGGATTGGATGCGGTTGATTCGAAGGCGCGCCGCCGGAAGGTCAAAGATGAGCGCCATCGAGTACAGGAGGTGGAAAAGTCGTGTCCATGCAAGGTCGCCAAGAGCGCAGCGACCGTGCCCCAAGTCGTCAATTCTCCGCACGATGTCCAACTGCCGGGCCGGATGTTTCCATGATGAGGAGTCCACAAGGAGGCGGTCCACCCAGGCCCAGAGCTGTGGATCAGGATCTTCCGGGAGTTCGCCCTGCCACCAAAGGCAAAGCGGCAGGTCGGTGTCGAGGTGCGCGAAGATGACGCTTGAAAGGCGTCCGGCGGAGGAGCCGTCGAGATGGAAGGTGATTTGCTCGGAGCAGACTTCTTTTTGTCCGGCACCGCGCAAATGACAATGCGCGGTGATCCAGGCACGCATGCCGGAGGTCGGAGCGGAGGGATTTGCCTGAATCAACAGGGCGCGGAAAGCATGTTCTGCGGCGAGATCGGCAAGAAGCGGCGTATTGATTTCGATGGCATCGGGCGCTTCGCTGTAAATGACGAAATTGAGGAGTGAGGCGCGGGATTTCGAGGCGTCGGTCTGTTTCCACAGGAGGGCGAGCTGCCGCTCGATCTCGCCGGGCTCCACCGGCAGCCCCGGGGAAATGGAAGAGGTCGCTGTCATGGTTATCTTCAAAGTCTTCGCCATGTGACACCGCCCTGCGCAAGCAATTGGTCGGCTTCGGCGGGGCCCCATGAGCCTGCCGGATAGAAATCGAGACGGGGTGCCTCGCCGTCGCTCCAGGCGGCGCGGATGCCGTCAATAAACCGCCATGCCGCCTCGACTTCATCGTGTCGCGCAAAAAGCGTGGCGTCGCCGCTCATGGCATCGAGCAGCAGGCGTTCGTAGGCTTCGGGCGTTGCCTTCCCGAAGGTTGTTCCGTAATGAAAGTCCATCTTGACGGGTTCGATGCGCAGCAGGGCGCCGGGCATTTTTGCCGCCATGCGGAACGAGACGCCTTCGTCGGGTTGGATGCGAATGACGAGTACATTGGGGTCGCGGAGTTGGCTTTGGTGATTGAAGAGAACTGGTGGAGTTCCGCGAAATTGGACGGCGATTTCGGTTCCGGATTTCGGCATACGTTTTCCGACGCGCACAAAAAATGGGACGCCGGCCCAGCGCCAGTTGTCAATGTGCAGGCGCAGGGCGGCGTAGGTTTCAGTGACTGATTCGGGGGCGACACCGGGTTCGCTGCGGTAGCCGGGGACTTCGTTGCCGTTGATGTAGCCGGCGGCGTATTGTCCGCGCACGACATTTTCGGCGACGGAGGTTCCGGTGAGGGGGCGCAGGGCGCGGAGAACCTTCACTTTTTCGTCGCGCACGGCGTCGGCTCCGAGATCCGAGGGAGGTTCCATGGCGGTGAGACAGAGGAGTTGGAGCAGGTGATTTTGCACCATGTCGCGCAGGGCGCCGGCGTTTTCGTAATAGCCGGCACGGGATTCCACTCCGATGGTTTCGCTGGCGGTGATTTGCACGTTTTCGACGTAGCGATTGTTCCAGAGAGCTTCAAAAACAGTGTTTGCGAAGCGCAGAATCATGATGTTCTGCGCCGTTTCCTTGCCGAGATAATGGTCAATGCGGAATGTGTCGCGTTCGGGAAAGGCGGCGTGGACGACATCATTGAGTCGCCGTGCGCTTGGCAGGTCGGTGCCGAAGGGTTTTTCGATGACGACGCGCGCCCAGGCGTCCTCTTTGGCATGGCTGAGTCCGCTGTCCCGCAGATTTTCCAGGATGGGATCGAATTCGGTGGGCGAGGTGGCGAGGTAAAAGAGCCGGTTCCCGCGTGTTCCGAGCCGCTTGTCGAGGTCGTCCAGCACGCCCGAGAGGGAGGTGTAGCCCGCCTTGTCGTGAAAGTTGGCCTGATGATAAAAAATATTGGCTGCAAAACGGCGCCAAAGCTCCTCATTGACGGGTTGGCGCGAGTATTTGCGGGTGGCCTCCCCGAGTTCGTCGCGAAAGCCTTCGTCGGTTTTGTCGCGGCGTGCGAAGCAGACAACGGCGAGTGAACCGGGCAGGTTGCCGTCGGCCGCAAGATTGTAGAGGGCGGGGATCAGCTTGCGATGTGTCAGGTCGCCGGTTGCGCCGAAAATGACGAGGATGCAGGGGTCTGGAACGGGGCGATTGATCAAATTTTCGCGCAGGGGATTGTCGTGCGGTTGGTCGGACATGGTGTGCAAGGGTTAGCGTTCGTTTCGGTCGAGGCTTCGGGCGAGGGTGATGGCCGCCGCCGAGCGGTTGAGGATGTAAAGATGGACGCCGGGCGCGCCATGACGAAGGAGTTCGCGGATTTGATGGTAGGCCCAGGTGATGCCGACCGCCTCGGAGGCGCGGGGATGGTCGTCAACAATCTGCAGTTGTTCGATCAGGGCGTGCGGCAGGGACGATCCGCACATCGGGCCGAAGCGGCGCACTTGCGACAGCGAGAGGGCCGGCAGCAATCCGGGCAGGATTGGGAGAAAAATTTCCCGGCTGCGGCAGGCATGCAAAAAGCGAAAGTAATGCTCGTTGTCAAAAAACAGCTGCGTGGTCAGGAAGGACGCACCGGCGTCCGCCTTGGATTTGAGGTGCATCAAATCCTGTTCCATCGAGGCGGCCTCGGGATGCTTTTCCGGATAGGCGGCGGCGCCGAGGCAGATGTCCGGAAATTTTTCCCGAAGTAATGCGATGAGGTCACTGGCGTGGCGCAGGCCGTCGGGATACGGGATAAATGTTTTTTCCCCCTTGGGAGGATCGCCGCGCAGGGCCATGATGTTGCGGATGCCGTCGGCGTGATATTCGGCGGCGATGTCGAGGAGTTCGCCGCGCGATGAGCCCACGCAGGTGAGGTGCGGCATGACGAGCCAACCGAATTGTTCGCGGAGGATTTTGGCATAGCGAAACGTTCGCTCGCGGGTGGTGCCGCCCGCGCCGTAGGTGATGGAGACGAAGTCCGGGTTGTAGGGCTTCAGGGCCTCTGCCGCCCGAAGAAGTTGTTCGCCGCCTTCGTCATTCTTCGGTGGAAAAAATTCGACGGAGAGCAAGGGGCGCCCGGAGGAGAGCAATTCGGTGATAGGGCGGTCGGCATTCATTGGCAAAGGGTGTTCATGCTGCACTTTTCGGGGCTCAATGCCCAAGGAAAATTGCGTTGCCAAGTCCGGCGGCGCCACCGGATGCTTGGATGGTGGCGTATGACCAAAGTGCAGGACGGGAGTTGAATCGGCGGAATTCTCCGGTGTGGATTCTGCGTGCGACCGTATGGTGTGCGGGGAATGTCGCGATGCCTTCATCCTTTTCGAAGCAATGAAATCCGCCCTTCGTTCGATTCTTGTTCAGATCGCCATCGCGGTTGTGGTGGTTGTGATTTTGGCGTTTTTGGCGGGATCGGACGGATTTCTTGGCACGGTCGAGGAGGTGCAGAGTGCGGTGAAAAGTTGGGGGATGGCCGGATGGCTCGCCTTTCCGGCGATGGTGACTGTCGCCACGGTTCTTTTTTTGCCGGGCGGGATTTTGAGCCTTGGCGGAGGCTTTTTTTTCGGAATGTGGTGGGGAACAGCGCTTGTTTTGATTGGTAATTTACTGGGGGCGGCGCTGGCGTTTTTTGTCGGACGCAAGCTCGGGCGGTCATTTGTGCGCCACAAGCTGCTGCGTGATCCGCGCTGGCTGGCTTTGGACAGCGCCATTGTCAAACACGGCCCGCGGATCATTTTTTTCAGCCAGCTCAATCCCCTTTTTCCCACGAGTCTGTTTAATTATCTTTACGGCATCACCCGTGTGAAATTTTGGGTTTGCCTCAAGTGGGTGGCGTTGGGTCGGCTGCCGGGCATTTTTCTTTATTGCTACCTTGGAACGCTGGGGCAACTGGGCATTGGAATTTTGCGGGGTGATTCCCGTCCGGGCTCCGTCGAATATTTTGTATGGGGCGGCGGATTGCTGCTGACCGTCGTGGTGGCGGCGCTTCTCGGACGCACGGCGACCAAGGTGATCGAGGAATACCGACGGCTGGCTCCGCCGACTGCAGGGAATGGGGAGGATGACTGAGCGGTTTTATGCGGGTTGTGTGGATATGGATGATGGCGGCGTTGGCGCTGCTTGTTTTGGAAAACGACTGTGCGGCGGCGAGCTGGCGCATTCAGCGGCTTGGCGGGCGTGATTATCTGCCGCTGTCGCAGGTGGCGCAATTTTACGACATGCGGGTGACACCCCGAGGGGAGCGGGGGGTTGCATTGGTGTCGAAGGAGGGGCGCAGCATGGAATTTGTCGGCGGATCGCGCGAGGCACGCATTGACCGGGTGAAGCACTGGCTGTCCTTCCCGCCGCTGTATTTTGCGGGCGCGATGTATGTTTCGCGGATGGATTTGTCGAAAACAATTGATCCGCTGATGCGTCCGCAGCGCATTTCGCAGTTGCGTCCGTTCCGCACGGTGGTGCTGGATCCGGGACATGGCGGACATGATCGTGGAGCGGTCAATCGTTATGCTCCTGAGAAGCACTACAATCTCGACATATCGCGCCGGGTTCGCGGGTATTTGAAAAAAGCGGGTCTGCGCGTGCTGATCACACGCAAGGGCGATTATTTTATTCCCTTGGAGGCGAGGCCGGCGGCGGCGGAGCGCTTGCGGCGGGAGGATCCAGGGACGGTGTTTGTGAGCATACATTGCAATGATTCGGGGCGAAGTTTTTCGCCGGCGACGGGCTTTGAGGTTTATTCGTTGACGCCGCGTGGCGCGCCGAACAGCAACGATTCGTTTTTGGAGAGGCGCAATTTTTCGAAGGAGCCCGGGCATGCAAATGATCATTCCAGTCATGCGCTGGCCACGGCCATTTTGCATTCCATGCTGGGGCGTGTTCCCATGATGGATCGCGGGGTCAAACGCGCCCGTTTCGCCGTTTTGCGGCGCGCAACCACGCCTGCCGCGCTGGTTGAATGCGGCTTTATGAGCAATCCGCGCGATGCGCGGCTCTTGCATTCGGCCGAATGGCGGGAACGGCTGGCGGAGGCGATTGCCGGGGGGATTTTGGAATTTGCGGCACTCTCCTCAACGCACAGGCCACCCAGGTTGCTGGCGGATTATCGGGCGGAGCGGAGTAGAGGTGCGGCGGATACGGATGACGGGGTGTTGGCCGGGATCAGCGCAGCCTTTTACACGGGATTGTCCGGAGCGAGCGGATGGCGGGCCATGCTGTCGGCTCCGCTCAATGAAAAATTGCCGCCGTTCCGCCTGGAATTCAATCCCCCCGGCTGGGTGAAGCTTGAGAAGGGTGCGGCGGCGGATGAAGACGCGCGTGTCGCGGCGGATGCCCCCGGCACTTCGGTGCAGCAGAGCGAATGGCCGGAGCCGCCACCACCGTTTCCTGGATTGAGGGGATGGCGCGACCTTGTTCCGACGAGTGCGGCGGATCGTGG
>JACTMZ010000156.1 GCA_014584375.1 Verrucomicrobiota bacterium | reverse complement strand
TTGATGGCGCGCTTTTACACGCTGCTTCTCGGACGGGAGCTGCCTGCGGACGAACATCCGATGGCGGCGAAAAAGGAGCTGGCACGGGCGCTGGTGGCGCGGTTTCACACGGCACAGGAGGCTAAGGGCGCATTGGAGGAATTTGAGAGACGATTCAGCGGGCGCGATCTTAAAAATGCCGATCTGCCGACGTTTTCACCGTCAGCCACGACATTGGATGTCATTGCCGCAGGCGTCGAGGCTTACGCGCAATGTTTTGGTGAAGCCCGGTCGCGCGGTGACGTTCGTCGCCTGTCCGTGCAGGGCAGCATCCAGTGGCGCGGGGAGAAAGTGACGGATCCAAAGGCGATGCTCGATTTTGCAGGAGGCGGAATTTTGCGCTTGGACAAAACGCGCGCGGTGCGCGTGGGGTGACTCCAGGAATTCGGGATTACCGAATAATGCCGCGCTGGCTGGTCTCGATAAAGACGCAGAGTTCCTCGGTCTCGGGGATGCCGGGCAGTTCGCGACGAATGGCTTCCACCGACTGCTTCACATTGAGTTTGCCGCGATAAAGGATGCGATAGGCCTCACGAAGGGCCCGAATGGTTTCCGAGGAAAATCCGGCACGCTCCAGCCCCACTTGATTGACTCCGCGAATTTCCGCCGGATTGCCGTCGGCAATGAAAAACGGAGGAACATCCTGGACGATTTTTGAACAGCCTCCGGTGATGGCGCGGCGTCCGATGCGGCAGAATTGATGGATTGCGGTGAGGCCGCCAATGACGGCGTGATCGCCCACCGTGACGTGTCCGGCCAGGGTGCCGTTGTTGGAAAAAATGACTTCGTTGCCAACGATGCAGTCGTGGGCAATGTGCGAGTAGGCGAGAAAATTTCCGCCGTTTCCAATGATCGTTTTTGTGCCGGGCAGTGTTCCGCGATTCACCGTGCAGAATTCCCGAAATGTGTTGCCGTCGCCGATTTCAAGATATGTCGGTTCACCCGCGTATTTGAGATCCTGTGTGCGCTGACCAATGGAGGCGCCCGCGTAAAACAAATTGCCTCGGCCGATTTTTGAGGGGCCCATTACGGTGACATGATTTATAAGTTCGGTATCCTCGCCGAGAATGACTTTCGGGCCGATGACGCAATAGGGGCCAATGCGGGCTCCGGGATGAATTTCCGCCGCAGGATCAACAATGGCGGTGGGATGAATCATTCCGAAACGAGGCCGAAAAGGAGGTTGCCCTCGCTGACGATTTCATTGTTCACCGTACATTGACAGGCGGCTCGGGCCATTGTTTTGCGGGAACGGGTGAGTTCGCAATGAATGAAAAGGGTGTCGCCAGGAAAAACCGGCTTTCGAAATTTCACCTCATCAGCGCTCATAAAATATCCGATTTTCCCCGAATTCTGAGTGTTGAGCATCATGAGAATGCTGGCCACCTGCGCCATGGCCTCGACCTGAAGCACGCCGGGCATGACCGGGTGATTTGGGAAATGGCCCTGGAAAAACGGCTCGTTGATTGTGACGGATTTGACCCCAGTGCATTTTGTGTCGCCCTCGAAGGCAACAATGCGATCCACCATGAGAAATGGATACCGATGGGGAAGAATTTTCATGATTTCCACGGTGGAAAGCACGCGTTCACCGACGGGCAGGCGGGTCGGCGGAATCATGGCCATCATGTTGGCGTGCCTCCGCGCAATGGCGGCGGCCAGCTCGGTGTTCGGCCCATGGCCGGGTTTGACGGCCACCACATGTCCGACGAGAGGACGCCCGACGAGGGTGAGATCGCCGATGATGTCGAGGATTTTGTGCCGGACAAATTCATCCGGGAAACGGAGAGGTTCCTTGCTTAGGATGGCTTCATCGCGAATGACGATGGCGTTTTCAAGACTGCCACCACGAATCAGCCCCTTTTGCATGAGCGGCTCGACATCCTCGTAATGAACGAAGGTGCGGGCCGGAGCGATTTGATTTTCATAAACGGACGGCGTGACTTCCAGGCTGAGATACTGGGTAAATGAGCCGTTGGGGCCGGCTTGAGTGCAGGAAATGCGAAATTTGGTGTCCGGCAGAATAACAAGGAGAGATCCGTTTTTCGTCTGTATGGCGACCGGTTCGCGAATTTCACAAAGCCGTCGCGGCTCTTCCTGCGCAACAATGCCCGCCTTTTTAATCAGCGCCACATAGGGCGCGGCACTGCCGTCGCCAATGGGCGGCTCGTTGGCGTCCATGTCAATGAGGGCATTGTCCACGCCCAGCCCGGAAAGTGCGGATAGAATGTGTTCAACGGTGTGAACCTTGACGCTTCCTTCCACGAGTGTGGTGGCTCGCTCCACAGTGCGAACGTTCGACGCGACGGCGTCCACGGTCGGGTGATCCTTGAGATCCGTCCGGCGAAATTTGAATCCATGATTGGCCGGAGCCGGATGAACGGTCAGTGTGACTTTTTCGCCGGTGTGAAGCGAAACGCCCGCGAGGGAGGCGGAGGCTGCGAGTGTGTGTTGCTTGTCCATGAAGAAATATAATGCCCAAGGCGCCCGACGTGCGGATTTGCGGCGTCAATTTGTAAAGCGATGAAGGGGTGGGAAGCAATCTTTTGAGACTTACCGCACCGATGCCTATTGTGATGTGGTGCGGACAGGAGCTGGATTCAGGCTTTGAGTCCCTTGAAAATCCGATTGACGTCCTCGGCATTGAATTTCTCCGCATTCAAGTCGTCGCCAATCCACTCTTTCATGTCGTCGTGTTCGGGGTGCTTCGGGTCGGTCAGGATTTCCAGCAGGTTGTAATAGCCGCCCATGCCACCGCAATCTTCCGGCGGACAGGCATTCGCACCACCCAGGCAAACCGGGTGCATGAAGGTCGAATCCGGCGGAAGAATTTTTTCGACCACAACGTCGTGCTGCCATCCATCACCAAAATCGTATTCGTAAATGAACTTCCGTTTCGCCGCTGGCGCAAGATCGGCCACGCTGTGGCACTTCTCGTTCAATGTTTTGTTGCCCATGTCCGCAAACTCGGGATCAGGCCGCCCGTAATAAGTGCGGGCAAATCCGGAACCGACGATGAACTGATGCAGGTGGCTGTCCGTCCAGCCCATCG
>JACTMZ010000092.1 GCA_014584375.1 Verrucomicrobiota bacterium | reverse complement strand
GGTCAGCGGGGCCATGACAAGAACATCAGGATTGTATCCCATGGCGATGGCGAGGCGTTGACGGGCAAGGGTGAGCTGGGCTTCGCTGCTGATGCGCGTCGCGACGGTGGTGTTTCGATCGGCGAGAATTTGCGAAAGCTGCGCCGGCGCAAGTTCATCCGCTTCAACAAGCGAGACGCTCAGTTTGAGCAGTCGGGAGGAAATTTTTTCCGATTCGACGAAAAGTTTGTAGCGCTCTTCGGCGGCGCGGCAGCGCCAATAGGCCAGCATGGTGTCGCGAACGCTTTGTGCGGTGATGAAGCGGAGCTGAAAAGTACTGGCAAGCAAATCGAAGCGCGCCGCCATCTCGGGCGCCTCGTTGACCAGCCGCCCCCCGCCTTTGGCAAGCGGAATGAAAACGCCGAAGCTCACCGATCCTTCGTTGGCGTTGTTAAAGGTGTCGTTGTAGTCTGTGTCAATGCTCGGACGAAATGCGACCTTGGGCTCCAAAACAACGCCGTTGCGAAGCCTCTGCCTAAGCCCGAGTTCAAACTCATAAAAACTGGTCTTGCGAATCAGAGGATTCGGATAAGGCGTCGGGGACGGGCCGGGAAGCGGACGGGTGAACATATCGCGGATGCGCTGCTTGATATCCGCCTGGGCACGTCCCGTGACATGCGTGTCAAACTCGCCCTGCGCCCGCCGCGCGGCGCCTTCACGGCTTTGTACATCGGTATCCTGAATGAGAATTTGCGGACTGTATTCGAGCGTAATGCGCACGGAATTGATGGCATTGATCCGCCGTTCATCAAATCCCAGCTCCCGCTTGGAGAAAGGCTCGACATTTTGCAAACTTTTCGCCTCCTCGATGAGCTCCGTATCACGAAATTCCCTGGGCGGAGTGGCGGCAGGCAGGGGAGTGGGTGTGGGGGGCGGCGCGGGAGTGATGTCGGGAATGGCGGCATCCGGAAGAAGAAGCTCCGGCGAATCATCCTGCGGTGCATGCGTGGCGTTCTGTCCATAAGCCAGAACGACAAACAAAAGAGCTGAAATAAAAATCAGCCGCATGACATCCGTTTCGAAACACGCTGATTTCCGACAATAAAAGTTCGCATAAAAAATGAATCCATCTTTACACCCGTAAAATTATAGCGTGACACTTTTAAAAAATAGGTCATTTCCATCAGGGGCGGCTCAAAGTGGGGTGAACGGCAATAGGCCATCAACCGTTTGTCCCGATGTGAGTCTCCGTTTATCCAATTCGTTTTTATTGATAAGTTAAAATCCTGCAAAATCACAAATCCCAAATGGCAGACCAACCCGAATCCAAACCGACGCTCTTTCGTCAGGCCGCCCTATCAAAGATTCGCTCGCCAGAGCAACTTGACGCGCTCCTGCCCATCACCTCCCCCTTGGGCTGGGTGGCCCTGTTGGCCATCGGGCTGGCCCTGGCGGCAACGCTTGCCTGGGGATTTATGGGGACAATTTTGCGAACAGCGACCGGGCAGGGAATTATTGTGAGGGAAAGCGATGTCGGCATTTTTGAAGTGTCACCGCAAACAGCGGGCGTCGTTCTGGATGTCAAAGTACAAGTTGGCGACACGATTCAAGCCGGGCAGGCCGTCGCCACATTGGATCTTTCGCAATTGAAGGAGCAACTGATCAGCGGACGCGAAACCTTGAAAAAACTTCAGGAACAGGAGGCGGCACAAAGCAAGGATGAAGCCGAAAGGCTGCACAATTTGCAGGAAAAACTCGCCAATCAGGAAAGCCTTTACACGAGGGGGCTGATCACAAAAACGCCGCTCCTGGAAACGAAAAGCGCCATTTACGAAGTGAAGTCCCGCTCCTTTCAACGTCAGCAGCAAATCCTGGATCAGACGCTGAAAATTCGTGAAAATCAGATCAAATACGAACAGGAAAGCGTCGTTCGCACCACGCGGGAGGGGCGCGTCACCGAGGTGGTGGTCAATCCCGGCAATTTCGTTCAACCGGGAAAAACCATTGTGCGCATGGAAAGCCTCGCCGGTGAATATGTGGGACTTGTTTACGTTCCAACAATCGAGGGCAAAAAAATCAAAAAGGGAATGGCTGCCCGGCTTTCTCCGTCCATCGTCAAACCGGAGGAATACGGATTCATTTTGGCGACGGTTTATTCGGTTTCCCCCCTGCCGGTGACAAAGGAATATCTTCTGAGCGAGCTCGGGGGTGATGACAGCATCGTGCAGAGCCTTTTGCCGCAAGGCAGCGCCATTGAGTTTGTGGCCGATCTCGAGGATGATCCCTCCACGCCGAGCGGCTTTCGCTGGTCATCCTCCAACGGGCCGAATCTCAAACTGGAAAGCGGCACCCTTTGCCAGGTTTCCATCGTGCTGGAGCGCGTGCGACCAATCACCCTGCTCATTCCCTACCTGAAAAAACAACTGGGAATCTACTGACCCCGCCACAACGTGCCCGAAGAATTTCCCAAGCTGCCCAATCGTCGCGTCAAGACGCCCACCGTCATTCAAATGGAAGCGGTGGAATGCGGCGCGGCGGCACTGGCCATCGTGCTCGAATATTACGGGCGCATCATACCGCTGGAGGAACTGCGTGTGGAATGCGGCGTTTCACGTGACGGAAGCAAGGCGCTCAACGTCGTCAAGGCCGCCCGGCGGCTTGGCATGACGGCCAAGGGCTACAAATACGATGTCGCCAGCCTCGCCAAAGTTCCATTGCCGGCCATCCTATTTTGGAATTTCAACCACTTCGTCGTTCTCGAGGGATTTGGAAAAAACGGCGGCGTATTTTACATCAATGATCCGGGAAGCGGCCCCCGCAAGGTTTCCGCCAAGGAATTCGACACGAGTTATACGGGTGTCACCCTGACATTCGAGCCGGGGCCTGATTTCAAAAAAGGAGGTGCCAAGCCGGGCATATTCACCTTCCTGCTTGCGCGGCTGCACGGATGTCGCATGGCGTTTCTTTTCGCCCTCCTGTGCGCCCTTTTTCTCGTCATTCCGGGCCTTATCGCCCCGGCATTCCTGCGTATCTTTATTGATGATTATTTGATCGGAACCGAAAAGCTTTGGCTGCGTCCGCTCCTCATCGGCATGGGGGCAACGGTTCTCATTCAAATGATGCTGACG
>JACTMZ010000024.1 GCA_014584375.1 Verrucomicrobiota bacterium | reverse complement strand
CCGGCCCATCGCGCCGTCCGGACTGATGGTTCTCCGCCCAGCGCACCGCCTCTTTTTTGAGGGTGGCGTCCAAGGCGGGGTCGGAGGAAAACGGCGAGCGGCCAAAGCCGAGACGGAGCCTGCGCATGGACAAAGCCGGCTGATATGTGACATCCGATTCCCGGATGACAAATGATTGCGATTTCGGGATATAAGTTCCGAGTTTTCCGGGCCAGAGCCAGCGAACGCCGAGCCCCTCCTCGAGGAGGCGGTTCAACGCCCAAAGAGTGGGCATGGAGCGCACGCCGTCCCCCGTTCCCTGATCGCGCCCAAGGATAAAAATCTCTCCCGGCTGCACCCGCAGGCGATAGCCTTCATCCGGAATTGTCTGGAGGGAAAAACCCGCCTCCCGTGTTCTTTTGGTGTCTCCCAGAAAAATCAGGGTGGTTCCGGGAGCCAGCATTTCACCTTCACCCTCCAAAATCACAGGAATGGCGGCACCCGTGGAAATCTCCACAGTCTCAACGAAATCCTTCGCAAGCTTCCGCAAGGCGTCCGGAGGATTTTGCGGCAAAACAACGGCGCTGAGCACCACCCCGTTGTTCACCAGCGCAACAGTCGAACCCGTCCACCTGTCGCATCCCGCCGGAAGCAGCAAAAGCACCGGTGACAAAAGTGCCAAAATAATTTTTTTCGTCAGGCTCATACAAAAACAGACGTCCTTTCATCAATCCCCGCCGAGCTGTTTCGAGGAAGTGACCGCCGCCAGTGAATCTGACACGGAAAAGCCTTTTCAATGACGTCAGGCGACTGCTGTTTCCCGCCCATCCTCTCCTTCAGCATCGAAATCGCCTCCTTGCACATCGCTTCAATCGGATGCTCCACGGTGGTCAGCCCAACCGACCGCTGCATGGAATACGCAAGGTTGTCAAATCCCGCGACAGCCACATCCTCCGGAATACGAACACCCGCCTCCATCAAAACACCCCGCGCTCCAATGGCATAAAAGTCATTCAGGCAAATCAGCGCGCCCGGCGGCGTCCCCGAGTCAAGCAGACAGCGGGCCGCATGTTCGCCATCTCCAAAAAGCGCGTCCGAATCCGGGTTCCGCATGCTCCAAATGATCATCGGACTCTCTCCAAATTTCAATGCCCGGTGGCCGTCCATAAAAACCTCCGGAACAGGATCAAAACCGCGTTCATGAAGGGCGTCAAAAAAACCCTCCCGACGCGCCTGGATGCTCCAGTGGAGATCAATAACATCCCCGGGATGCCTCCGAAGCATAAGCACCGGAAGACGCCCCTGCGCAAGGCACTGAAGTGTCAGCTCTTTGATGGCGCCACGCACATCGTGATACACCCGCGCAACACCATCCGCGCGGGCATCAATCATGACAATGGCAATGTCCGCATCCCGAATGCTCTTGAAATCAACGGACGACTGCAATGCCCCTGAAACAACAAGCCCCTCCGGACGTTGTGACAGAATTCGTCCGGTCAGCTTCTCCCCATCCTCGGGCCACCAATAAGAATCAATAGCCTGATAATCAAAGCCCGCCTCGTGAATGAAACGCCCCAAGTGACTGGATTTACGCCCGGCCAGCTCCGAATAACCGCTGAAATTCAGGTGAACAATGACATTGCTTCTTCCGCGCCGCATGGCCTGCGCCGCACGATTGGGATGGTACCCAAGCTCCCGTGCCGTCCGAAAAACCTCCTCCCGCGTCTTCTTGTTGTAACGGTCTCCGAATCCTCCCAGAATGTGCGACACTGCTCCTTGGGACACCCCGGCGCGCGCCGCCACCATCCTCTGCGTGACATTGGGGGAAACAGGCTTTTTGGTATTCATTTTAAAACTACACACTCAGCGCCGGTTTTTTCGCCGTGCATGACAACCCTTTGAAGATGCGGAAAAATTGTCAACAAATTACCGCTTTCCTGCGGATTGCACTGGCGTTGCAAAACCTTCGGGGCATAATGGACTGTCGCGCCGGATTTCGCCCGCATCGCGCTTAACAAGCAGTCACAAAGTGTACACACAGAACGAAAAAGTAGAACCGATTGATGTCGCGGAGGAGATGTCACGATCTTTCCTCGACTATTCCATGTCCGTCATTATTTCCCGCGCCCTGCCGGATGCGCGGGACGGATTGAAACCCGCGCAGCGTCGCATTCTTTACGCCATGCACGACCTGCGGCTGTTTCCCGGGCGGCAGCACATCAAATGCGCAAAAATTTGCGGTGACACAAGCGGCAACTATCACCCCCACGGCGAGGCGGTCATTTACCCGACTCTCGTCCACATGGCACAAAATTGGGCCACGCGGGAGACACTCGTGGATGGTCAGGGCAACTTCGGCTCCATCGAAGGCGATCCGCCCGCCGCCATGCGTTACACCGAAGCGCGCCTCACGCACCTCGGCACGGCGCTGATGGCCGACATGGACAAATCCACTGTGGATTTTGTCCCGAATTACGATGAACGCCTGACCGAGCCGGTTGTTTTTCCGGCGGCCTTTCCCAATCTTCTCGTCAACGGCGGCACGGGCATCGCCGTCGGCATGGCCACCAACATGCCGCCGCATAATCTCGGCGAGGTGATTGACGCCATCTGCGCGCAGATTGACAAACCTGACATCACACTTGATGAGCTGATGAAGCACATCAAGGGACCGGATTTTCCCACAGGCTGCCAGCTCTGCGGTGTCGCCGGAATCCGTCAATATTTTGAAACCGGACGCGGTTCGGTAAAGGTGCGCGGCAAGGCCGGCGTGGAGGAACTCAAGGGAAACCGCGAGCAAATCGTCATCACCGAAATCCCCTACAACGTCAATCGCGCCACCCTCGTCACCCGCATTGCGGAACTGGTGAATCAAAAAATCATTTCCGACATCAGCGCCATTCGCGACGAGTCCGATGAAAACACACGCGTGGTCGTCGAACTCAAACGCGATGCCAATCCGAAGGTTGTCATCAACAATCTCTACAAGCACACGGCGTTGGAAAGTTCGTTTTCGGTCACGATGCTGGCGATTGACCACGGCAAGCCGAAGCTGCTTTCGCTCAAGGAGGCGATTTCCTGCTACATCGAGCACCGCCGCGAAGTCGTGTTGCGCCGCACCCGCCATCTTCTCGGCGAAGCCGA
>JACTMZ010000006.1 GCA_014584375.1 Verrucomicrobiota bacterium | reverse complement strand
GTGCGCGTTCGCCTGCGCACCGGGGCGATGAACCAGACGGTGGATCAATGGCTACTGGCGGGACACCGCGATCACTCCCGGCTCGATCTCGGACTCATCACAGTGGATTTGATTCCCGATAGCGCCGAACCGCCGACGACCGGAGCCGGTAGTCACGCCATTATTCGCGTCAAGGCCGATGGCACCTTCGGCATCATTCTTTCCACACGCGGAAAACACAGCGCCGAAACTCCGCTTACCGTCGGCAAGCCAATGCCGACCGGCTGGGCGGATTGGACCATTGAAGCCGTGCAGAATCTGCCTTCCGCGACGCCCGCCTTTCATTTCGAGCCCTTGCCGGAGAATCAGACACCGCCCATGGGGCAGCCCCTGTTGGAAGGCGTAAAAATTCGGGCATCCAACGGGGATCGTTTTGCCGAGCAATGGGTGGCGGCCGGCTGGCGTGCCAATTTTCCGACCGGATCCTTCCCGCTGGAAGTTGCCTACGGATGGGAAACGCACCGGCTTCCCTTCGGGCTTGTCCTGCGGAATTTTGCAGTGGAGCACAACGAAGGAACCGACGATCCGGCGTCCTTTCGCAGCGATCTGTCCGTAATTCTGCCCGACGGAGTTGAAGCCGCCTCGGGTTCGTGCGCCATGAACCGCCCCTTTGATTACCCCAGCGCCTGGTGGCGCTCGCTCACCGGCCTGACTTACAAAATTTCGCAGGCCTCATGGAATCCCAATGATCCCACGCAAAGCTCCGTGCAAATCCTTCGCGATCCGGGTTGGCTGTTCAAATGGGTTGGTTCGCTCATTATATGCTCCGGTTTAATCGCCATGTTCATCTTTCGCCGCCCGACCGGGCGCGCGGTTTTGCCAACCGCCAACAACCCATGATCAACACCCGACTCTTAGAAAAATTCCGGCTGTACCTGCCGCTCATCATTCTCACCCTCGCCGCCACCCTCGCGTCCGTGCAGGCGGACACCGTGAATCTGGCCCCGTGGGAATCACTCGCGATACAGGATTCCGGGCGACGCAAGCCGATGGGGACATTCGGACACGAAATGCTGGTCAAAATTTCCGGACGTGATCCCGTCACCGCCCGGGACGGCTCCAAAATCGGAGGAACGGAATTCTCTTTTTCCACCCTTTTTGCCACCCGCGATTGGGCGGACGAACCGATCATCCTGTTGTCCTATCATCCGCTGACCAAAAAGCTCGGCCTTGACGCTGCGCGCAAGCGATTTTCAGCAAAGGAACTTGTGTCCGTCGCCCCCGAAATCGAGCGTCTGTCCCGCGAGGCGGCCGCCCTTCGTCAATCCGGCCAAACAGTGCCCCGACTTCAAGCGGAGGCGCAGACCGTGGCCGGGCGACTCCAAATGTTTCGGGCGCTCAACGACAGTTCCGCCTTTTTGATCGTGCCACCGCCGCCCGGGGAAAAACACGGCAACACATGGCTTTCTCCCGTAACAATTCGCACAGCCTACTCCGCCACCGAGGTCATGTCGTTTTTGAACAATCTGCGCGATCTCATCACCGCCTATCGCGAGACAAACAACACCGCGTTTGCGGCAGCCGGCGCAAAACTTCAGGAAAATTTGCGGGCCATGAATCCGGAATATTATCCGGCAGCGCACACGATTGACCGCGAACTTTTCTACCAGCGGCTTAAACCCTTCGATCTGGCGATTTGGCTGTTTGCGGCAGCGTTTGTTTTTCTCACCGTCAGCACAATCAATAATCAACGCATCCTCACCGCAATCGGCCTGGCGTCGGCCATCGCCGGTTTTGTCATCATGGTCTATGGCATTGCGCTGCGTGTGCTCATCGCCGGACGCGCTCCGGTGACCAACATGTACGAATCCATCGTATGGGTGTCCATGGCCACGGTGTTTTTCGGGCTCGTATTTTACGCTGTTTATCGAAATCGCGCGATCCTGCTGAGCGCCCTGCCCATCAGCCTGCTTTGCCTTCTCCTTGTGCGAAGCCTGCCGGCGGCGATGCCCAGCCGCCTTGATCCGCTCGTGCCGGTGCTGCGCGACAACTTTTGGCTTACCACGCATGTGCTGACGATAACGCTGAGCTATGCGGCCTTTGCACTCGTACTGGGATTTTCCCATGTCGTTCTGTGGCAATACATCTGGCGTCCGCAGGCCGCGCCCGGCATGCGTCAACTTCACGAATGGCTGTATCGCATGATGTTTGTCGGCCTTATTCTCCTGGCCGCCGGAACCATTCTGGGCGGCGTTTGGGCCAATTACAGCTGGGGACGTTTCTGGGGATGGGATCCCAAGGAAACATGGGCGCTCATTGCCCTGCTGATGTACGTCCTCGCCATGCACGGAAAAATGGCCGGATGGTGGGGAAATTTTGGAATCGCCGTGGCGGGAATTGTCAATTTCTCCGGAATTGTCATGGCATGGTACGGCGTCAATTTCGTGCTGGGCACCGGACTGCACAGCTACGGCTTCGGTGTCGGCGGCGAAGGTTACGTCATCGCATTTCTCGTCCTTGAAGCCGCCTATGTCACTCTCGCCGTCTTGCGCCGCTATTTTCATTCGCACGACGCCGCAGCGGCATAATACGCGTAATTTTCTGTCAAAATTACGAACAAACGTGAATACTACCCGTTCCATGAAAATTCATCTCGCCCTTGTCCTCAGTCTCCTGGTTTTCATTCCATCACTTCACGCCGCAACGCCGCTGGAGAAAAAGATGAAGGTCATGAAGCAGGCAACCAAGGATCTCAAGGCCGACTTGGAAGCTTCCGGCGAACCCGATAAAACCGCCGTGCTCAAGCATGTCACAAAACTTCGTGAAGCGGCGGAGGCGGCGGCTTCCTTGGAACCGGCCAAGGCGGCGGATATTCCCAAGGACAAACGCGCTGAATTTGTAGCCGCCTACAAAAAATCCATCGAAGCCTTGGTCAAACAGATTGATGAGCTGGCGCAATTTGCCAGCGCCGGAAATTGGAACGCCGTGAAAAAACAAATGGGCGTCATCAACCAATCCCGTCGCGATGGGCATGAAAAGTTCATGCGCGAAAGGGAATAGCCGTCCGCAAGCCAATGCGACACTTTGGGAAGTGCATTCGAGTCACCTCGAACACTTCCCTTTTTGCTTTTAAAAAAAGCATCCCCT